>CAKVON010000008.1 GCA_934792625.1 uncultured Atopobiaceae bacterium
CCGCGGCCGACATGGACGCCGACATGATGGGCGCCATGGCCACCCACTCCAACCTCCGCACGCAGCCCTGCATGCCGGAGGACGTCGCCAACATCGCGCTGTTCCTTTCGAGCGACGAGTCCCGCGCCCTGACCGGCCAGATCCTGGTGAGCGACTTCGGCGCGATGCTGTAGGCGATAGCCTCTCCCGACCGTCGGAATCGGCGCCTGGCCCGACCGGGCCCATGGGCGTCGGGTCGTTACAACGTACGAAAAGAGGAGGGACCCGGGCTTTGGGCTCGGGTCCCTCTTTGTGTTGTGGCATTGTTTGCGCGCCGTTGGCGCCGCTCCGGTGCGGTGTGACACCCGTGCGTCATCGGGCGGGTGGCGCGTGGCGCTACAGGCTCGCGATAAAGCGATCGCAGGCGGCGCGGCCCTGCTGGTCCCACTTGAAGACGCCCGCGTCCTCGAGCACGTGGCCGAAGACGACGCCGACCTCCTCGTGCAGGATCTGGGTCGCGTTGTCGGCCGTGAGCTCGGCGCCGCGGCGCTCGTAGACGTCGGCGGCCCAGGCGGCGTGGCTCGCGCAGAGCGCGTCGTCGGCCAGGCCCGCAACGTCGCCCGCGAGCAGGTGGTCGCGAACGGCGGCAAGCTCGCCGACGAGGCGGGCGGGCAGGATGGCCAGGCCCATGACCTCGATCAGGCCGATGTTCTCCTTCTTGATGTGGTGGTACTCGGCGTGCGGGTGGAAGACGCCCAGCGGGTGCTCGTCGGAGGTGACGTTGCAGCGCAGGGCGAGGTAGACCTCGTAGCCGTCGCCGCCCACGCGGCCGGCGGAGTCCACGCGGCGCACCACGGGGGTCACGGTGTTGTGGGGCGTGCCGTCCTCGTCGTGCGCGACGACGCCCACGGACTCGTCGGACCAGGCACGCCACGCGTCGATCACGTGGGTCGCGGCGTCCAGCAGGCTGTCCCTGCTGGCGCTGCGCAGGCGCACGACCGAAAGCGGCCAGCGCAGCACGGTGCCGGTGACGTCCGCAAAGCCGTCCATCGCGAACTCGGAGGCAACCTCGGCGCGCATCATCGGGAACTCGTGGGCGCCACCCTGGAAGTGGTCGTGCGACAGGATCGAGCCGCCGACGATGGGCAGGTCGGCGTTGGAGCCGATGAAGTAGCCGGGCACGGTGTCGACGAAGTCGAGCAGGCACGCGAGTGCGGCACGGTCGATGTGCATGGGGCGGTGGTGGCTGCTCATGGCGATGCAGTGCTCGTTGAAGTAGGCGTAGGGGGAGTACTGCAGGCCCCAACGCTCGCCGCCGAGCTCGATCGGGATGATGCGCAGGTTCTGGCGCGCGGGGTGCGCGCCGCCCGGCGCGCTCGCGGCACGTCCGGGGTAGCCCTCGTTCTCGATGCACAGCTGGCACGCGGGGTACTTCTCGCCAGCGTCCTTGGCAGCGCCCGCGGCCGCGATCTCGCGCGGGTCCTTCTCGGGCTTGGAGAGGTTGATCGTGATCTCGAGGTCGCCCCACTGGGTGGGGGTGGACCACTCGATGTTGCGTGCGATGGCGGAGCGGCGCACGTAGCCCGCGTCGCAGCACAGCCGGTAGAACCAGTCGGTGGCGGCCATGGGGCCGTCGGCTGTGGCCAGGCGGGCGAACTCGTCGGCGACCTGCGAGGGCTTGGGCATGAGCAGGCCCATCACGCGACAGGCCACGCGGTCGCGGCCGCTGGCGGTGTCGTCGGCGACGCCGTTTGCCACGGCCGCCTCCGCGATGGCGAGAAGTGCCGCGTCGAGGTCGAAGGCGTCGCCCGTGGCAGGCGTGGCCTCGGCGAGCACCCAGTCGACGTCGGGCGCGGGGCCAAGGGCGCCGGCGCACTCGAGGACGGCGTTGTAGGACCAGACGCGGTCGGCGGCCTTCTGCAGGCCGCGGTTGACGCAGTAGTCGACGAGCGCCTGCACGGCGTCGCGCAGGCGGGAGGTCTCGGTTACAGCCATGCCGCGTACGCCCCCTTGTCGGAGACGGCGTAGCGACGGGCGGAGCCGGCGCCGAGCCAGAAGTCCATGCGCTCGACGAACTCGTCGGCGAGGTCCAGCGGCACGAAGGCCTGGATGGTGCCGCCGAAGCCGCCACCGTGGATGCGGACGGCGCCGCGGCCGTCGAGGACGTGCTCGGCCAGGCCCAGGGCGTACATCGCGGGCTGCTCGCGGCCGAGCTCGGCCACGACGTTCTGCAGGTACATGGCGGAGCTGGCGCCGCTGGCGCGCGTCAGCCGCAGGAAGGTGTCGACGTCGGCGGACTGCAGGGCGTCCCAGCGGCGGTCGACGAGGTCGTTCTCGTACCAGTAGTGGATGCAGCGCAGCACGGCGCGGTCGCCGAACTGCTCGCGCAGCGCGGGGACCTGGCGGTCGAAGTCGGCCTTGTCGACCTCGCACAGGCGGGCGTGGCCGAGCTTGGCGGCGATGGCCTGCATCTCGCCGGGGACGGCGGCGTAGTCGTCGGTGGAGGCGGCGTGGTCGGCGCCGACCTTGACGAGCACCAGGGCGTACCCGTGGTCCTCGAAGTCGAGCTCGAGCTTCTGGGTCTTGGGGTTGGCGGAGTCCTCGAAGTCCATGAAGGCAAGGCCGCCCAGGCAGACGGCGGCCTGGTCCATCAGGCCGCAGGGCTTGCCGTAGTAGTTGTTCTCGGTGCGCTGGCTCATCTGCGCGAGGGCGACGGGCTCGGCCGCGGCGGCGTCCCACAGCACCTCCATCGCGCGGCCGAAGGCGCCCTCGACGGCGGCGGAGCTGGACAGGCCGCCGCCCGAGGGGACGGTGCAGGTCATGGCGAGGTCGAAGCCGGCCGGCGTGGCGCCTTCGGCCGCGACCTCGTGGGCCATGCCGCGGACGAGGCTGGCGGTGGTGCCCTTCTCGTCCTCCTGGACGTCCAGCGAGTCCAGGGCCACCTCGAACAGGGGGTAGCCCTCGGAGGCCACGCGCACGACGTTGGTGCCGTTTGCGCAGGCCAGGCCGTCGACCGCGACGTCGAGGGCCGCGGCGATGACGTGGCCGCCCTCGTGGTCGGTGTGGTTGCCCGAGATCTCGGAGCGGCCGGGCGCGTGCACGTGCAGCAGCCGCTTGCCGTCGACCGGGCCGAACGAGGCCTCGAACAGCTTGGTGAGGTGGGAGAGAAGATCAGGGCAGACGTTCTCGCTCATGGTGCTTCCTTTCTCGGGCGGCCCGCCGGTGCGGGTCGCGACCGCTTTGCCTGCTACTTGTTGGAGAAGCGATAGACGATGGTCTGGGAGTAGGGGTGTGCCGGCTCGCAGACGGGGTGGGCCCAGTCGGCATGGTGCATGTTGTCGGGCCAGAACTCGGGCTCGAAGGCGAAGCCGCAGCGCGGGGTGTAGGTGGCGCCGTGCTTGGCGTCGGCGTCGTCGAGCCAGTTGCCGGTGTAGAGGTGCGCGCCGGGCGTGGTGATGTAGATGTCGAGCGTGCGGCCGCAGGCGAGGTCCTCGGCGCTCAGGGCGTGGCGAGGCGCCGCGCCACCCTCGTAGCCGTCGACGCACAGGCAGTGGTCGTAGCCGCGGCCCTGGGCCAGCTGGGCGTCCTCGAGCCCGATGTCGCGGCCGAGCGTCTTGGGCTTGCGGAAGTCGAAGGGGGTGCCGCTGACGTCGGCAACCTCGCCCGCCGAGACGTTGTCGTCGCGAAGTGGCAGGTACCGGCTGGCGTTGACGCTGACCACCTGGGCGAGCGCGAGCCCGGAGTCGTGGCCGGCGAGGTTCCAGTAGGTGTGGTTGGTCATGTTGACGAAGGTGGGGGCGTCCGACTCGCAGGCGTATCCGACGGTGAGCGCCACGCCGCCTTCCGCCGAGGGCGCCAGCGAGTAGGTTGCGGTGAAGTGCCGGTTGCCAGGAAGGCCGAGCTCGCCGTCGGCGAGGTCGATCGAGAAGGACACAGAGGCCCCGTCCTCGGCCGCGTCGGCGTCCCAGACGCGCTTGTGCAGGCCGTGGGCGAGGTCGGTGTGCAGGTTGTTGCGGTTGTCGGGCCCGTCGTTGCGCGGCATCTGGTAGGTGGTGCCACCGAGGGTGACCTGGCCTCGGTCGGTGCGGTTGGCGGACGGGCCGATGGTGGCGCCGTAGCAGGCGGGGTTGTCGAAGTAGCCGTCCAGCCGGTCGAACCCGAGCACGACGTCGGCCTGGCGTCCTTCTCGGTCGGGCGCGCACAGCGAGAGCAGGGTCGCGCCGAAGTCCGTGACGCGTGCCGTCACCTCGCCGCAGGAGAGCGTGTAGACGCTCGCGTCCGTTCCGTCGTCGGTCTTGCCAAAGCGCTTGATGTCAGCCATGACATGCCCCCGAAGGTCGTTTGTTGTGCCTGAGCTGCCGTTTGGCAGAGTCGCACAGGTTCTTCTCGCTATTATTGTTAACGTACTCATTGCATCGCGAGGGACTTTTGGGCCAATTCCCGCAATCGGTCCAAAAGTCCCTGCGAGTGGTTGGGTGGTATCCTGTGCAGCTATAAAGTGCCGGCCGACGAGCAAATGGCCGCGAGCGTCTATGGGGGTGGATGTCAAATGGGTGGAAGCGGGCGAGCGGACGAGCGAGTGCAGCCTGGCCGCACGGTCTCGATGAACGACGTCGCGCGCCTTGCCGGCGTCTCGCAGCAGACCGTCTCGCGCGTGGCCAACGACATGCCCAACGTCAGCGAGCGCACTCGCAAGCGCGTGCGCGAGGCGATGGAGGAGCTTGGCTTTCGCGTCAACTACGCGGGACGTTCCCTCAGGGACGGCAGGTACCACTCCGTCGGCCTGTGCGTGAACGACATCACCGAGTTCGGCAACCTCTCGATGCTCGACGGCGTCACCGCCGCCGCGCGCGAGCGTGGCTACGCCGTGACCCTGATCGAGGTCAGCAAGGACAAGGAGTTCTCGCTGGGCGAGGCGTCGCGCTCGATGGCGGCCTTGCCCGTCGACGGCGTCATCTTCGGCATGAGCCGCCTGGCGCCGGACTTCGACGAGTTCTCGCCGCAGCCTGGCCTGCCGTCGGTGATCGTGTCGATGTGCGAGCACCCGCGCTGCACCACGGTCGACTCCGACCAGTACCAGTGCGCCCTCACGCTGATGGGCCACCTGATGGCCAATGGCCACACCCAGATCCGCTATGTCGCAGGCCCCGAGTCCTCCATCGACGAGGGCTACCGCCAGGCAGGTTGGCGCGACACCCTCCAGAAGAGGGGGTTGCCCGTCGTCGAGCCGATCCGAGGCGACTGGTCGGCCGACAGCGGCTACGAGGCGGCCTGCCGCATGCTCGAGCACGATCGCGTGTTCACCGCGGTCTTCGCCGCGAACGACCAGATGGCAAACGGCGTCATCTGGGCCCTGCGTGACCACGGCCTGCGCGTCCCGGAGGACGTGAGCGTGGTCGGCGTCGACGACTCGCTTGCCGACTACGTCCCCAACAGCAGGCTCACCACCGTGCGCTTCGACAACCACCAGCGCGGTCGCACCGCCTTCGAGCATGCCATCCCGCTCGACCCCGCCAACAACCCGGTGGTGGCCATCCGCATTCCCGGCACGCTCGTCGAGCGCGCCTCGGTGGCGCCGGTCGGCCTCTAGGCGCCGTGCCGACGGCGCTTCTCGGTCCCGAATGGTCCGCAGACGAGCTTGCCCGTGCGGATGCGGCCGTTTTTGACTGGTCGAATAATTAACCATATGTTGCTGTTTAACTGCGATTGTCCTGAGGGGCCGCCTCGCTTGCCAGAGGGCGGCCCTCTTCAATTGGTACCGTTCGCGGTTGCAAAACAGACCGTTCGGCATTGCTCAAGATTGTTTCGCGATTGTTGCGGCGCGCGAATGTTAGCGTACGCAATCAGAGATGGCCACAGATGGGTGGTCAACTTAGCAGTCCTTGCGCCACCGTTCCTCTGGTGTCTCGGCGGGATTCGTCCCGCTGCAAGATAAATGGCGTGCGGAAGGCACGCAGATAGGGAAGGGAAGATCGTTATGGCAGTTTCTCGTCGTGATTTCCTCAAGTACTGTGGTCTTGGCCTGACCACCGTGGCCGCTAGCGGCCTCGTGGGTTGTGGCGGTGGCGGCGACGCTGCCTCTGGTGATGCGGTCGCCAACAAGGACAAGCCGGTCGTCTTCTTCAACCGCCAGCCGTCCAACAGTTCCACCGGTGAGCTCGACATGACCACCCTCAACTGGAACAAGGACACCTACTACGTCGGCTTCGACGCCAACCAGGGTGGCGAGCTCGAGGGCCAGATGGTCGTCGACTACATCAAGGCGAACATCGACAAGATCGACCGCAACGGCGACGGCATCATCGGCTACGTCCTCGCCATCGGCGACGTGGGCCACAACGACTCCATCGCCCGTACCCGTGGCTGCCGCAAGGCCCTCGGTACCGCTGTCGAGAAGGACGGCGCCATCGTCTCCGAGGCCGCCGGCACCAACACCGACGGCTCCGCCACCGTCGTCAAGGACGGCGAGATCGAGGTCAACGGCAAGAAGTACAAGGTCCGCGAGCTGGCCTCGCAGGAGATGAAGAACTCCGCCGGCGCCACCTGGGATGCCGCCACCGCCGGTAACGCCCTGGGCTCCTGGGCTTCCTCCTTCGGCGACCAGATTGACGTCATCGTCTCCAACAACGACGGCATGGGCATGGCCATGTTCAACGGCTGGTCCAAGGAGCACAAGGTCCCGACCTTCGGCTACGATGCCAACTCCGACGCCGTTGCCGCCATCTCCGAGGGCTACGCCGGCACCATCTCCCAGAACCCGGCCGTCCAGGCCTACCTCACCCTGCGCCTGCTCCGCAACGCGCTCGACGGCGTTGACATCAACACCGGCATCTCCGAGGCCGACGACGCCGGCAACGTCCTCGACGAGGCCGACTTCAAGTACAGCGAGGAGGATCGTTCCTACTACGCGATGAACCTCGCCGTCACCGCCGAGAACGCCGATAAGTTCAAGGACGCCACCGCCCTGTACGAGAAGGCCCAGGCCCAGCTCGACGCCGAGAAGCACCCCGAGAAGAAGGTCTGGCTGGACATCTACAACTCGGCTGACAACTTCCTGTCCGCCACCTACCAGCCGCTGCTCCAGAAGTACGACAAGCTGCTCAACCTCAAGGTCGAGTACATCGGCGGCGACGGCCAGACCGAGTCCAACATCACCAACCGCCTCGGCAACCCGGGCGAGTACGACGCGTTCGCCATCAACATGGTGAAGACCGACAACGGCGGCTCCTACACCTCGCTGCTGGCCTAGCGTTGACTTCGACGTCTGACACCTAAGTGGACGTGTGGGCCGGGGGGAGTCGCATCTCTCCCCGGCCCTTTGCATATCAAACAGATGAGTACGTTAACAATTACCAGGGGTAAAGAGGGGTGATCAAATGGCGGATGAGCAAGAGGACTACGTCCTGCAAATCCATGGGATGAGCAAGTCGTTCGGTCGCAACAGGGTCCTCGACCACATCAACCTCAACGTGCGTCGCGGTACCGTGATGGGACTCATGGGCGAGAACGGCGCAGGCAAGTCCACCATGATGAAGTGCCTGTTCGGCACTTATCAGAAGGACGAGGGTGACATCATCCTCGACGGGCGCGAGGTGAGCTTCTCCGGTCCCAAGGACGCGCTGGAAAACGGCGTAGCCATGGTCCACCAGGAGCTCAACCAGTGCCTCGAGCGCAACGTTGTCGACAACCTGTTCCTCGGTCGCTACCCGACCAACGCGGCAGGCATCATCGACGAGGCCCGCATGAAGAAGGAGGCCTCGGACCTGTTCCGCCGCCTCGGCATGACGGTCAACCTCACGCAGCCGATGAAGAACATGAGCGTCTCGCAGCGCCAGATGTGCGAGATCGCCAAGGCAATCTCCTACAACGCCAAGGTCATCGTGCTCGACGAGCCCACCTCGTCGCTCATGGCCCAGGAGGTCGAGAAGCTCTTCTCGATGATGCGCATGCTCAAGAGCCAGGGCATTGCGCTCGTCTATATCTCGCACAAGATGGACGAGATCTTCGAGATCTGCGACGACGTCTCGGTGCTTCGTGACGGCAACCTCGTCATGACCAAGAGCACCAAGGACACCGACATGAACGAGCTGATCTCCGCAATGGTCGGCCGTTCGCTCGAGAACCGCTTCCCGCCGGTCGACAACGAGCCCGGCGAGCCGATCCTGTCGGTCCAGCACCTTTCCACCAAGTACGAGCCGCAC
Source organism: uncultured Atopobiaceae bacterium (assembly GCA_934792625.1). Lineage (GTDB taxonomy): Bacteria > Actinomycetota > Coriobacteriia > Coriobacteriales > Atopobiaceae > CAKVON01. The sequence goes on from CAKVON010000008.1 coordinate 8,181, forward strand.
CTCAAGGACGTCACCTTCGACGTCCGCAAGGGCGAGATCTTCGGTCTGTATGGCCTGGTCGGCGCCGGCCGAACCGAGCTTCTGGAGACCATCTTCGGCGTGCGTACCCGTGCCGCCGGCCGCGTCTACTTCCGCGACCGCCTGATGAACTTCTCGAGCGCCCGCGACGCCATGGACCACGGCTTTGCCCTCATCACCGAGGAGCGCAAGGCAAATGGCCTGTTCCTCAAGGGTGACCTGACGTTCAACACCACCATCGCCAACCTTGGCCAGTACAAGAGCGGCCCCGCCCTGTCCAACGACAAGATGGTCCGCGCCACGGCTGCCGAGATCAAGACGATGAACACCAAGTGCATGGGCCCCGATGACCTCATCTCGTCGCTTTCCGGCGGCAACCAGCAGAAGGTCATCTTTGGCAAGTGGCTCGAGCGCGGGCCGCAGGTCTTCATGATGGACGAGCCCACGCGTGGCATCGACGTCGGCGCCAAGTACGAGATCTACGAGCTGATCATCAAGATGGCCAAGCAGGGCAAGACCATCATCGTGGTCTCGTCGGAGATGCCCGAGATCCTGGGCATCACCAACCGCATCGGCGTCATGTCCAACGGTCGTCTCTCGGGCATCGTCAACACCAAGGAGACCAACCAGGAAGAGCTGCTGCGCCTGAGCGCGAAGTACCTGTAACGGAAGGGGAGATCACATGGCCGCATCCAGCGGAAAGATTCTCTCGATCGAGGAGGAGACCAAGCTCCTCCAGCCGATCGACGAGTATGTCAGCAAGATCCAGCACAAGATCGACGAGCTGCGAGCCGACGGCACCACCCGCGTCGTCGAGCTTCAGACCAGCATCGACATCGCCAAGAACGACCGCGTCCTGACCCGCGCCGAGCGCGACGAGGCCATCGCCGGCTACAAGGCCGAGATGGAGAAGGCCAAGCAGGTCGAGGCCTCCCACAAGGCCGAGGTCGACGCCCTGATCGCCGACGCCGAGGGCTACCTGAAGCAGCACTTTGACAGCGAGTACTTCTCGCCCGTGAAGGCCAGCTGCGCCGCGGCGAAGGTCGAGGCCAAGGCTAAGTACGACAAGGCCCTCGCCGACCTTGCCAGCGAGCACAACGCCAACCTCTCCGGACTCTCCGACGCCAAGGAGAAGAAGGAGGAGAACTACATCTACAAGAACCGTCAGTTCGACGCCAAGGTGACCTACCAGACCGAGCTGCAGCAGATCAAGGACCGCCAGCACGAGGCGTTTGCCTACAAGTACCACCTGATCGACATGCTGCGCATGGGCAAGTTCACCTTCGCCGAGAAGCAGGCCCAGAAGCGCGAGAACTACGCCTACACGTTCAACACGCGTGACTTCCTGCTGAGGAACGGCCTGTACATCGTCATCTGCATGGTCTTCATCGCGCTGTGCATCGTGGCGCCCGTCGTCAAGGGCACGCATCTGCTGACCTACCAGAACGTCCTCAACATCCTGCAGCAGGCCTCGCCCCGCATGTTCTACGCGCTCGGCGTCGCCGGCCTGATCCTGCTTACCGGCACCGACCTGTCCATCGGTCGTATGGTCGGCATGGGCATGACCGCCGCGACGATCATCATGCACCAGGGCATCAACACCGGTACGGTCTTCGGTGTCGCGTTCGACTTCACCAGCATGCCGATCATCGCCCGCGCGCTTTTGGCCCTGGTCGTCTGCGTCTGCCTGACCACGGTGTTCACCACCATCGCGGGCTTCTTCACGGCGCGCTTCAAGATGCACCCGTTCATCTCCACGATGGCCAACATGCTCATCATCTTCGGTCTCGTGACCTATGCCACCAAGGGCGTCTCCTTCGGCGCCATCGAGCCCACGATTCCGACCATCTTCATCCCCAAGGTCAATGGCTTCCCGACGATCATCCTGTGGGCCGTCGCCGCGATCGCGATCATCTGGTTCATCTGGAACAAGACCACGTTCGGCAAGAACCTCTACGCCGTCGGCGGCAACCCCGAGGCTGCCTCGGTCTCTGGCATCTCGGTCTTCCGCGTCACCCTGGGCGCCTTCGTCCTCGCCGGCATCCTGTACGGCTTTGGCGACTGGCTCGAGTGCATGCGCATGGTCGGCTCCGGCTCCGCCGCGTACGGCCAGGGCTGGGACATGGACGCCATCGCGGCCTGCGTGGTCGGCGGCGTCTCCTTCACCGGCGGCATCGGCAAGATCTCGGGCGTCACGGTCGGCGTGCTGATCTTCACCGCGCTGACCTACTCGCTCACCATCCTGGGCATCGACACCAACCTGCAGTTCGTGTTCTCCGGCGTGATCATCCTCACCGCCGTCACGCTCGACTGCCTCAAGTACGTCCAGAAGAAGTAGTCCCCCCTCGGCTCCCGTCCGCAAGGCTCGCGGGCGGGAGCCACCCCTTTGGTGGCGCGCGCCGTCTGCCAACGACCGTGCCCCGGCACTTGCCAGCACAGTTGCGTCCGACACCACATGAAAGGTGAGACGATGAAGAAGGTTCTCGTGTGCTGCACCCTAAGCATTACCTCGGGACTTCTTGTCGAGAAGATCCGTGCGATTATCGCCGACCGCGGTCTCGACCTCGAGATCGAGGCGGTTCCCATCGGTTCCGCCATCGAGCAGATCGGCACGGCCGACCTCATCATGCTCGCCCCCATGGTCGACTATGCGATGTCGCCCCTTGTCGAGGGTGGCGCGAAGAGGGTGGCGATCATCATGCCCGACGATTACCGCAACTACCGCGCCGAGGCCATCCTGGACCAAGCGGTGGCCGCGCTCGACGACTGACATTGGTTTTGGCGCCAAGCGCGCCGCACTTCTCGATATCTGCCCTTTGGCGCCCACGTATCCTTCCCACGTGGGCGCCATTTGTCTTGTCATGGCATTGCAGGCGTTATGTCGGGCCTGGCATTCAGGTACGCTTATATGGTTTGACAAGCAGTCTTGCCGCGACGACGTCAGGGTGCGTCACGTCGGCCCACGTTGGAGGGCGCGGGTCAGACGATGCCCGTCGGACTTCGTGAGGCGGCGCAACCGAAAGGGGAGACCATGGAGTCCGCAGCCTATCCGAATCTGTTCAGCCCGATCAAGGTCGGCACCACCGAGGTCAAGAACCGCGTGTTCATGCCGCCCGTGTCCACCAACCTCGCCGACCACGGCTATGTGACCGACGACCTCGTCGACCACTATCGCGCCCGCGCCAAGGGCGGCGTCGGCCTGATCATCACCGAGGTCGTCACGGTCGAGCCCACCTATACCTACCTGCCGGGCGACATGTGCTGCTACGACGACTCCTTCATCCCTGGTTGGGAGAAGCTCGCCGACGCCGTTCACGAGTACGGCTGCAAGATTATGCCGCAGCTGTTCCACCCCGCCTACATGGCCTTCAACGTCCCCGGCACCCCGCGCCTTCTGGCCCCGTCCTTCGTCGGCCCGTCCTATGCCCGTGAGGCCCCGCGCCCCATCACCGTCGACGAGATTCATGAGCTCACACACCAGTTTGCCGACGCCGCCGTGCGTATGCAGAAGGCCGGCGTCGATGGCGTCGAGGTTCACGCGGCCCACGCCCACGGCATGCTCGGCGGCTTCTTGACCCCGCTCTACAACAAGCGCACCGACGAGTACGGCGGCTCTCTCGACGCCCGCATGCGCTTCCTGCTGGAGGTCATCGCCGAGATCCGCGAGCGCTGCGGCAAGGACTTCATCATCGACGTCCGTATCTCGGGCGACGAGTACACCGATGGCGGCCTGACCCTCAACGACATGATCTACGTCTCGCGTCGCCTGGAGGCGGCCGGCGTCGACATGATCCACGTCTCGGGTGGCACCACCATCAAGCGCGGCTCGGCCATTCCCGCGGCGGGCACCAAGCAGGCCTCGCACGCGGATTGCTCCCGCGAGATCAAGAAGCACGTCAACATCCCGGTGGCCACCGTCGGCCGCATCAACGAGGCCTGGATCGCCGACGAGCTCATCGCCGACGGCGCCGCCGACATCTGCATGATGGGCCGCGCCAACCTGTGCGATGCCGAGTTCTGCAACAAGGCCGCCGCGGGCAACGCCGACGACATCCGCCCCTGCATCGGCTGCCTGCGCTGTCTCAACGGCATCATGTTTGGCAAGCGCATCTCCTGCACCGTCAACCCCGACGTCGAGCATGACGAGGCCGGCTACGAGCCCGCGGCCGTCACGAGGGACGTGCTGGTCGTCGGTGCCGGTCCCGCCGGCATGGAGGCTGCCTACATCGCGGCCAAGCGCGGCCACAACGTCGTGCTGGTTGACAGGCAGGACGAGCCGGGCGGCGAGATGCGCATTGCCGCCGTCCCGCCCGCGAAGCAGGAGCTCACCCGCGTCATCAAGTACCAGTACCGTCGACTTGCCGACGCCGGTGTCAAGTGCGTCTTTGGCACCGAGCTCACCGCCGAGGACATCTGCCGCGACTACGCCGGCTACGAGGTCGTCCTGGCACACGGCGCCGAGCCCATCGCCCCTGCCTTCATGCAGGGCTTCAAGCAGGTCATGACTGCTGACGACCTGCTGGGCGGCAAGGCCTTCCCGGGCAAGAAGATCGTCATCGTGGGCGGCGGCACCGTCGGCTGCGAGACGGCCGACTACCTGGCCCCGCTGGTCAACGACCTGTCGCCTGCCAACCGTGACGTCACCGTCATCGAGATGACCAAGACCCTTGCCGCCAACGAGGGAGGTGCGGGCCGCGCGGTCCTTATCACCCGCATGCTCTCCAAGGGCGTCCACGTCCTGACCGAGGCAAAGGTGACCGAGATCACCGAGGACACCATCTCGTACGAGAAGGACGGCGAGGTCCACACCATCGCCGACGCCGACACGCTGGTGCTGGCCATGGGCTATCGTCCCAACACCAAGTTGGCGGACGACCTTGCCGCGGCGGGCGTCGTGGCCCACGTTCTTGGCGATGCCGAGAAGTGCGGCAACATTCGCGACGCCATCGGCGACGGCTACAGGGTCGCCTGCGAGCTCTAGGCTACCGAGCGGGCCGCGACTCGCGCCTGCCACCGTGCGGGCGGAGCCGCGGCCCTATCATGCTTGCGATGGGATGCGAGAGGGGAGAGCAATGAGGGGACGCAAGGTCGAGGGTGCGGGCAAGCCCGAGGTCATCGAGGTGGGCGGCGACGGGCCCCTGCTCGTCATCCATGGCGGTGCCGGCAAGAGGCTCCACGAGATGAGCGCCAAGCAGGCCCGCGAGGTCGACGAGGCCCTGGCTCGCTCGCTCGAGGCGGGGTATGCGCTGTTGCGTGACGGAGCCTCCGCGCAAGATGCCGTCGTCGCCGCGATCAGGGTGATGGAGGACGCCGAGTGCTTCAACTGCGGTCGCGGCGCGGCGCTCACGCTGGACGGCACGGTAGAGCTCGACAGCAGCATCATGCTGGGTGACGGCTCGTGCGGCGCCGCCTGTGGCCTCGTCAGCGCTCGCCACCCCATCGACGTCGCCTGCGCCGTGATGGAGCGCACGCCGCACGTGCTCTTCTCGGAGCCGACTCCCGCCCAGCTGGACGACTGGGGGATCGAGCGGGTTCCCAACGACCATTTCGTAACCGAGAGACGCGCTCGGGAGCTCGACGAGTTCCGCGAGCGCTCCGCCATGGGCTTCGACGACTCGGCCACGAGGCATGGCACCGTCGGCGCCGTGGCGCGCGACGCCGCGGGACGGATTGCGGCCGCGACCTCGACGGGTGGCGTCACGGGGCAGATATCCGGACGCGTGGGCGACTCGCCCATCATCGGGGCTGGCACCTATGCCAACCAGGACGGCGTTGCCGTGAGCTGCACGGGCACGGGCGAGAAGTTCGTTCAGGAGTCCGCCGCCTTCCAGCTTCACGCACGCGTCTCTTTCGCGGGACAGTCGCTCGCCGATGCGGCCGGCTCGACGCTGGCCGCGGTCGGGGAGCGTGCGGGCAACGGCGGCGTCATCGCGCTTGGCGCCCGCGGCGCCGGCGTGATCGGGCGCACGGCGGACGCGCAGATGAACTACGCCTGGGCCCAGGGCGACGAACGCGTCACCCACGAGTAGCGCGTCCTGCGCAACAGGGACGGCAAAAGAGAAGCGCCGTGCGGCCCGGATCGGGTCGCACGGCGCTCGTTCTTCTCGTATGTCCCGCGGTCGTTCGAGTGGCCCTAGCCAAGAAGCTGCGCGATGTGGCGTTGGGCGTTGGTGAGGGTTTGCTCGATCAGGCTTTCCTTCTCATTGTCGAGCCTGTAGGCGGGCACCGAGACACCCATGCCGTAGTGAACGCCGTTCCTGTCGATGGGCACGGCGATGCACTCCACGCCCTCGAGCACCTCCTGGCGGTCGTGCGCGAAGCCGGTGCGTCGGACATCGCCCAGGCGCTCCAAAACCTCGTCTATTGTTGCCGCGGCCCTCTGCGTCGGCCTCTCGAGCGGTTCGGACAGCGTCTCGCGAACCCGTTCGTCGTCCCATCCGGCAAGAATCGCCTTGCCGATCGCGGTGCACTGCGCCGGCAGCGTCTTGCCGATCTCCGAGGAGAGTCGAATCTGCTGGGGGGAGTCGACGCGGGCGACATACAGCACGCGCCCGTGGTCCAACACGCCCAGCTGGCAGGTCTCGCCGCAGGCATCGACCACATCGCGCATGGCCGTCTCGATGGGTGCCAGGCCCGTGCCGTCGCGGTCGAACGCCTTGCCCAGCAGGTAGGACTTCAGGCCCATGGCGTAGCGGCCCGTGTCCTCGTCGAACCTGATGTAGTCGGTGTCGGCCATGGTGTGGAGGATGGGGAAGAGGCTGCTCTTGGGCGCGTCGAGCTCTCGGCAAACCTCGGCCATCGTGAGGCCACGGGGGGCGTTCGCGAGGGCGTCGAGAATTGCCAGCACGCGTAGCGTCGCGCGGTGGCCCTGGGGCTCTTGTTGCGTCATGTCCACTGCTCCTCTATGAGTCGATTACACCGATAAATTAGCATTGTTGCAGGAGTTCGTATATACGAACTACGTTCGCAGAGGAAAACATACCGTTCGCCACGGCCTCCCGGACAGGGCGCAGACCTCCCCATACCCTGTGTTTTGAAATAAGAATAAAGTTCGCATATACGAACAGAAGCAAAACGTAGGCATGAAGATCAATAGGGAGGAAACATGTCAGACGTTGTAAGCCAAGGCCAAAACGCCGTTGTCATCGACCAGAGGGACAACGTCGCCGTCGCCACCTATCAGCTGGAGGCGGGTGACGAGGCCCGCTATCCCATGCCGGACGGCACGCTGGCGTCCGTTACCGTGACCGACGACATCCCGCTGTTCCACAAGATTGCCCTCGTGGACATTCCCAAGGGCGAGAAGGTCGTCAAGTATGGCGAGTTCATCGGCGCGGCGACCAAGGACATCAAGCGCGGCCAGCACGTTCACACGCACAACTGCGAGAGCTCCGACGACCTGAAGGACTCGGTTGCCACCGACACCGCTTCCGTTGCGACCAAGGCATCGTCTGCCGCCGACGGAACGCGCACCTTCATGGGATACCGTCGTCCGGACGGTCGCGTCGGCATCCGCAACCACGTCCTGATTCTCCCCACGAGCATCTGCGCCTCCGACACCACGGAGCGAATCGCGAACGCGGTCGAGGGTTGCGTCTCCTTCCACAACCAGAACGGTTGCTCGCAGGTCGACTGCGACCAGAAGGTGACCATTGCCGCGCTGGCCGGCTATGCGGCGAACCCGAACATCTACGGCGTCGTCTGCGTCTCCCTTGGCTGCGAGGGCTGCCAGAACGATATCGTGGTCGACGCGATTCGCGAGCGCACCAACAAGCCTGTCGAGACCCTGGTCATCCAGAAGGTCGGCGGCTCCATCAGGGCGATCGAGGAGGGCACGCGCCTTGCCCGCAAGATGGTCGCCGAGGCGGACCGGTGCGTCCGCGAGCCCACCGACATCTCCGAGCTCATCTTTGGCACGAACTGCGGTGGCTCCGATCCCTCGAGCGGCCTTGGCTCCAACCCGCTGATCGGCGAGGTCTCCGATTGGCTCGTCAACCACGGCGCCACCTCCGTGCTGTGCGAGACGCCTGAGCTCTTTGGCGCCGAGCACATCCTCGCCCGTCGTGCGAAGGACAAGCAGGTTTCGGACGAGATCCTCAAGATCGTCTACGACTACGAGAAGTACGTCCAGATGTTTGGCGCCGAGATGCGCGAGGGCAACCCCAGCCCCGGAAACATGGCCGGTGGCCTCACGACCCTCGAGGAGAAGTCCCTCGGTTGCGTGCACAAGGGCGGCCACAGCCCCCTCAACGCCGTCTATCCGTACGCGGCGCAGCTCAAGCCGCACGAGGGCCTCGTCGTGATGGACACCCCCGGCAACGACCCCTCCAGCGTGGGCGGCATCATCGCCGGCGGCTGCCAGCTCGTGGTCTTCTCGACCGGCCTTGGCACCCCCACCGGAAACGCCATCGCGCCCGTGTATCGCCTGACTGCCAACAAGCGCACCTACGAGGCCATGAGGGACAACACCGACCTCGACGCGAGCCCGACGATCTACGGCCCCGAGTCCATGGAGGAGATGCGCGACAGGATGCTCGACGACATCATCGCCGTCTGCAACGGCCGCAAGGTCTGCGCCGAGGTCCTTGGCTATACCGAGACCGCCCTTCCGCACATCTGCAACTACATGTAGGCCAGCGTCTGACAGGACGCTCCAGAAAGGAGAGAAACCGTGACAACCACGCAAGCCCCCGAAAAGACGCCCAACGCGTTCCAGCGCGGCGTCAACGCGGTCATCGACCTGCTGTCCTCGTTCTTCCTCCCGATCATCAACCTGCTCGTCTCCGTCGGTATCCTCAAGGGCATCCTGACGCTTCTGCAGGTCTCGGGCATGGTCACCGACGACTCGACCACGTACGCGATTCTCAACGCGATGGCCGACTCGCTGTTCTACTTCATCCCGGTGTTTCTCGCCTACACCTCGTCCAAGCGCTTCGACGTTGACACGGTGACCGCGGTTCTTCTCGGCTGCATCCTGGTGTACCCGTCCATCACCACGGTCATGGCCGCAGACGCGCCCGTCTACCTGTTTGGCCTCGAGCTCTCGAAGGCCACGTACTCCAGCTCCGTCATCCCCATCCTTCTTGCCATCTACTGCGCGAGCTGGGTCCAGAAGGCCTGCTACAAGGTCATCCCCGAGACCTTCCGTGGCCTGTTCACGCCGCCCATCACGATCATCGTCATCGTCCCGATCACCCTGGCCGTCTTCGGCCCCCTCGGTACCATCGTGGGTGGTTGGCTCGCGCAGGGCTACGAGGCCGTCTATAGCCTCTCGCCGCTCGTCGCCGGCGCGCTGATCGGTGCCTTCCAGCCGTTCCTCGTCATCCTTGGCCTGCACTGGGCCCTGTTCCCCATCGCCATGAACAACGTCGCGGTCTACGGCTTCGACACCATCATGGCCCTGTTCGGCGGCGCGATCTTCGCCCAGGGCGGTGCCGCGCTCGCCGTCGCCCTCAAGACCAAGAACAAGAAGTTCCGCTCCCAGGCGATCTCCGCCTCGCTCACCACGCTGCTGGGCATCACCGAGCCCGCGATGTACGGCGTGAACCTGCGCCTCAAGAAGCCGATGGTCTGCGCGTGCGTCGCTGGCGGCATTGGCTCCGCCGTGGCAGGCCTGTTCGGTTGCGCCGGCACCGCCTTCGCCCTGCCCGCGCTCACCACGCTGCCCGTCTTCATGAGCCGCGCGTTCGTTCCCTTCTGCATCTCGCTGGCGCTCGCCTTTGGCCTCGCCTTCCTGTTCACCCTCGTCGTCCCGATCGACGACGTGACCGAGGAGGAGATGGAGGCCGAGGAGCAGTCCGCCTAGCGTCTGGATTGCAAGGCCCCCGATGTCCCCGCGTCCGCGGGTTCGGCTGGAGGTGGTGCCCGCCTGGCAGCAAAGCGTATCCGTCACTGACCACGTATCCATCAGACATTGTTTGACGTAAGGAGAACAAAATGAAGAAGATCGATGCCCACGCCCACGTCTTTGATCACATCGGTTCCATGGGCAAGGCCGGCGAGCTGCGTCCCCTGGGCAACGGCAACTGCCGCTGGGCCACCGGCGAGGAGTTCCGCATCATCCCCGAGGGCAAGGGCGACAAGGAGTACCTCGTCGAGACCTTCATGGACGTCATGGACGAGAACGACGTCGAGAAGGCCATCCTGCTGCAGGGCGTCCTGTATGGCCTGCAGAACGAGTACGCCATGGAGTGTGCCGAGAAGTACCCCGACCGCTTCAAGGCCGCCGTCATGCTCGACCCCTTCTGCCGCTGCGCCCAGCAGATTCTCGAGCACTTCATCAACGACCTCCACGCCCACGTCTTCAAGTTCGAGGTCTCCGTGGGCGGCGGCCTTTCCGGCTACCACCGCGACTTCGCGGTCGACGGCCCCGAGATGACGGTCCTTATCGACAGGATCGCCCAGGTCGAGGACGCCACCCTGGTGCTCGACATCGGCAGCCCCAACCAGTCCAGCTGCCAGCCCGAGGCCGTGTATCGCCTGGCCAAGAAGTACCCCGGCCTGCACATCGTCGTCTGCCACCTGCTTGCCCCGTCCCTCGAGGACGGCGACGTCCTCAAGTGCGCGCTTCCGTACCTCGCCCACGACAACGTCTGGGTCGACCTCTCCGCGCTGCCCTGGAACGTCGCTCCCGAGGCCTACCCGTATCCCACCGCGCTCAAGTACATCGCGATGGCGAAGGACGTCCTGGGCGCCGACAAGATCATCTGGGGCACCGACTCCCCCTGCGTGCTCACCAAGTTCGACTACAAGGACCTCTACACCTTCATCGAGGACTCCGACGTCTTCACCGACGCCGAGAAGCAGGGCGTCTTCTACGACAACGCTGTCAAGGCCTACTACCTCTAGGTCCTTCTCGGCAGTGCAGGGATTCGTGGGGGCGTGACCCCGGAAAGCGAGTGACACATGTTTGAGGGAGTCTTCTGCCCCTCCATCACCATCACCGACGATGATGGGAAGATCGACTACGAGCTGTGGGGCAGGCACCTGGACCACCTGGCCGACGCGGGCATCGACGGCGTGCTGCTGTTTGGCAGCATCGGAGAGTTCTACAGCGTCAGCCTTGGGGACAAGAAGGAGGTCGTCGACTTTGCCGTCAAGCGGGTCGCCGGTCGCATGAAGGTCTTCGTCGGCGTGGGTGACACCACCTACGACAACGTCCTCGACCTCACGCGTTATGCCCAGAAGGCCGGCGCCGACGCGGTCCTGGCGGTCTCGCCGTACTACTTCGGGCCCACCGACGACGCTGCCGAGAAGTACTTTGGCGGCATCGCGGACGCCACCGACCTGCCCGTCGTGCTGTACAACTTCCCGGCGCGCACCGGCACCGACCTGTCGCCCGAGCTCGTGGCCAGGCTCGCCGCCGCGCACCCGAACATCTGCGGCATCAAGGACACGGTCGACACCGTCAGCCACACGCGCAAGGTCATCCGTGCCGTCCGTCGGGTCAACCCCGAGTTCTCGGTCCTCTCCGGCTTCGACGAGTACTACCTGGTCAATCGTGCGAGCGGCGGCAACGGCGTCCTGTGCGGCCTCACCAACGTGGAGCCCGAGCTCTTTGCGAGGATGCACGGCGCCTACCAGGCGGGCGACTTCGCGACCGCCATCGAGTGCGCTGAGCGCGTCTCGTCGCTCATGGCCGTCTACGACGCGTGCGACCTGTTCGTCTCGGCAATCAAGGTCGCGGTCAACCTGAAGGGGCTGCCCATCTCGACCAAGATCTTCGAGCCGGCGGTCCAGGCGACGCCCGAGCAGGTCGAGAAGGTCCGCGAGCTTCTGGTGTAGGCATCGCGTCACATATGCTTTTGGTGGGGGCGAGTCGCCGGTGGCGGCTCGCCCCCGAGCGTTTCATCGCCGTCTGGACATGCGGCCTCGCGCGTCCTTCTCGGCAGGCCCGTGGTCCGACGTGCTAAAGTGTTGAGCGATAAAAGGGGGCTGGCGCACGCCGGCTGAGATTGGGCCCAGGATCTTGCGGCCCTGACCTTCGAACCTGATCCGGGTAATGCCGGCGTAGGGACCACGAGACCGGATTCTCCCATCCGTTGCATGGCGCCTACGACGACCGGGCGCCTTTTTGGTGCCCCGAAGACGCACGGGGCTGGCCCGCGCGGGAGGGGAGAGCGCTTGAACTGCTCGATTGCCATCCAGTACCTGCCCATGGACGCGACCTCCGACGAGGAGACCTGCGCCGCCGTCGACGCGGTGATCGACTACATCGCCTCGACCGGCGTCAGCTACTTCGTCGGCCCGTTCGAGACCGCCATCGAGGGCGACTACGACACCTGCATGGAGGTCCTCAAGAACTGCCAGCTGGTGGGCGCCAAGGCCGGCTGCGGCCACGTGATGACCTACGCCAAGATCAACTACCGCCCCGACGGCGACGTCATGACCACCGAGCACAAGGTCGGCAAGTACCACGCCGACGACCCGACGCTGGCCTCGTCCGCCGGCGCCGAGGCCTAACCATGGCCGTTAGCCCCCGCGACAACGCCCCTGCCGAGAAGGACGCTCGGGTCGACGCCGCCGCCACGGGTGGTGCCGCCCCTGCCGCCGCCCGACCCGCGCCCGCGCGCCCGTCGGCGCCGAGGTGGCTGCCGGGAGCGGTGGGCGTCGTCGCGATCGTGGCGCTGTGGCAGGCCGCGTGCTCGTTCGAGCTGGTGCCGTCCTACCTGCTGCCGTCGCCCGTGCAGGTGGTCATGTCGTTCGTCGACGACGCGGCGCTTCTGGGCAGCCACTGCATGACGACCCTGTACGAGGCCGCGCTTGGCCTGGGCATCGGCGTGGCGCTGGGCTTTGTGGTCGCCGTGCTGATGGACCGCTTCGAGTGGTTGGGGCGCGCCCTGGACCCCATCGTCACGGTGTCGCAGACGATCCCGACCATCGCCCTGGCGCCCCTGCTGGTGCTGTGGTTCGGCTTTGGCATCGTGCCCAAGGTCGTGCTGGTGGTGCTGACCACCTTCTTCCCGGTGACGGTGGGGCTGGCCCGCGGCTTTCGCAGCGTGGACCCCGACGTCGTCGACCTGATGCGCACGATGCGCGCAAAGCGCTGGCAGGTCTTCTGGTACGCCAAGCTGCCGGCAGCGGCCGGGCAGTTCTTCTCGGGATTGCGCATCAGCGCCACGTACGCGATCGTGGGCGCCGTCATCGCCGAGTGGCTGGGCGGCTTCTCCGGCCTGGGCGTGTACATGATCCGCGTGCGCAAGTCCTTCTCGTACGACCGCATGTTCGCGGCGATCATCCTGATCTCGGCTCTGAGCCTGGGCCTCATGGCCCTGGTTGACCTTTTGGAACGGATTTGCACGCCGTGGAGGCGTGCGGAAGGGAACCGCAAATGACCATCGACATCTCTCGCAGGAACTTCCTTGCAGGCACCGGCGCCGCGGCTGCCGCCCTGGCCCTGGGCGCGTGCGGCAACGCCGCCGACTCCGGCGCCGCCGATGACGGCAAGAAGACCAAGCTGACCTTCTGCCTGGACTACACCCCCAACACCAACCACACGGGCATCTACGTGGCCCAGGCCCAGGGCTACTTTGCCGACGAGGGCCTCGAGGTCGAGATCGTCCAGCCCGCCGACGACACCGCCGAGGCCATGATCGGCTCCGGCAAGGCGCAGGTCGGCGTCAGCTACCAGGACTACATCGCCAACGCCCTGGACAGCGACAGCCCCATGCCGATCCAGGCCATCGCCGCCGTCATCCAGCACAACACCAGCGGCATCATGAGCCGCAAGGCCGACGGCATCACGCGCCCCAAGGCCATGATGGGCCACAAGTACGCCACCTGGGACATGCCCGTCGAGCAGGCCACGATCAAGCACATCGTCGAGAAGGACGGTGGCGACTTCTCCAAGCTCGACCTGGTTCCCTACAACGTCGACGACGAGGTCTCCGGACTGAAGGCCGACATGTTCGACGACGTGTGGGTCTACGAGGGCTGGGCCGTCCAGAACGCCGTCGTCCAGGACTTCGACTACAACTACTTCAGCTTCATCTCGATCGACAAGGTGTTCGACTACTACACCCCGGTCCTGGCCGCCAACTCCGAGTACGCCCAGAAGAACCCCGAGGTCATCAAGGCGTTCCTGCGCGCGGCCAAGCGTGGCTACGAGTACGCGATCTCCAACCACGCCGACGCGGCGCAGATCCTTCTGGACGCCGTGCCCGAGCTGGACGAGAAGCTCGTCAAGCAGAGCGCCGAGTACCTGGCGGGCGAGTACCAGTCCGACGCCTCCAGCTGGGGCATTATCGAGAAGGACCGCTGGTCGGCCTTCTACAAGTGGCTGAACGACAACAAGCTGGTGGAGCACGAGCTCGACGTCAACGCCGGCTGGACCATGGACTACCTGGAGGCCTAGTGGCTGCATCCGGTCACATCGGGGGGTCCACGGCGACTCCCGCTCTGGAGGCTCGCGGCCTGGCGCTGTCGTGGGACGACATGCCGGTCGCGCGCGATGTCTCGCTCACTGTGGGCGCCGGCGAGGTCGTGTGCCTCGTCGGCCGCTCTGGCTGTGGCAAGACGACGCTGTTCCACGCCCTGGCCGGCCTGTCCACGCCCGACGAGGGCACAGTCCTTCTCCATGGCACGGACGTGACGGGCCGCCCTGGCAGCGTCAGCTACATGCTGCAGAAGGACTTGCTGCTGCCCAGTCAGACGGTGTTGGACAACGTGTGCCTGCCGCTGGTCTTGGGCGGGATGGGCCGCCGCGAGGCGCATGCCAAAGCCGAGCCGCTGTTCGAGCGCTTTGGCCTTGCGGGCTGCGAGCGCCAGTGGCCCTCGCAGCTCTCGGGCGGCATGCGCCAGCGCGCGGCCCTGCTGAGGACCTACCTGATGGACAACGACATGGTCCTTCTGGACGAGCCGTTCAGCGCGCTGGACGCCCTGACCCGCGGCGACATGCGCGCGTGGTTCTGCGGCATCGTACGCGACCTGGGCCTTTCCGCCCTGGTGATCACCCACGACGTGGACGAGGCCGTCTCGATGGCGGACCGCGTCTACGTCATGCGCGGCGCGCCCGCCCAGGGCGAGCCGTCCGGGCTGGTTGGCCAGGTCGAGGTCACGTGCCCTGTCGAGAAGCGCGACGGCTTCGACCTGACCCTCGAGTACCTGGAGTGCAAGCGCCGCGTGATGGCACTGCTGGGGTAGGGGAGCCGTGGCGGGCGTGCGACGTGGCGTCGCGACGGGCGGTGCGACCATGGCGCCGTACGGCGCGTCGACCGCGTCCTGCGTCGCAGTACGACCATGGCGCGCGCAGGCGGCCAGTGTTTCAGGCGCCCGTGCCGCACGATTGCGCCCCGTGGTCAAACTGCCCTCCGACTGTGGACAAAGTCGGTCCTGACTGTCGCTCTGGAAAACCTATCCTGGGCAAACGTCGGCACAGGTGGTCAAGTCGGACTCAGGCCGGGCCTAACTTGACCATCCATAAAAAACGAGCGACGGCCGAGGGGTAATTTGACCACGGCCGTCGCTCTTGTTGTCTCGGATCGTCTGGTCAGGAGGACGTGCTGACTCTCGCCACCTAATAGCGGTTGTGGATGTGCTCGGCCGACCCTCGCAGCCCGTCGACGGTCAGGGTCGACCCGTCATCAAGCACGATCGTGCCCGTGAGCTTGCCAAACACCTGGTGTTGGTCGGATCCGATGATGCCAAGGTTGATGAAGTCGGTGCGGTCGATTTGGGGCGAGAAGGTCAGGTCGAGCCTGCCAGCGTCATCGGTCATGTGCCAGGGTGCGAGGTAGTCGTAGACAGGGTCGCCCTTGCCGGCTCGCCCGCCGACGCCGCCGTCGACCGTCGGAATCCCGAAGTCGACGTGACCCAGCTTGTGGGCGATGCCGTCGACGAAGACCATGTTCTCGCTCGCGGCGCTGGTGTCGCCGAAGCCATAGCCCAGGTTCAGGCCGATTACGTAGTCGCGTCCGTCGGCGTCCGCAACGTGCCCCTGGGCCGCGGCCCAGTACCAGGTGTTGTCGTAGGTCCACACGCCACGACCCCAATCCAGCAGCCCGAGCGCGCCGCCGGTCGCGGAGCCGTCGGCCACGTCTCCCACGAACTCGTGCACGAGGTCGCCGACGCGAAACGCTCCTGTGGCGCGCATGCCGATGACCTTACGGTTGTAGTAGAACGCGTGCGGGTCCTCGCGCCACGGGGTCGCGATGACCATCGAGTCGCGCGGCGGACGGTCCAAAAGCACCTCCACCTCGAGGTCCTTCTCGGCATCGAAGTTATCCATGTGGAAGGACAGGCGACGCCCGGCGGGGGTGTGGGCAAAGCAGGCGCTGGTGCGGCGCCCCTGGTAGCGGACGTCGCCGGCGTCGGAGTCGGCGGGCATGCGCGGGCGGCCCATCGGCGCGATCAGCATCTCGCTGGTGGTCTTGAAGGTCCCGCGCGCAAAGTCCAGCACCGAGGCCGACAGCAGGCCGGAGTAGCCCAGGTCGCTTACCGTCAGCGCCACGGCGTAGTGGTCGTCGTTGACCAGGTAGTAGTCCCACTCCTTGATGCGCCACCGTGCCGCGCGGACCTGCGATCGGTCGTAGCGCAGCACGGGCGCGGTGGCATAGCCGGGCTCGCGCAGCCTGCCCTCACTGTCGAGAAGTGCGCCGAACTCGCGAATCAGGTGGTCGGACATGGTGTGCCTCCCTGTGCCTGCTGGACGTCGAACGCCGCGCGCCGAACGTCAGCCGTTAGTAGAAGCTCTCGCCGTTGTCGATCATGGACTTGAGCAGCTGTGCCATGCGCTTGTAGTTGTACGGCAGCATCATCTTCTTAAAGAGGGGGTTCAGAAGCCCCGGCACGCTCTGGAACTGAAGGACGATGTTGTACGCGGTGTTCAGGCCGACGGTGTCGATCACGCGGAACGGGCCCTTGGGCGCGCCGGTGCCATGCTCCCAGGCGATGTCGATGCTCTTGGGGTCGGACACGCCGCTGGCCCACAGGTCCAGGCCGCTCAGCAGCCACGGCACCAGCATGGAGTTGAGCAGGTAGCCGTTCTTCTCCTTACGGACGGGAAGGGCGATCATGCGGATCTGGTTGGCGAACTCGCACATCGCGTCGAACACGGACTGTTCGGTCCCGTCGTGGCCCATGACCTCGGCGGTGTTGTTCTTCCAGATGCTGTTGGCAAAGTGGAGCGCCACGTACTTGCCGGGGCGTCCGCTGCACTTGGCAAACTGGCTGGGCAGAAGCGTCGACGAGTTGGTGGCGACCACGGTCTTGGTGGGCAGCAGCGGCGCCAGCTTCTCGTAGAAGGCAACCTTGGCCTTGGGATCCTCGGCCATCGACTCGATTACCAAATCGGCGTCGGCCACGGCGCTGGCCATGTCCAGCTCGAGCTTAAGTCCCTGGTAAGCAGCCTCGACGCGGGCTAGACAGGCGTCCTTGTCCAGAGGCTTGTCAGCGTCGGCGATGCCCGCGCACCAGGGCCCGGTGCCCGCGGCCATGGCCTCGATCGCCTCGACGTAGGTCTCGCGAAGCTTGTCCAGCTTGGGCTGGGTGCGACCGATGCTGCCCTGGCTGCGCAGCCAGATGGTCACGTCGAACCCGCAATACGCCGCCTGGAACGCAATCTGGCTGCCCAGGACTCCGCCACCGGCAACCACGACCTTCGAAAACGCCATCATGCCTCCTCGCATGTACGCTGACGGCCGTCCGCCGCGAATGGCCTGCACCATTGCCCCGCAGCCACTACCCGCGCAAACGCCGTCCGACTTTCGGCACATTGCCGCAGATGCGTAAATAATGCCCGCTACGGGCTCGCGAGTCTCACGTTTGGCGTGACCCTTCGATAAACGGCACGTTCCTGCCGAGAAGGACCGTGAATGAAGTGAGTGACAAACGGGAATACAATTAGGTATACCAATAGGAATACGGGAGGTCGCGTGGGAGAAACAGTCGTCATGCCGCACGCTTTGAAGCACGGCTTGAGTGCGGATGAGGTTGCCTATGCGTGGGACAGCCCCATCGCTTGCAGACAGCGAGGCGGTGAGAACGACCCGCCGATTTGGATTGCGATTGGCGTGTTGCCCGACGGTAGGATGGCTGAGCTAGTCGCCTTGGAAAATGCAGCGGGACAATGGGTTGTGTTCCATGCGATGGTTCCGCCGACCAAGAAGTTCGTCAAGGAGCTTGGGCTCGATAGGGGGTAATCATGGCCGATATCAAGGCTGCAAATGGAACTGTAGTCACCGAGCAGATGCTCGATTCCTGGTCTTCGGCTCTCGACCGCGATGAGTGGCCTGAGGGATGGGCCAACAAGGGCGAGGTAGTCTATGGTCGCCCGCCACTGAGCGCCGGCGGTTCCTCGACCTTATCCATCAAGGTCCCGACGGCAATGAAGAAGGCACTCGAGCGCGAGGCTAAGGCCCATGGGACCTCTACGAGCAATTACGCAAGGGCTTTGCTCGCGGGAGCAATGCTTGCGAACTAGGGGGTGACAACCCTTCCGCTAGAGCACGCGGTTTCGAAGCTCCTCGCCGCGGCGCAGGCGTCCCAGGTTGTCGGCGGCGATGTCGACGACGTTGTCGAGCGTCACGCCCAGGTGGAAGAAGCCCGAGACGTGCGGCGTAAGCAGCAGGTTCGGCACGTCCCACAGGGGG
This sequence comes from uncultured Atopobiaceae bacterium, assembly GCA_934792625.1. Lineage (GTDB taxonomy): Bacteria > Actinomycetota > Coriobacteriia > Coriobacteriales > Atopobiaceae > CAKVON01. Next base: position 26,786 of record CAKVON010000008.1, read on the forward strand.
TCGTCGGCGGGCAGCGGCTCGGGGTCGGCCACGTCCAGCGTGGCCGCGCGGAGGTGTCCCGAGCGCAGGGCTTCTGCCAGCGCTGCCTGGTCCACCAAGTCGCCGCGACCGGCGTTGGCAAAGATTGAGCTGGGCTTCATGCCCGCAAAGAACTTCTCGTTAGCCAAACGACGCGTGTCGGGCGTGCTGGGCAGGACGCTGCACACGATGTCGGCCTCGGGCAGAAGTCGGTCCAGGTCGGCGAGGGTGCCCATGGCGTCAAATGGAAGCTGCGGCTCGCTGGCGCGGGTGCGCACGCCGGTGACGGACGCCCCGACCGCGTGGAAGAGCCGTGCCACGTGCGTGCCGATGTCGCCCGCGCCCAGGACGAGCACGTTGGCACCGCGGGGCGTGCCAACGGGGCCCAGGTCGCCCCACTCGTGGCGGTGCTGCATGTCGCGGTAGCCGTCCAGTCGCTTCATCACGCAGAGCACCGCGGCAAACAGGTGCTCCGACACGGCCTGTCCGTATGCGCCGGACGAGCAGCACAGCGCCGCGCCCTCGGGCACCCGCCCGTCGACGTACTTGTCGAAGCCGGCGGAGGCCAACTGCAAAAGGCGCAGGTTCTCGCAGGCGGAGAGGCGCTCGGGGGCGAGGTTGCCCAGGATCGCGTCGGCGTGCGACAGCTGCGCGTCGGTGACCTCGCCGGGCTCGACGTACTCGAGGTTGGCGTCGGGCGCCGCGGCCTGCAGGCGCGTGCGGTGGTCGTCGTTGGCGGGAAGCAGTACGAGGACGTTCGTCATGGCTATGGGTCTCCCGTTCGCATTTGGTTGGCACATTGTCGCGTGGCGTGTTGGCGCACCAGATGGCGCGCCGCGTGGCGTGGCAGTTGCGTCGCTAGTTGGTGGTCGTGGTTCCGGTCGCCGTGGTGCCTGACGAGTCCTGTTTGGTTCCGCCGACACCGCCGGCCGAGGCATTGCCTTGCTGGATACTCGACGCGCCGCTGGACGTGCCGCCAGATTCGCCGCCGCTAGCAGTGCCACCCGAGCTGCCGGTGCCGGTTCCGCCCGAGCCGTTGGTGCCGCTCGACGCGGACGATCCGGAGGTGCTGCCGCTCGCGCCGCCGGACTCGCTACCCGACGTGCTGCCGGATTCGCCCGAGTTGCCCGTGCTTCCGGACGAGCCCTGCTCGCTGGAGGTGCCGTCCTGCGAGGCGTCGGTCGAGCCCGTTGTCGTCGCGGGCTTGCCCGAGCCCTGGTCTGCCTGGGGGAGCTGCTTGGTGTCGGCAGGAATCGTCGTGTCTGTCTGGGGCTGTGGCAAGCCGATCGCGCTGAAGTCCGGGCGGGCGCCCCAGCCCTGCCCGGCGCTGGTAACGCGAACGATTGCGGCAGTCAGGCCCACGGCCACAAGCGCCGCCCCGACCACGATCACAAAGCCGCGGACCATCTGGACATTGCGCTGCTTGCGGCGTGCCTGTATGTAGGAGGCGGGCGCTACGCGCGTCTGTGAGCCTGCGGCCGAGGCGCCCTCGGCACCCGCCGAAAGGTTGCCGTCCGCGTCAATGTCCGCAAGCCCGACAAACTTTTCGGTAGCGTCACACATGGTCAGGTCGGGGTCGTTGGCAGAACCAGTACCGTAGCTGCCCGCGGCGTCGCGAAGCTTGTCGGCCGAGGCACTCAGCAGACCCTTGTATACCTGGGTCGCGATCGCGGCGACGGCGGCGCCAACGGCCACGCCGACGACTCCGCCGACAATCCCGATCTTGGTGCTCAGCAGCAGCGACGTCACGGCCGAGAGGGCCGACGCGATGACCTGCGTCACCGAGAAGTCGTCGAACACGCCGCGCATCCGCTGCGGCTGGGATGCGCCTGCGCCGTCTGGCGAGTCGGGATGCGCCACGCGGGTCGCAACGTCGACGCGCGTCTTGTCGCTGGGGTCTTCGGGATAGTTCATTCGTTCCTCCATAAATGTCTTGAGGGGGAGTCTACCCACCGCGCGTGGAGGCCGCGTTTACATGACGTGAACATCCCGTGACGTTCGTCGGGGCGTTTCCCAAACGGCATCATTGCCTGCATAGAAGGGTTGTCCGCATATAATAACTATGCCGTCTAACAGGCAAAATGTTGTACATTTGATTGCCCGCAAAGCCTTGAGAAGTTCTTTGCTGCCTCGTATACTCCAAGGCACACGGCGGGCCCGTAAGGCTGGAACCTAGGGCGGGCGGCGCGGTGTCTGTTTACCGGGGCTAGCTGCAACTAGTCCCGGTTCTTTTTAGACCCCCGTTCCGTCCACATACGCTTGATCGTTTCGACCAGGGCGAGGGCATCCCTCGCGATGGCAAGTGACGTTGCGATGAGACTCAAAATCCTTCCGAGTCTTGACAGCACCACCAAGACGTCCATGCGACCACCTCCCCTCGATCGGGAAGCGCCGCCCGCGTGTGGACCACGCCGTGCCCATTTGATGCTATTACGCCTATTTGCGCAGGTAAATAGGTTATTCCCTAACATTATGTTAGACGAATCGTTATGGTTGGCGGATTGGGCCGCCCGCTTATGCACAACGTTGACGGGCCGTGCCGTGCCTGTCCGAATTAATGTCCGACCCCATATTTAAGCTCGCTTCAGGCGAGGCCCATAGGGGGTCTCATTACGACAAGGTCGGCACTGGGCCGTCAGGTAGGTATTCATGGCTGGGAGAAGGCCCTGCCCGTAGGCCATGCGCCCGACGCCGACGCATTCAGAAAGGGATTGTCATGAAGAAGAGGGTTCTGGCGCTCGCGCTCACGGCACTCATGTGCATGGGTGTTGTCGGCCTTACGGGTTGCGGGGGCCAGGGTGGTGCGGATGCCTATGTCGACGACACCGCAATGACGACCATCGCCCGCGGTTACGAGAAGCGCTCCGATTACATTTCGTCCCATGACACCAATTCGTCCAAGGGACTTAAGGCAGCCGTCCAGGCGGAGATTGACAACGATGCCGAGCTCAAGGACGCGAAGTTCAAGGACTCCAAGATGCAGGAGACCGTAATCGCTTACCTCAATTCGCTCGATGCGCAGATGGAGGTCCTCAATCAGAACGAGTACGGTACCTGGGACTATATCGAGGCATGGTCCAAGGCATATGACAAGCGCAGTCAGATTCTTAAGACCATGGTCGATGAGTACGACCTAAAGGTTGGCGACAAGTACAAGGATGACTTCGCGGACATTGTTGCCAACGGTACCGCGGTCAGCAAGAAGGCTGGTATCGAGGACGCTCTCAACACTCTGTTCAAGAACGCCAAGTGGGAGAAGAAGGATGATGGATACGGTAGCTGCACCTACGTTGCTGTAATCAAGAACACCACCGACTACAACTTCAAGACCGTCTCCCTCAATGTTGGCGTGTACGACAAGGATGACGTCAAGACCGACGAGTATGCCAGCGTCAATAACTGGAAGAAGGGCGAGAAGGCCAAGTTCGAGGTCTACACCTACGACGTTGACGTCGACCGTCTTGAGGCAGTTGTCGACTGGTACGAGCTGGCCGAGTAGACGCTTCTGATTCAAGCGAACGTCAACCTGACGTGCATACCGGCAGGCATTTCGGCAAGAAGGGGCCATCCGAGCATTGCTCGGGTGGCCTGCCGAGAAGTGCCGCGAGGTCCTAAATGCCGTCTCTCTCGTTAGCTAAAATGACCCCAAGTCAAAAAACGGGAAGGAGACCGCGATGGGGAAGGGCAACGCGACCGACGCCGCGCGCAACGCGAACGGTGCCGCGGGCAGGAGGGTGGCCTACGTCAACGCCTGCGTGCTCGACGGAACCGAGGACATGGAGCCGCTGGAGAACCACGCGGTCGTCGTCGAGGGCAGCCGCATCGCCCAGGTCTGTCCCATGGGGGAGGCCGACCTCTCGGGTTGCGAGACCTTCGACCTGGCGGGTGCCTACCTTGTGCCCGGCCTCATCAACATGCACGTCCACCTGGCGGGCAACGGTAAGCCCCAAAAGAAGCAGCGCGACAACGAGGCACTGGTAAAGAAGGTTATGGCCAACGGCCTCACGCGCGCGATCGCCTACCGCCTGGTGGCCGAGTACGCGCGCCTGGAGCTGCACAGCGGTGTCACCACCATCCGTACAGTCGGCGGCCTGGGCGACTTCGACACCCGCGTGCGCGACGCCGCGGCGACAGGCCAGCTGGAGGCCCCGCGCATCCTGGCAGCCAACGAGGGAATCTCGGTCCCGGGTGGCCACATGGCAGGGTCGGTTGCCGTCGCGGCCCACAGCATCGACGAGGCCCTGGCCCAGGTCGAGGTCGCGTGCTCGCAGGGCGCCGACCTCATCAAGCTCATGATCACGGGCGGCGTGCTCGACGCCAAGGAGAAGGGCACCCCCGGCAAGCTCAAGATGGACCCCGCCATGGTGCGCGCCGTGTGTGACCGCGCCCATGAGCTGGGTTTCCCCGTCGCCGCGCACGTCGAGTCCACCGAGGGCGTCCGTGTGGCGCTCGAGGGCGGCGTCGACTCCATCGAGCACGGCGCCGCGCCAACCGACCAGATCATGAATCTCTTCAAGCAGAACGGCTCGTTCCTCTGCACCACGATCTCGCCCGCGCTGCCGTACGCGCTGTTCGACCGCTCGGTCTCGTGCGCCAGCGAGGTCGAGCAGTTCAACGGCAACATGGTCTTCGAGGGGATCATCGCCAACTCCAAGGCGGCCCTCGAGCAGGGCGTCCCCGTGGCGCTCGGTAACGACGTCGGCTGCCCTTGGATCACCCAGTACGACTTCTGGCGCGAGCTCCGCTATTTCGAGAAGTACGTTGGCGTGTCGCGCAAGTTCGCCCTTCACACCGCAACGCTCAAAAACGCTCAGCTCGCAGGTGTGGGCGACGTCACCGGCTCCATCGAGCCCGGCAAGGACGCCGACATGATCGTGCTCGACGCCAACCCGCTCGACGACCTGTGCGCCCTGCGCACGGTCAAGCACGTCATCCACCGCGGCCACCTCATCGCCAAGCCCAAGGTCAAGCGCAAGGCCATCGTCGACCGCGAGCTCGACAAGTTCCTATAGACACCGGCGGGCCCCTGACGGCCCGTATCGCCAGCTTCATCCACGACAAAGGAGAGACCATGGCATTTTCCGATTACGATTTGACTCCCGAGGACCTCACTTTCATGGGCGACCTTGGCGGCTTCGAGGTCGAATTCACCAACGACCTCGCTGACGACTCCGACATGGCCGCCACAGCCGACGACCCCGACAACCTCGCCCCCATGGTCGATGACACCTCCGACCTCGCGCGCGAGATCGCCCAGCACGCCATAACCGAGCCCGAGACCTTCGCCGCCTGGGTCGGCGCCAACCACGAGCGCATCTCCCGCGCGGCCCACCTCGATCAGACCGTGGTCGACGCCCTGGTCCTGGGCTACAAGATGGGCATCGCCGCTGGCGACGCCGACTGCATGAACGACCTCGGCGCCCTCTACTACATGGGCGAGCTCGTCCCGCAGGACTACGACCGCGCCGCCGAGCTCTACACCATGGCGGCGGACAACGGCTGCTACCAGTCCATCATCAACCTCGGCTACATCCACGAGTACGGCCGCACCGGCACCCCCGACCCGCAGGCCGCCTACCGCTGCTACGCGCTGGCCGCGGCACTCGTCCCCTCGAGCGAGGCCCTCTACAAGCTGGGCGATATGTACTCCCGCGGCAAGGCCGTCCCGCGCAACGTCCGCCGCGCCCACGACCTGTGGGAGCGCAGTCTCGAGCAGTCGACCTCGATCGTCGAAACGGCCCAGCCTGCCATCCGCATCGCGCAGCTCCTCGTCGGCCCCGACCGAGAGCTCGCCGGCCTGGAGGGTGACCCCCTGCGTGCCCTGAGCCTGTTCCAGCAGGCCGAGGTCGGACTGCGCATCGACATCGCCAACGGAGCCAGCTACTACCGCAGGCGCCTTCAACAGGCCATCGACGGCCAGCAACAGGCTCGCGACCTGATGGACCTCCCTCGCCTGGAGTAGTTCCCTGCCGAGAAGAACCACGAAACACCAGGGGTGCAGTTTGCAAGCGAGCTGCACCCCGTCATAATTCCTATTCCTTGTCAGCCAAGAAAACCGCTGCTTGATGGCGATGGCCGTCCCGTAATGTAAGAAACTGTCCCATTCGGTTGGTAGAATGCGAAGGACAATGGACGTAACATGCGCCCATTGTCCTTAACCGGCTATTTCTTTAGGAGCGGAAGTGTCCGCACAGGTCAAATCAAGGCAGCGCGTGCGGGAGCACGGAGAGGTGTTCACCAACGAGCGCGAGGTGAACGCCATGTTGGACATGGTCAAGCAGGAGGCCGAGCGCATCGAGAGTCGCTTTCTCGAGCCTGCGTGCGGTGACGGCAACTTCCTGGCCGAGGTCCTGCGCCGCAAGCTCGCCGTTGTCGCGAGCCTCTATCGTAAGAGCTCCAACGAGTACATGCGCTACGCCTTCGTGGCCGTGGCCAGTATCTACGGCGTGGATATCCTCAAGGACAACGCCCACGAGTGCCGCAAGCGCCTCTACGGCATTGTGGAGAGCGAGTCCAAGGCTGCCATCAAAGGCGCCGCCAACCCGCTCTTTCTCGAGGCGGTGCGCTACGTGCTAGAGAAGAACATCCTTTGCGGCGACGCGCTGACGCTCAAGGACGCCGAGGGCAACCCCATCACGTTCGCGGAGTGGTCGATCGTTACTGGCGATAAGGTGAAGCGCCGCGACTACCTCCTGAGCGAGCTTCTGGAAGGCAACAACGAACAGCCGTCGCTCTTTGGGAGCAGTGGCAGTGCCACGACCGACTGGGAGTATGACGAGGAGATTGAGGCATATATACCGTCGGCGGTTCGCGAGTACCCAATTGTCAATTACTGGGAGGTGCAAAGGAATGGCTAACCTTCTTGCTCGCGCCTATAACCCCGATGTGCTGAGCTGTATCGCGAACCTGTCCAACGACGAGGTGTTCACCCCGCCTGAGCTGGCAAACCGCGTGCTCGACATGCTGCCCGCGGAGCTGTGGAGCGACCCAAGCGTCAAGGTCCTCGACCCGTTCTGCAAGAGCGGCGTGTTCCTGCGTGAGGCGGCAAAGCGCTTCATCAAGGGTCTTGAGCCGGTCTGCCCAGACCTGCAGGAGCGCGTCGACCATATCATGCGCGAGCAGCTCTACGGCATTGCCGTCACCGAGCTGACGAGCCTGCTCAGCCGACGCAGCCTCTACTGCTCCAAGTACCCGAACGGCATCTTCAGCGTGTCGCAGTTCGATGACGCCGAGGGCAACGTGCGGTTCCGCAACATTTCCCACACTTGGATCAATGGCAGATGCAAGTACTGCGGGGCATCTCAAGACCAGTACGATCGCTCACCTGAGCTGGAAACACACGCTTATGAGCTGATTCACGCTGACCATCCCGAGAGGATTTTCAATATGAAGTTCGACGTAATTGTCGGTAATCCGCCCTATCAGCTAAGCGACGGCGGGGCGCAGGCAAGTGCCAAGCCCGTTTATCAGTTGTTTGTTCAGCAGGCAAAGAAACTTAACCCGAGTTATCTGGCAATGATTATTCCCGCGCGTTGGTATTCAGGCGGAAAGGGCCTGGATGAGTTCAGGGATGAAATGCTGCACGATGAGCATCTTAAGACCCTGAATGATTTCCCAATTACTAGCGACTGCTTCCCAGGTGTAAACATACGTGGAGGCGTCTGCTACTTTCTCTGGGAAAGGGGCTATTCGAACAAAGGCGAGGTTGAAGTAATTACACACAATGGCTCTGAGCAGATTAGCCATAGACGACCGCTTATATATGGCGATAGCGGGATCTTTATTCGGTATGCCGAGGCCTTATCGATTCTGGAGAAAGTTCAGGCAAAAGATGAAATTGCTCTCTCCTCTGTCGTTTCTTCGCGTAAGCCGTTCGGAATTGATGCTGCCCTTCTTAGGGGCAATGCCGTCAGGGACGATAGCAAGGGCATGAAGACCCCTGTTCTCTGCTATAAGCGCGGGATGAAAACCGCTCATATTGATTTGTGCGATATCCCCAACCATTCTGACTGGGCTGGCAACTGGAAAGTGTTTGTCCCACGCGCGAACAACATTGGCACCGAGTTGCCGGACGATAACCTAAACTCCTTTGTCGGCGCTCCGGGCACCGCATGCACTGAATCTTATATAGCTATCGGGGCCGATATGGGCCTTGATGAATCAAAGGCTCACGCTCTTGCGAAGTATCTCCGTACAAAGTTCGTTCGCTTTCTCCACAGCCTTGCGAAAGTAAGTCAAGATGCAACGAGTAAGACCTACAGATTCATTCCCCTCCCGGATTTCGAGGAGTCGCTTGACGATGCTTCCCTATACGAGAGATATGGGCTTAGTGGCCGTGAAATCGCTTTTGTCGAAGAGACAATCGCGCCCATGGAAGAGGCTTAGGAGATGAAGGCCGGTTACTTTCCCCAACGTCCTGACGTCCGCCCCTCCGTCTACGCCTACCGCGACATGAACCCCGACCACGCGGGTCTGCTCAAGGTTGGCTACACGAGGCGCGACGTCGAGCGGCGTGTGGCGCAACAGTTCCCCGTAATCCAGCCTGGCGAGGGCAAGCCCTACGAGATCGTGTTCGCCGAGAGCGCGATGCGCCCCGACGGCACCTCGTTCATGGACTACGATGTCCATAAGCGTCTGGAGCACAATGGCCTCGAGAACGTCGGTGGCGAGTGGTATTGCTGCACGGCAGAGGACGTGCGCAACGCGTGGCTGGAGGTGCGCGACCGCGCCGACTACGAGAGTCAGCGCAACGAGGACTTCAAGATGCGTCCCGAGCAGCGCGCCGCCGTGGAGAAGACCCAGGCCTACTTCGAGCGGTGCCTGGAGCCTGGCAGCCACGACCAGCCCAAGTTCCTGTGGAACGCCAAGATGCGCTTTGGCAAGACGTTCGCCACCTACGAGCTCGCTAAGCGCATGGGCATGAGGCGCGTGCTCGTCCTCACCTTCAAGCCCGCCGTCGAGGCGGCATGGCAGGAGGACCTGGAGAGCCACGTCGACTTCGAGGGCTGGCAGTTCGTCTCCCGCGACGGGAGGTCCTACGAGGAGTGCGACCCGACGCGCCCCATCGTGTGCTTCGGTAGCTTCCAGGACTTCCTGGGCGTGAACCGCGAGACCGGCGGTATCAAGGCGCGCAACGAGTGGGTCCACCTCGAGGACTGGGACCTCGTGGCCTTCGACGAGTACCACTTCGGCGCGTGGAAGGACACCGCCAAGTCGCTCTTCCAGGCTGCGGACGACGACGAGACCGTGGAGTCCGCCGAGGCCGACGCCGACGCCGCCACGAGGGGCAACGCCCTCGACGAGACGTGGCTGCCCATCCAGTCTAAGTTCTATCTTTACCTCTCAGGCACGCCCTTCCGCGCGCTCAACTCCGGAGAGTTCATCGAGGAGCAGGTCTTCAACTGGACCTACTCCGACGAGCAGGCCGCCAAGGAGGGCTGGGTCGGGCCGGACAACCCCTACGAGTCGCTGCCGCGCATGGTGCTCATGACCTACAAGGTGCCGGACTCCATCACGCGGATCGCGCACCAGGGCGAGTTCGACGAGTTCGACCTCAACGTGTTCTTCTCCGCCGAGGGCCGCGGCGCCGACGCCCACTTCAAGTACAAGGAGTACGTCCAGAAGTGGCTGGACCTCATCCGGGGATCTGCGGCCGAGACCGCCGTGGACGACCTCAAGATGGGTGCCGAGAAGCCGCCGATGCCCTTCTCGGACACGCGCCTTCTGGGCACGCTGACCCACACGCTGTGGTTCCTTCCCAACGTTGCCTCCTGCGAGGCGATGGCGAATCTGCTTGCCGAGCGCCAGAACACGTTCTTCCACGACTACAGGGTCATCGTTGCGGCGGGCAGTGCCGCCGGCATGGGCGTCGAGGCCGTAGGGCCCGTTCGCAAGGCGATGGGCGACCCACTGGCGACCAAGACCATCACGCTGTCCTGCGGCAAGCTCACCACCGGCGTCACCGTGAAGCCCTGGAGCGGCGTGCTGATGCTACGCAACCTCAAGAGCCCCGAGACGTACTTCCAGACAGCGTTCCGCGTGCAGAGCCCCTGGGTCACCAAGACCGAGGCCGGCGAGACCGAGATCCTCAAGCGCGAGTGCTACGTGTTCGACTTCGCGCTGGACCGCGCCCTGGCCATGGTGTCGGACTACTCGTGCCGTCTCTCCGTTTCGGAGAGCAGCCCCGAGCGCAAGGTCGGCGAGTTCATTAAGTTCCTGCCGGTGCTTGCCTACGACGGCAGCGCCATGCGAGAGGTGAACGCCGCCGAGATCCTGGACATCGCGATGGCGGGCACCTCGGCCACGCTGCTCGCCCGCCGCTGGGAGAGCGCGCTTCTGGTGTGTGTGGACAACGACACCCTGCGCCGCCTGCTCGCGAGCGACGAGGCCATGCGCGCTCTAATGAGCATCGAGGGCTTCCGCAGCCTGAACGCCGACATCGAGACCATCATCAACAAGTCCGAGGCCGTGAAGAAGGCTAAGAGGGACCAGCAGAATCTCACCCCCAAGGAGAAGAGCAGCTCTCCGAGGAGGAGAAGGAGTTCAAGAGCAAGCGCAAGCAGATCCAGGAGAAGCTGATTAAGTTCGCGACGCGAATTCCGGTGTTCATGTACCTCACGGACTACCGCGAGCAGTGCCTCAAGGACGTGATTACGCAACTGGAGCCAGGACTGTTCAAGAAAGTCACGGGGCTCTCAGTCAAGGATTTCGAGCTCCTTGTCTCCCTGGGCGTGTTCCGTGACTCGGTGATGAACGACGCCGTGTACAAGTTCCGCCTGTACGAGGATGCCTCGCTGGAGTACACGGGCATCAACCGCCATGAGTACGACTCGAGCGTCGGCCTGTTCGACACGGCTCTCTCCGCTGAGGACTACGCTCGGATGAAGCTGCAGGACTCGCTGCTGAACCCAGACGGCACCACGAGGGACCGCGACAACGCGATGGTGGTTACGAGTGAGGCCGTGGACGTCCACGGCGGCTCCGAGGGTGACAAGTCAAAGAAGCGCGTGCAGACGCTCGACCTTGGTGGGAGCCAGGGTGCCGCGGGCACATCTCGTGAGGCGAAGCCGAAGGGTGGCGTTTCCTCGAAGCGCGACTGGGTCTACGATACCCTGGCCGAAGAGGGCCTCGAGCTCATCGACGCACGTGGAAAGGACGGTTGTCTCTGGGTCGTTGGTGGCGGCGAGCTTGATGCGAAGATGGGCGAGCTTGCAAACCAGGGCGCCCGCTTCGAGTTTAGCCTCCGTGGCAGCAAGGCAACTGGCGGCCGCTCCGCCTGGTGGCTCAAGGGCTACCCCGAGATGGCGACCCCCGAGTGGAGCGAGCCCCCGACCGTCACGCAAGAGAAGCTCGACTCCCTGGAACCGGGGGATACGGTCTTCCACAAGGCCTTCGGCTACGGTGAGGTCGTGGACATCGACCGCGAGCGCGGAACCATCGAGGTTGTCATCGGACTCGACAAGAAAGGCAAGCCGAAGCACCGCAACTTCCTGTTCCCAAACGTATTCGAACAGGGTTTGTTGACGGTATAGGAACGGAACCTGCAGCTCAGATTGGACTATCTGCAACGAGGTGTTGACTGATGGGGAAAGCCAAGCTAGTCAATTGGCGACTTAAGCTCAAGGGGTTTGGCCCTTTTGACACCCAGCTGGACTGGTCGATGAGCGCCAGTTTGGCAAAGGTTGCCGTATATGCCGGCAACGGGCAAGGGAAGAGTACGATAAGCCGCCTCTTCCGTCTCGCCGAGAATCAGCAAGCGCCCTTTCCGAGCGATTTGATTACAAGAGGGGCTGCCAGGGGTACTTTCAGCTTCTCGGTCGGAGACAGTTCCTCGAATTTGGGCGACCTCAAAATCGATTCAAGTACTGGAGTTGATAATCAACTGGGTTATCTCTTTCACGTCTTCAATAGTGACTATGTTCGAGACAATCTCCAGAATAGGTCCTACAGCCCCTCTGGTGATATCGAGGGCTACATTGTTGGCAAGAGCAACATCGACCTCAGCACCGAACGCCAGAATCTCGATGACCTTAGGCGGCGGGGTGTCGACGCCAAGGATGCACTTACGAAGGCGTTAGAAGACTCCAAAAGCGAACTCATCAGTCTTGGGGCTGGAAGAGTTAAGGAGTTCCAAGGCCTCAATGTCGACCTCTTGATGAATAGGCCAGTTGAGGAAGATTGCTATTCAGACAAGATTGGGCAGTTAAGGGCGGTCAGTGGGCTGCCCGATGACGTGAAGGCTCCGGGTAAGCTGCGTTTCGACTATTCCCACCTCGACCTTGATCGGCTTGCTTTGCTATTGGAGTGTTCCTACAACAAAGCCAACTTCGCCGAGGCGTTCCTCGAGAAGGTGCGCAGAGATGTCGAGTTCGTCAAGGCCGGTATGCGTATCCAGGACGGGGACCGCTGCCCCTTCTGTGGAAGAAGGTATGACGAGGAGGCGCGCTCGCTAATTGGCCAATACGACTCCTACTTAAAAGACCAGGAAGCAACCATCATTGCGGCGTTGAGGGATAAGCGAACGCAGCTCTCACGTCTTATCGACGAATACGCTCGCCTTGAGGTGCGGATGCTGCGCAGTGCCGACTTGTATGATGAACTGAAGACGGGCTTTGACGTTCTCGCAAAAGAGGCGCTCCCGGTACTCGTTACTACGGCTGACTTCACCGTCGTCGTTGATGCTGTCATCAATGAGATTGACGACAAAATCGAAGACATCGCGCGCCCCATTCCGACCGATGCCGTTAGCCAGCTCAGGGAGTTCCTAGAGGCTTGTCAACTGCGATTAAGCGATGCAAACGATCTAATCGACAAATTGGCCTCCAGTTTGGGGAAGACCAAATCCCGCAAGACGGCGTTGAGAAAAGAAGCCTGTATAGAGCTGGGAAAACGAATTAGAAGAGAACAACAAGAGGTATTTGAGGAAATAGCCAATCTGCGTGCTGAATACAGACTGCTTGATGAAGAGATCAGGAACAAAGAGGCTCAAAATAAGCGCTCTAAGAAAGATGCCGTAGCCCAGCTTATGGTTGACCTCCTCAACAACGTGTTTGGAAATCGATATGTCTTCGACGCGGTTGATTTTTCAATCCGCTTCAAGGGTGAGGCTCTCGGAGAAAGTGCAGACTCTGTGCTTAGCGATGGAGAGAAGGCAGCTCTCGCGTTCTGCTTCTATGTTGCTTCAACCTGGGAGCTGATTAACGAGGAGGATGACAAGAACAAGCTGTTCTTCGTCATTGATGACCCTATCTCGAGCATGGACTTCAATTACGTCTATAGCATCATGCAAATCATCAAGGGTCTGCAGGATGCGTTTGGACTGAGCCGTGTAAGAATTCTTCTGCTAACCCACAACGTCGCCTTCTTCAACATGCTCATGGGAAATAAGATACTCAAAGAAGCGTGGATGCTCGATGGGGGGAAGGTTGCAAAAGTAAAGAACGAGCTGTTGGCACCTTATGCGGCGCATTTGCACGCTGTTTACAATGTTGCGAACGGCATGGCCCCAGATCATACGACAGGGAACTCAATACGCCAGATTCTCGAAACGCTGATGCACTTCGAGGACCCCTCACTTAATACGCTGGGCAACTACCTTGAATCTGATTATGGGGGAAAGCTCAACGAGGTTCCGTACCTTCAAGTGGTGTGCAATGACCAATCGCATGGCGCCAGGACTTACGGCTATGTGCAGTCCCCTATGGACAATTCAACGATTTGCCGTGGGTGCAGAGCTGTCATCCAGCACATTCAAGAACGATATCCAGGTCAGCTGCTAACTGCTGGAATAAAGAATGACCGAGCGCTCACATAGGGTTCTCGAAATGCCACCTCTCCTTACAGTCGCTGATTCCCCAGAGTCTTGTTGGCATTATGTTCTATGTGCCGAATGACAAGGAGCTTGCAACCACGGCAAGGCGAATATCGACGTGTTTGAACGGGTACTTGGAGTCGAGGGGAAGCCGTTTGAGGCGGCAAAGGCTGTCGGCATTCGTTTCTATCGCGAGCAGTGCCTGCTCAAGGAATGTTCCAACCGGAACGAGTGCATCGCGTGATGGCTTGAGCCCCGCGGTCAAGCTGCGCGAGAAGCTGTCGGCGCATGGCGTTTAGTCTGCCGCCGTATCATGAAGGTGCCGCCACGAGCTCTATGGCTCGGGGCGGCATCGTCGTTTGTTAGGTTAGCGACCTCGCGGTACTTCTCGGCAGCGGGACGGGTTAGGCGTTGAGTTGCTCTCGGCGGGCGACCTCGTCGATGAGGATGGCGTCGCCGTGCCTGGCGGCGGCGACGCTCGCCAGCATGAAGACGCCCATCGCGGCGATGTAGGCGAACAGCATGGCGGGTGCCACGTCCATGACGACGCCGGACAGGATGGGGGTGACCACCTGCGCGGTCATGCTCACGGTGTAGTAGTAGCCCGAGTAGCGACCGACGCTGTCGGAGCTGCAGCACTCCAGAATCATGGTGTAGACGCACAGGTCGACGCCTCCCAGGGCCACGCCCATGAGGAGGAACGCCAAGTAGAGCGCGGGCGAGAAGCTCGGGGCGAGCCACAGGACGATGGGGCAGGCGACCATTATCGCCGAGGTCATGAGGGTGACCTTCTTGCGGCCGATCTTGAGGGAGAGGTTGGCCAGCGGCGGGGTGTGGCGGCCTGGGGCTACCGAGAAGGACTGGCTGGACAGCACTCGTCCGCCAGGAGCTCGTCCATCAGCTCGTACGCGGGTCCGAACATGGACTGGACGAAGCCCGTTAGCAGATCGCTCATGCGTCCCAGGCCCGCTTTTAGCTGGACGAAGACTTGTGAGCCGTAGGGGATATCCGCGCGGGGCCACGTCAGCCGTCCTTTGAACGCGAGAAAAAGCACTGCAGCGCCATGTCGTCGGGGCGACCCGCCCCCTGTACATGCCGATGTTGTCCATTGCTGACAAGCTCGCGGTGCTTCTCGGCAGTTGGTGTGGCTGATAGGTCTTCTACCTGGGACGTTTAGAAAATCCGAATGTTGCGCGAACGAAAATCCGAATGTCGTGCAAACGAAAATCCGAATGTTGATAGAATGAAAATCCGAATTACAGCGGAACGAAAATCCGAATCTTGGCGCAAACGAGACGGTGGAAGGGAAGGTCTTATGCCGCGTTCAGTCAGTCCCGAAGGCTACATTCCTCGTGTGGTCGACGATCAAATCGACCGTTATCTCAAGGCGTTTGGTGCCGTGGAAATCGCGGGAACCAAGTGGTGCGGCAAGACGTGGTCGGCACTTCGGCACGGCGCCTCCGTCTCGTACGTTGACGAGAGCCTTTCTCTTGCGCAGGCGGACCCCTCGCTGATGCTGCTAGGCGATCGTCCCCATGTGATTGACGAATGGCAGTGTGTCCCGCAGATTTGGGATACGGTGCGTCACGAAGTTGATCGCACGCGGGGAACTCGCGGCGCTTTCATCCTTACCGGCTCGTCCACCCCCGCGTTGGCTTCGGGAGAGGAGCCGCCTGCCCACAGTGGCGCTGGCCGATTCGGGCGAATCCGCATGCACCCGATGTCGCTTTTCGAGTCTGGCGAGTCGTCAGGGAAGGTCGGCCTGGCGGGTCTCTTTGACGGACGATTTACCGCGTGCACTTGCGAGAAGGACACGATTGGCCTCGTTAACGTAGCTTGTAGGGGAGGGTGGCCCGAGGCTATTGACCTTGATGTTCGTTCTGCCCAACTTGTTGCCAGGGAGTATCTCAAGGCTACCTTCGAGACGAGCGTTCCCGCCCTTGGCCTCGAGGCGGAGCTTGCTTGCCGCGTCTGCGTGTCCCTTGCGCGGAATTTGGGGCAGTCGACAACCTATAAGACGATTATCGGTGACGTGTTTGGGACCGAGGAAGCTCCCGGGGCGCTGATTAGCGAGACTGGGGTGCGTCGCTACCTGGATGCGCTGAGGGGCATGTACATCCTGGAGGAGGTCCCGGGCTGGGCTCCTCCGGCACGTGACAAGCGGAGGTTTACCGTCAAGCCTAAGCGCTACCTTGCTGACCCGAGTCTCGCATGTGCCCTTCTGGGCATGTCGCCGGAGGCCTTGTTGGACGACTGGCAGACCTTTGGTCTCGTGTTCGAGAACATGGTGATTCGCGACCTCTCGGTCTATGCGCGCTCGCTTGACCTTCTGGACGACACTCCCGTCAGGTA
Organism: uncultured Atopobiaceae bacterium; assembly: GCA_934792625.1. Lineage (GTDB taxonomy): Bacteria > Actinomycetota > Coriobacteriia > Coriobacteriales > Atopobiaceae > CAKVON01. The sequence goes on from CAKVON010000008.1 coordinate 42,966, forward strand.
TTACCGTGACGACTCTGGGCTCGAGGCTGACGCAATCGTGCAGCTTGCGGATGGTCGCTGGGCTGCCTTTGAGGTTAAGGCGAGCGAAAACAAGGTCGAGGCGGGTGTCGAGACCCTGCGTCGCCTTCGGAGGAAGCTCTGCGAGAATCCGCGTTCGCGTACGCGTGAACCTGAGTTTATGGCCGTCCTTACCGGAAACGGTGAGTTTGCCCGTGAGGTCGAGCCTGGCATCTACTCGATTCCCGTTCGCGCGCTCGGAAGGTAGTCGCGGGGAACCCTCGATAGCTCGACTCCCTCAACGCTGGTGCGATCTTGCGTATCGGGGAACTTGAATTGCCCATCCTCAAATAAACAGCAACGGCTCCAATCGGTCGTGACCAGCGAGAAGGAGAGCGTGTAGTCCGCCTTTGGGGTCGAGAAGTTCGCGATGATGTCGACGGCGCTGGCGTCGGCCGCGGGGAAGCCAGGGGAGACGTCGTACTCGATTCGCTCGGGGCATTCGCCTTCGGGGAGCGACTCCCCAAGGACCTTGCGGATGGTCTTCTGGATGAGCTCGTGCAGCGTGTAGACGATCGTGGGCTCGGACACTGCGACTCCCTTCTCGTGGGTTGGCGTTAGCACGCCGGTGCCTGCGGGCTGGCGCCTGCGGTCTGCCGGCGCTTTGGGGCGATGGTACGCGCGGCGTCGGACAGTAATTGGGCGCGCGGCGCTCGACACTTGCGGGCCGTGATGGGAAAGTAATCGGGACGGCAAAACGGGAGAGAAGGGCGACGAATGACCAACTTCAAGCGTTACGAGAGCGGCTCGGCACCCGACCGCGCTGACCTCAGGCTGAGCCGCGAGTCGCGTGCCGACCGTGCCGCGAGGCAGCGCCTGCACGAGCGCCTGCTCGACGAGCGGATGTGGCACGAGGCCAACTCGTGCGCGAAGAAGCGTCGCTACGTGACCTACGAGCAGGCCCGCGCCGTCGCGCGCCACCGCGAGCAGTCCACGGGCCAGCCGCTCTTCATCTACAAGTGCGACTTTTGCGGCGGCTGGCACCTGACCCACCAGTCCGACCAACAGCGATATGGACGCGAGGCAGGTCGCGCCGCGGAGGCCCGCATTGCCCGCGAGGCGGCGGAGCGTGCCGCGTCGGCAGGGCCCGTCGCCCGATTTGGCATCGGCGACCTGGTGGTGGACGAGGCCAGCGACACTCCCTGCGTTGTGAGCGCGGTGGGCGAGATGGACGGCGAGCCAGCCTACGAGCTCTCGAGTGCCGACGGGTGCTCTGAGCTGGGGTGGGTTCGCGAATCTGACGTTTGCGAGGCGTAGTCGCACGAGTTTCTGGACGCGATGGAGGCGTAGGCCTGGCGGGGCTAACGGAGCAGGTCGGTCACGTCGGACAGCACGGTCTCGAAGCTTACGCCGCGCAGCTGGTAGTCGGGCTGGTCGGGCGTGATGCGCATGGCATCGGCCACGAGCCTGCCTGCGAACTCGACTGCCTGCACGAGGGGCCTCTCGGCATAGATCGCAGCGACCAGGCCGCTGGCAAACAGGTCGCCCGTGCCATGCAGCATGTAGGGGAGAAGCGGCGACGCCACCTCGACGGGGGTCGGGTCGTCTGCGGTCGCGACGTAGTTACGGATGAGGCCGTCGTTGTCGGACGTGGCGTCGCCGGGCTCGGTCGCGAGCTCGCGGTCCTTCTCGGCAGCAGGGCCGTTGTGCGCGGAGCGGACGATGCCCTTGAGCACGACGGCCTTGGCACCCATGTCCAACAGGCGCTGGCAGACGTCGGCCACATATGCGTCGTCGACGTCCTTGCCCCGGTAGGGGACGCCCGTAAGAATCGAGGCCTCGGTCAGGTTGGGCGTGAGCACGTCGGCCCCCTCGACCAGGGTGCGCGTGGCCTCGCACAGCTCGTCGGTGTAGGTGGGGTACTTCTTTCCGCCGTCGCCCATCACCGGGTCCACGATGCGCAGCGCGCCCGCGTGCTCGCGATAGATGCGCCTGATCGCGGCGACCTGGCTCGCCGAGCCGAGGAACCCCGAGTACACGCCGTCCAGCTCCATGCCCTCGGCCGCCCAGGCGTCCAGGTAGGCGTCGAGCATGGGCGTGGTGTCGTGCATGTGGAACACGGGGAACTTGGTGTGTGCCGAGAAGAGCGACGTGGGCACGGCGCAGACGTCGATCCCGGCGGCCGACAGCACGGGTATGGCGATGCCCAGCGAGCACTTGCCGTAGCCGCACAGGTCGTGCACGGCGGCGACTCGCGGGATGACGTTTCCGTTGCGTCGGAAGAGCGGCTTGTCGTCCATTGTGTCCCCCTGTCGGGTTGCCCCATTTCGGTGCGAGTATACGTCGCAAACGGGTAGATACAAGGTTCGTGACTCACACAAGGAGAAGGGCCAACATGGGCAAGCAGGACTGGCAACGCAAGATGGGCGACGCGTTCAAGGGTCGGCAGGGACCCGACGACCTGGCCGTAACCTCGACCAACCTCGCGGTCGTCGTGTTGGTCGTCGACCTGTTCGCGCGCGTCCAGTGGCTCGGCTGGCTCGCGCTCGCCCTTCTGGCGTACGCGATCTGGCGCATGATGTCCCGCAACATCCCCGCCCGCACCCGCGAGAACTCGGCGTTTCTCAAGGCGCTGGGCCCCAACAAGGTCTGGGTCCAGAACCCCAAGGCGGGCTTTGCCGAGCTCAGGCAGTACAAGCACGTCAAGTGCCCGGGATGCGGCCAGAGGGTCAGGGTTCCCCGTGGCAAGGGCAGGCTCCGCGTGACGTGTCCCAAGTGTGCCGAGAAGTTCGAGGTGCGCTCGTAGCCACATCGTTCTAGAATTCGACGGATACGCAATCGTGAGCCGGGTTGTGTGGCGGGACGTGTCCAACGTCCTTCTCGCCCCGGAAGGGAAAGGAACGCGCATGTCCAAGCAGCTGGCACTCATCGGGTGCGGAAACATGGGAACCGCGATGCTCAAGGGCATCGTGGGGTCGGGTCTCGTCGCGCCTGCCGACGTCGTGGTCGCCGACGTCGCGCAGCAGAGCCAGCAGCGCCTTGCCGCCGAGCTCGGCTGCACGGGCACCTGCGACAACTCCGAGGCTGTTGCCGACGCCAAGACCGTGATCATCGCGGTCAAGCCGCAGTACCTCGACGCCGCGGTCAAGGCGTTTGCCGCGGACGTCCCGCAGGATGCCATGGTCATCTCCATCGCCGCCGGCGTCTCGCTGGAGCGACTCGAGGGCCTTCTGGGCTCCGATCGCAAGATCGTCCGCGTCATGCCCAACCTCGCCGCGATGGTGGGGGAGTCGATGAGCGCGCTGTGTCCCAACGCTAACGTGTCCGACGACGAGCGCGAGCTCGCCCGCGAGCTGGTCTGCGCCTTCGGCAAGGCCGAGTTCATCCCCGAGCACCTTATGGACGCCGTGATCGCCGTCTCTGGCTCGGCGCCCGCCTATGTCTGCATGTTCATCGAGGCCATGGCCGACGCCGCGGTCATCGAGGGCATGCCGCGCGCCCAGGCCTACGCCATGGCCGAGCAGGCCGTGTTGGGCACCGCCAAGTACCTGCAGCAGACGGGCACGCACCCCGCGGTCCTGAAGGACATGGTCTGCTCGCCCGCGGGCACCACGATCGAGGCCGTGGCCGAGCTCGAGCGCGGCGGCCTCCGCGCGACCGTGATCGACGCGATGCTGTCCTGCGCCGAGCGCAACCGCCAGATGGCCTAACACGCGAGCAAGCAAACAAGCGCCAGCCGCTGCGGGCGCCGCACGACACCCATCGTCGTGCGGCGCCCGTTTCTTATCTGGTGGCCTGTGCCCGCTCACCTCGGCGCTCAACTACGGATACGCCGTGGTCCGATCGACGCTTGCGCGCCAGGTGGTGTCGCACGGCTTCATCACGTCGGTTGGCTTCTTCCACCATAACGAGAAGAACGAGTTCAACTTGGTGGACGACCTCATCGAGGCCTTCCGCCCCATGGTTGACCTGCACGTGAGCAAGATCGAGCTCGCTGGCGAGGAGCCCGACAACCTCAGCCGTGCCGTGCGCAAGCAGATTACGGGCGTCCTTCGCGAGCAATGCCTCATTAACGGGCGCGAGACCTCAATCCTCATCGCAACCGAGGAGTGCGTCGAAAGCCTTGCTCGTGCTCTCGAGAAGGGCTGTCCGGGTGACATTTGCTTGCCGGAGTTTTGTCCGTTGGCGTCACATTCGCAAGCGTAGGGAGGGGAGTGGGGTGGAAGCGCAGCGGATTCTGTTGCTTTGCGACTTGCCTACGGCCCGCCGTTCCGAACGCAAACAGGCACGACTGTATCGCGAGCTGTTGTTTGCAGAGGGTTTCTACGAGCTGCAGCCTGGTGTCTATACGCGTATGGTCGAAAGTCGGTCGAGCAGGGATATTCATGTCAGGCGCCTGTCGGAGGCCTTGCCGCCGTCTGGGCGCATCAGACTGATCACCCTGACGGAAAGGCAGTTCCAGCAATCTCCGTTGTTGTGCGGAGAAGAAAGCAATCAGGAGGCTGTTGGATCGGAACTCGATATTTTCATTTGATTGAGCCTGCGCAAAAATGGATGAATCGCGCCTGTTTTTGCGACGACCTTCACCGCTTTCCAACGGCTTCATCGTCCATTTTTACCAGGTAGGTGGCATAGAATTGACTTATCGGTAGCCTGGGATTACATAAGTGACATTATCGACTACTCAATACGCGCAGCGCAGCACGGGGTTGTTGAAGTGCTTTATGTCTCTCGTGCTGGGAACTTGCGGAGAATAATCCCAAAGCAATAAGGCCACCTCAAGTGTCTATTCGCAGACCCATGGGTGACCTTTAGTTGAATAGTACCACACGCCATTGGTCCAACGGGAGGACGGCTGTCTCCAAAACAGCAGGCGGGGGTTCGACACCTCCATGGTAGCCTGGGATTACATAAGTGACATTATCGACTACCCCAAATCGGGGACAGGACCAGCCACCACGGCCAGTCGATGAAGCCCGTCAGCCTGCACGCGATGAAGACGATGGCCAGCAGCCCGAAGAACCCGATGCCGCCGCCGTTGCTGTTGCCGTCACTCATTCGTAGGCTCCTTTCGGCATGAAAAAAGCCGCCCTTGCGGACGGCTGTAAAAGCAAGATTCGAACGATTCATTCCGAAGTCTTAGCAAGCTTCCTTTGATATTCTTCTGCCGCTTCGTTTGCTATATCGTCAAGCAAAGAGAACCATGCTCCGTCATCTATGATCGTAACATCGGCGTTCTCGGCTTCTTCGGTTAAGATTGCCGCAGCTTCCTCGTCCGAAACGCCCTGCATTAGCAGTTCGCTTGACCTCTTCATGAAGTTGAACGTCTTTGCCATCGTGACGCCTACCTGTTCACGTTGTACTTCGTAGCCTGGGATTACATAAGTGACATTATCGACTACCTGAAGACTTCGCGGAGTCGGTGGCGCTCTATACTCTCGATGGCGTCAATTTTAGGCGTGGTTTCCAAATCGCGCGACTATCCTCGATAGGTTTTTTGGGGGTGACGACGGTGTCGGAAGTTCAACGAGTCGATGAGCCGACGCCCAATGGCGGTGATTACTCCGAAATCATCTATATGGATGATAACTTCGATGTTGTTGATGAGGACGTCGCTACCAAGTGCGTAATCCGTGAGTGTACGGCCGATGGGTCCCTCGTTTGTGAAACATTCGGGACATTCTCATGAGGCGCGACCTAGATGCCGTGCGCTCGGCATTCGTCTCGGAGATGGCCGAGCCAAGCTTTTGTAGCCTGGGATTACATAAGTGACATTATCGACTACTCTACGTGGATGAATGAGGTGACAAAGTATGCCAAGACAGTACGACTACGTGATGCTGAAAGACGGCACGCTAGGTTGCCTCATAGAGGACTTCGGCGGAGGTGCCTACCTTTTCGAGTTCCCCACGCCCGGCGGGGAGAGCATGTACGGCGAACGCGCCATTAATGAGGGCGAAATCGAGAAAACGGTTCCGCAAGATGCCTTGCCGAATCCGTATGCCGTGAAGGGACGTGGCTAAGGCTATGGCATCTGACGATTTCGAGGTCATCGCGTTCAAGGTACTCTCATACCTCTACCGGTGCATGAAGGACGGCAAGAAGGTTGATGTCGCCGCTCTGCGCGAGCTCATCGGCTGCAACGAGGCTTATCTCGGCTCTGTCATTAGAGGGCTTCAGTCAAGGGGACTTGTCGATGGGTTCTGCTTCGACGGCCTGTCGGGCGTCGTTATCGACTCGCCCGCGCCTGCGACCGTGTCGGAGCCCGCCATGTAGCCTGGGATTGCATAAGTGACATTATCGACTACCAGGAAGATGCCCAGGTACTTGCCTATGTTGCGACGCAGCTCGCGGGGGAGCCGCCTGGTCAGGGGAGTCATGGGCACCTACCAATCGAGCTCGGAGGCGGGCACGGGTGCCAGGTTGACCTCGCCTGCCGCCAGACGCCCATCGCGCAGGCGCAGGATGCGGTTTGTAGCCTGGGATTACATAGGTGAGAATATCGACTACCACAAGCCGTCGTACAATACCGAGAAGGGCAAGGAAGTGAAGGCGTGAAAGACGATAAGAAGATCTTCTCGATAGGCGCTTTGACGGCATCGGTTGGCTTGAGGGCCTTGAAGACGACCCCGGCGACTGCTGCGCGCACGCCCATGCCGTTGCCCAAATCGGCGACGAGACCTTTGAGTACTACGCCACGGTGAGCGCGACTGCCCTCTACCTCCTCAAGTTCCTCAAAGAGGACCATTCCGCCTACGGGGAGGAGCAGTTCCTGCCCTGCTGTGGTTTCAACATCTACGAGAAGGATGACGGCACGGACGATGTCGTCATCCTTGGATGCCCCAACGGCATCGACTGGGACCTCGTCCACGCGGGCGATGAGGTGATAATAACGACCGACTCGGGCATGGTCACCACGATCCCGTTCGCGGAGTATCGCGAAGAGGTGCTCAGGTTTGCGGATAAGGTCGAAGCGTTCTACAGCAGCCAGCCGTCAAGAAGGCCGCCCGAGGACGAGACCCAAGCTTACAAGGTGTTTTGGGAAGAATGGCACCGCAGAAGGCAAGAAGCCTAGCCTCGGTAGCCTGGGATTACATAAGTGACAATATCGACTACGGAGACGGCTTCTTCGAAAGGCTAGTCCCATAAACGAAAAGGAATACCAAGTCCCTATGCAGAGCCATGGTATCCCTTATGAACAGTGTAGCCCAGTGTTGCATAAATGACATTATCGACTACAAAAGGCCAGGCGAGAGAAACGCTCCGCCTGGCTTCCTCATTCTGGTCGGGTGGACTGGATTCGAACCAGCGACCCCTTGCCCCCCAGTCAAGTGTGCCTTGTGGGTTGGGATTACATATGAGACCTAATGACTGTCCGTATCAGGGCATGAGCCTCTCCACTAGATGAGCTCAACGTCTAAGCTGGTTGGTTGGTGAGTCCCCTTGACCGCTATGAGGTTCCTCGCCATGTCCATCATTATTTGCGGCCCGTATTCGGAACCACCGTTGATCGCCGTCCCCTATTCTGTCGGTGGTTGGTTTTCGGAGAGGATGAGCGCTGTGAGGCTGCCAGTCTTGAAGCTATCGATAAGCGCCCACGACATGCTCCTTCGCTAGATTCCCGAAGCGTTTCTCGGGAGTCACCTTGGTGGTCAGGATTGCCTGCACATAATTACTGTCCGCAAGATAAAAGATGATGACGGGAAAGGTCTACTTCAAGCCGAAGGGAGATGCGGATGTCGATTAAGCCGACATATCGGGGCGAGCACGGCTACGGCGTGTTCTACAAGCCGGACCCCGAGAAGGAGACAATCATGCGCTTCTTCAACTCCACTCACTATGAGATCGCCGCCGCCGGGCGCATCAAGGACGAGGTCACCGGCGAGTACACCAACATCCCCGAGCTCGCCACCATGCGCGACGGGGTCCTATGGGGAAACAGGGACGCGTACCATTTCGAGAAGTACGACATGGAGCTGTCGCCGGAATTCCGCGCTTACGCCATCGAGCACGCACCAGCTAAATAGGCGATCTCGTCGATTGCTCATATTCGAGTAGATTGACGGCCCGACTGATCAGCGTAACCAGCATGGCGATAACGGATTATGGATCGATTCCGTCTTTATGCGTAAATCCGCTAATCAAGTAATTGTGAACGAACTAAATAGGAAGCGGCCGTCAAAACCACCAGACGTAGTGGGGACGGCCGCTTCCTATATGGAATTATACCCACGGGATAACTTGGGATGCACGAGCGGCACTGCCAGTCGCAATACGTCGGCGATTTGGGCGGTAGGGAAGTAGCAAATTGAGGTCGTCGCAAGGTGTCCTTTGGCGCCGTTGAACGGCTGGCAACCCAGGGGGATGAGACATCACAGAATTTCGGTCTCAAGAGTCTCTTGGTCGATGATGTGTTCGACCAGCGCGTATGGTTTACCGTCGCGGCTCTCCCATGTGATGATTACATCGCAGAACTTGTCCATTGGTGTCGATCCGTCAGGAGAGTGGCTATAGTCGGCACCCAACAGCCAAAGGGGCTCGAACTCGGCAATCTCGGCCTCGTCGATGAGCCAGCCGAACATGTCCCACACCTTGTAACCGCCGATTATTTGCTGGTGGACGTCGATTTCATCGAAGTAAAAGTACTTGCCTTGTGGATTGAAACGTTCGTTTAGAAGGTTCACCGAGTCCACTAGGTAATCCGTCCACTCATCATTGCGAAGGTCGGCTTCGTACCTGATTCCAAATACGCCCATGTTGTGTACTCGCCTCCTCAGCAGCTCGGGATGATCATTAGCGCCATTTTGCGTCGTCGCATGGACAATAGTTGGTCTAGTACATAGCTGACGGTTGGTTGACGCAGCTGGTGACGGTTGGTCGACGCAGCTGGTCGCGCGTTCGCCAGGTCGCACATGTCTAAAAGGTCATTTGGCCGTGTCGAAGTTTGCGTAGCCCAGGATTGCATAAGAGGCATTATCGGTTACTGTGAAAGTGACGAGGTGAAATCTCCCGCTGACCTAACCAGGGGGAGCTAGTTCACCTCGTCACTTTTATTTCGAGCTCGCCTGTAGCTCAGGGTGTACAAGTGGCGTTATCGACTACAGCGCCGTTACTTGAACCTTCTGTAGACGCTCGAGGCAACGAAAGCCACGACGAACGAGACGACGCAGATTGCGATTTTCCTTGCATCCAACATTGGCTCTCCCTAACATGCTCGGAAGCGATGGCCCGCCCGCGAAGACGGGTCACCTTGGGACTAAGACCTCTTGAAGTGCTTTGCCGGCTGCTTCGAGGTCTTTTTCTTTTGGGTAAACCCAGAATGGTAAGACCATCGAGTCTCATCTAGTCAAGGGATACTCCAGGGCCTTGTCTGGCGCGGCCCCGAACCCACACTATCAAAGACAATTGCAACTGTGCTTGATAGCCGGGAAAAGCCAGCCTACGGTGCAGATGACGCCCGCGGCGCCAATTGTCGCGCCCGCGTAGCCGATGCTCGCGATGGCGCCGTGCGACACCACAATGCCGCCGATGGCCGTGCCGCAGCCGATGCCCAGATTGAACAGGCCCGAGAAGATCGACATCGCCACGGCGCTTGTCGAGGAATCCGTAAACGAGATGATCTCGGCTTGGAACGCCACATTGAACGCGGTGGCGCACAGCCCCCAGAGCACGCACAGGGCAAGCATGCTCACCGGCGAGAACGACGCGGCGCGCATAAGGAGGAGGGATAGCGTAAGGCCTGCGATCATGGTGAGCAAAAAGCCGAATCGGTGTCCGTCGAAGAAGCGCGAGAACGACACGGACCCGAGCAGGCCCGCAAAGCCGAACACGGTAAGCGCCATGGTGATGACACCCGCGTCAAGATGCGCCACCTGCTGCATGAACGGCTCGATGTAGCTGTAGCCCACATAATACGAGCAGGACATGAAGATGGTCACGGCATAAAGGGCGAGCAGCGCTCGATTTCGCATGAGCGAGGGGAGTTGCCCCAGGGTAAAGCGCTCGCCCGCGGGCATGGCCGGGAACACGACGGCCTGATACGCCAGTACCGCCGCGGAGACCGCGCCCACGACGCAGAAGGTCATGCGCCAGCCCACGGCAAGGCCGATGGCGCGTCCCAGCGGCAGCCCGAAGATCTGCGCGACGGACGATCCCGCGGCGACCATCGAGAGTGCCAAGGCCCCGTGCTCGGTGTCGACCAGGCGTGCCGCCATCACCGACGCGATGGACCAGAAGATGGCATGTGCGGCGGCAACCACCAGCCGTGCCAGAACCAAGACAGGAAACGTCGGTGCCACTGCCGAGAAGAACTGTCCGCAAGCGAACAAAGCGATCACCGCAAGCAACAGACGGCGCAAGTCAAAGCGCGATGCAAACACCATGAGCGGCAGCGAGAGCAGCATGACGCCCCAGGCGTAGACCGAGATCATCACGCCCGCCGTGGCCTCGTCGATGCGAAATGACGCGGCGATGTCGGTCAAAAGGCCGATGGGCATGAACTCGGATGTGTTGAAGATAAACGCCGCGCAGGTGAGTCCAATCAATGGCAGCCATTGCCGTATCGTGATCTGGCGTTGCGCCATAGGTTTTCCTCCATCGTGCTTCATGCCACCCGCAAATTCCCGCGAAATTGTACGCGTGTGCGGAAGAGTGCGGCGCCACGACGCAAAACGACGCCGATTCGCAACGAGGCCCTTCTCGGCAGCAAACGGAATCACGTTCGTTGCCATGGCGGACAGTAAACCGTCAACAATTAAAGGCGTGGGGGGTGCAAATAAAGAGACCACCACAGGAAACCCTGCGGTGGTCGGGATGACGCGCGTGTCTCTTATGGCTAGAGTGCGACTCTGGGGTTGTCGCGGGTGACGAGTACTTTGGTGCCGACCGTTGCACCCAGGTAACGCTCGAGCAGCTCTGCCAGTCGGTCGATTGCGGCTTGGCAGTCTTCCATCCTGTCGGGCTCCACGCACTCAATCGCAAAGAAGGCGTCAGTCGAGTCGTCCGTAAGGGCCGTGCGGACGCCGTCGCGCCAGTTCCAGCAGCGGCATACGGCACCCGCGTCGTCGACGTAGGCCAGCTCGCCTGCCAGCGTCGGATCGTCGGCGTCCTCGCCGAGCGGCAGAAACGCATCGCCGCCCTCGCTGACCGTCAGACGCAAATCGCCTTCTATGGCATGTAGGTCCTCGCCGCCAACGGGCAGCGCGTAGGTAAGCGACACCGTGTTGTAGATGTCGACGGCAGGCGTGATGTGGCTGACGGGTTTGTCCTTCAGCACGCGCTTGAGTAGGTTCTCGACCGAGCAACGGGCGCTCTTCTTGGTCTTGAACCGACGATATGCCTCACGCCATGCCTTTACCGGCTCGTTCTCGCTGATGGTGTCGCTCGTCAGGTGTCGCCTGGCGTCGACGTTGGCACGCTTGAGCAATGTCGCGATCTCGTCCACATCGCCCCCGGCAATCTCCGACGTGGACTTCATGCCCGTCGCCACCACCACACCAATCGACGCCTGCGGAAACAGCTTCCAAAACGACTCCTCGGCAACAAAGCTACCCATGCGTTCTCTCTTCGTGACGGGCGTCCTCGCGCGGACGCCCAAACAAATAGCGCCCTCACGACGGCCACCTTCTAAGTCCTACGGTGCCGCCACAAGAGCGCTTGCGCTGTCCCCATCCGGAGAAGGGGACGATATGTCGTTCGGATTGTAACCCCATACGCTGACTTGCCAGCGTTAAAACATCGTGTCGACGCGCGTCCCTTGTCGCCCCTTGTCAGCTGGGCCGTATGGCGAGAAGTGCGCTCTTCTCGCTAGATGGTGTAGTCGTAGATGTCGCTTTTGGCCATGGGGGGTCGTCGACGGCGCGCAATTGCACGAAGTGGTGCATGGGATTGTCGGGGCAAGTTCGATGGCCGCCTGCGCCTTGGGGCTCGTGGAGGCGGGGACCACCTCGTAGGAGATGGGCTTGGAACCCGCCTTGAGGCCGATTGCCGCCATGTCCTCGGTGAATCTCGAGCTGTCGGAGAGATTCTTGTCCGCGTGCCGACGGCTGGCGACGGCCGATTTTGGACGGATTACTGTCTTTTTGGAAAAACTGACGATTGACTGTTTTGGAGTCGCGGATGCGGGTTTGATCGCGTTTTGAAGCGGCTTGTTTACCTGGGGTTTTGTTTCTCGGCGCTTCTGCGCGCTGTCATGTGGGCAGCCTGTTGCGAATTCTCGGCTGTTTACTGTGTTTTCGCAGCCATTTTCGTGGCCGAAAACACAGTAAACCGTTCAAATTTGTGCGGCGGCCATGGGCAGCGCGGGCGGTGTGCGTTGGGTGGCGGGCTTGGGCCGCGCGGTGACCGGTGGGATGGCGGGCCTGGGTGGCGACGACGGATGTCGGCGCTGTGTGGCGGGCCTGGGCGCCGCCGCGCGCTGGCGCCGCACGGTCCTTCTCGGTATTTTTGTGACCCGGTTGGTTGATAATCGGGGTATCGGAAGTGCCCACCACAGGAGGACGCATGAAGAAGTTCATGGGTGAGTTCAAGGAGTTCATCAGCCGCGGCAACGTGATGGACATGGCCGTCGGCGTGATCATCGGCGGCGCCTTCACGGCGATTGTGACCTCGCTCACCGACAACATCATCACGCCGCTGATCAACCTGATTGCTGGCGGTGGCGCCGACCAGATCTCGGGCCTCAAGGTCCCTGGCACCGAGATCGACTTCGGCGCGTTCCTCGGAGCGGTCATCAACTTCCTGATTGTCGCGTTCATCGTCTTCTGCCTGGTCAAGGCCATCAACAAGGCTCAGTCGCTTGGCGAGAAGATCGTCGGTGGCGGCGAGGCCGAGGCCACCGAGCCCGAGCCCGTTCCCGTGTGCCCGTTCTGCCTCGAGGAGCACAAGCCTGGCGCGAAGGTCTGCCCGCACTGCGGCAGCAAGCTGGAGTAGCCTGGGTGGCAGGCCCGCGGCTTGCGCCCCGTGACGGGTTTGTGAGCTGCGGATGGTGAGTTCGTGCCCATGCGTTCAAGGCGCCCCTTTCAGCCGAAGCAAGTGCTTCTCGGCCGAAAGGGGCGTTTTCATGTGTCGGAAAATCGGTCTGAATTTGTTACGTTGTGGAGCCCAGTGGGCGCGCGCAGGGGCGCGCGCGACCGGCGACAAAGGAGGCGTGTTCATGGGCATGTTCGACGGCAAGGTTGTCATCGTCACCGGTGGCGGCAAGGCCACCCTCAAGGATGGCAGCGCCGGCTCCATCGGCTATGGCATCGACATCGCGTTCGCCAAGGAGGGCGCGAACCTCGTCATCACCGGCCGTAACGCGGCCAAGCTCGAGGCCGCGAAGGAGTCGCTCGAGGCCGAGTACGGCATCGAGGTCCTTCCCGTTCAGGCTGACGTCTCGGCCAGCCAGGACAACGAGGCCGTCGTCCAGAACGTCATCGACAAGACCATCGAGAAGTTCGCCCGCATCGACGCCGTGGTCAACAACGCCCAGGCCTCTGCCTCCGGCGTGACCATCGAGCAGCACTCGATGGAGCAGTTCGACCTGGCCATCTACTCCGGCCTGTACGCGACCTTCCTCTACATGCAGAAGGCCTTCCCGCACCTGAAGCAGACCAAGGGCAGCGTCGTCAACTTCGCTTCCGGCGCCGGCCTGTTCGGTAACTTCGGCCAGTGCTCCTACGCCGCCGCCAAGGAGGGCATCCGCGGCCTGACCCGCGTCGCCGCCAACGAGTGGGGCCCCGCCGGCGTCAACGTCAACATCGTCTGCCCGCTGGCGTGGACCGCGCAGCTCGAGAACTTCGAGGCCGCGTACCCCGAGGCGTTCGCCGCCAACGTCCACATGCCGCCCGCCGGCCACTACGGTGACGTCGAGAAGGAGATCGGCCGCGTCGTCGTGCAGCTGTGCGGCCCCGACTTCAAGTACATGAACGGCGAGACCGTCACCCTCGAGGGTGGCATGGGCCAGAGGCCGTAGGTCCTTGCGTTCCGACGGCCGCGCCCGCGGCCGTACATAACCGGCTTGATTTGCGGACGTTCTCGCGTTTTGCGGGGGCGTCCGCACTTTTCTGGGGTTATGTGCGCCGGCTGGTACAGTCGCGCAAGGCGCCCGCCTCGATCAGCCAAGGGGCGAGCCGAGAAGTGCCTCGGCGTTGGCGGTCGTCGTCCTGGCGACCCCGCCCGGCGTGGAGTCGCAGGCCCGCGCGATCGCCGCGACCGCGTTTCGCAGGGAGGTCGCGACGGCGTCGATGGGGCAGGGCTCGTCGAAGCTCGCGGGCAGGTCGGTTTCCAGAAGAATCTTGTCGGCGGGCATCAGCCTGCAGTACTCGCGACCCCTATGCGTGCCAAGCAGGCGCACGCCGACCGAGAACCAACAGTCCGCGTTGATCGCGCGCCACAGCTCGTCGCACGAGCCGCTGAACCAGTGGAACACGCAGCGGCACGCACGTGGGCCATCGCCCAGAAGCCCCTCGGCCTCCAGTATGTCCAACGCCTGCGTGGCAGCCGACACGCTGTGTATGGACAGTACGCGCGGCATGCCCGTGGCCTCGGCGGCGTCCCCGCAGGCCCGCGCTATGCGCGCGAACGCATCGGTCTGGGCGTCGCGTTTGGCCCTGGCGCCGTCACCCTCGCCCATGCGCCTTGGCGAGAAGTCCAGGCCGACCTCGCCGACCAGGCGGACCTCGTCGTGCGCGATTGCCTGGCACAGCATGTCGACGTCCTCGCTGCCCACGCGCCCGTCGGCGACCCACCAGGGGTGTGCGCCGGCCGCGAGTCGCACGCCTGGCCACGAGCCCATGCCCTCGTCGCGGGCGCGCAGCCAGCCGTCAGGCGTGACCGTGCAGGCGAGAAGCGCCATGCCCTCGCGGGCGCACTCGTCCACGACCTCGCGCGCGTTGGGCATGAGGTCGGGATGCACGTGGGCGTCGAACAGCGTGCGTTGGCTCGCGGAGGCGGGGTATGCCTGACCCGTAGGGGCTTGGATGCTCATGACGCGTCCTTCTCGGTAGTGGCGGGCGGGGTCGCGGGCGCGGTCGTCGTGGCGGCTCCAGCCGTCACGGCTTCGGTCGCCGTCGCGGCGGGTTTGGCCTCGCCCGCGTTGATCGAGTTGCCGTTGGGGGACTCGATCACCAGGTTCTGGAACCTCGCCGCGATGAATTGGTCGGTGTAGTTCTCGTCGACCCACTCCTGGAAGGGGGTGGCGGCGGGAACGCCCTCGTCGCGCAGGGTCTTGCGCGTGAAGCACGCCATGGTCATGAAGATGTCCAGCCCCAGGTAGGCGGCGAGCAGCAGGACGAACACGGCCTGTCGCTTGAACGTGGGCGCGCCGATGCGGTACAGCAGGTCGGGCATGACGTATCGCGCCCACACCAGGCCGATGACGCCCCAGAAGAACAAAAACCTCCATGCCACCCACTGCGTGATGTGGTCGGGAAGGTGGATGTAGGTCCACGAGCTCGCGTGGAACAGCGTCTCCATGGCCCAGCCGGTCACCTGCTCCAGACCGCCGCCCACGGCGGCGGACACCAGAAACACCACGCCGTCGTTGGCGCGTGCCTTGCGCATGCCCCAGCAAAACAGCGTCAGAAGCACCGCTCCGCAGCCGTACAGGGGCGAGAAGGGTCCCCACACCAGGCCCGGCCGGCTCTGCGTGAGGCCTGCCGTCACGAACATCCAGACCTCCTCCAAAACAAGGCCGGCCATGCTGGCCAGAAGGAAGATGATCACGACCTGGTACCAACCAAGGCGCAGGTAGTCCAGGTAGGCGTCGCGCGCACGCGCGGTGGTGTCGACGATGTAGTGGCGCTGCGCGCGCGTGAGGCGCGGGCGTCCCTTGGCCACGGCGCCGAGGCCGGTGTGCTCGCGCTTCCAGCGCCTCAGCTGGTCGACGTAGGTGCGGATGGCCTGGGCGTACTGCTCGTTCGGGTCGTCGACGGCCTCCTCGAGCATGCGACCGCTGCCCAGCCACGCGAAGAAGCGGCTGACCGCGGCGGCGATCAGCCTGAGGACGACGAAGACGACGAGAAGCGATGCGAGTGCGGAGAACATGCGGCAGTGCCTTCCCGGGAGCCATGCGGGCGCCCATCGGGTTTCGGCGCGCGCCCGTCGGGCAGCGCACAACACGTACCGAATGTACCCACTATGACGCTGCTCTCACGCCCTTCTCGGCGTGTTATTCTCAGTGGTTGTACGTTGCCCCGGGAACGGCGTCATGCCGACGGGGCCAGGCCGTCCCAAAGGGACACGTAAGAAGGCGGATTCACCGTGGAAGAGATGCCCAAGAGCTACGACCCCCAGGCCACCGAGCCCGAGCTCATCGATCGCTGGATCGAAGCCGGCTGCTACAAGCGCAGCAAGGGCGTAGGGGACTGCACCGTAGTCATCCCGCCGCCCAACGTCACGGGCATCCTGCACATGGGCCACGCGATGGACGACTCCATCCAGGACACCTTCATCCGCTACAACCGCATGCGCGGCCGCTCCACCCGCTGGATCGTGGGCACCGACCACGCTGGCATCGCCACGCAGACCAAGGTCGACAAGAAGCTCAAGAGCGAGGGCGTCTCCCGCCTGGAGATCGGGCGCGAGAAGTTCCTGGACGCCTGCTGGGACTGGACGCACCAGTACGGCGGCACCATCCTGAGCCAGATCCGCCGCATGGGCTGCTCGGTCGACTTCGACGACGAGAAGTTCACGATGAGCCCCGAGTTCAGCCGCGCCGTCCGCAAGCTGTTCTGCGACTGGTACCACGACGGCCTGATCTACCGCGGCAAGCGCATCGTCAACTGGTGCCCCAACTGCTGCACCGCCATCTCGGACGACGAGGCCGAGTACCATGACGAGAAGGGCCACCTGTGGTACCTGCGCTACCCGTTGGTCGAGCCCGTCGACGGCATCGAGTACGTGACCGTTGCCACCACCCGCCCCGAGACCATGCTGGGCGACACCGGCATCGCCGTCAGCCCGTCCGACCCCGAGAAGGCCAAGCTCGTGGGCGCCAAGGTCATGCTGCCCATCGTCGACCGCGAGATTCCCATCTTCAGCGACTGGCACGTCGACGCCGGCTTCGGCACGGGCTTCGTCAAGGTCACGCCCGCGCACGACCCCAACGACTACGCCATGGGCCAGACCCACGACCTGCCGCAGATCAACATCTTCGACGAGCACGCCGTCGTCGTCGACGGCTACGGCGAGTTCTCCGGCATGAACCGCGACGAGTGCCGCGAGGCCGTCGTCAAGTGGTTCGAGGAGCACGACCTTCTCGACCACATCGAGGAGCTCGACCACTCCGTCATGCACTGCTACCGCTGCGACTCCGCCCTGGAGCCCTGGCTGTCCGAGCAGTGGTTCGTCGCCGTCGACAAGCTGAAGGAGCGTGCCACCCAGGTCGTGCGCGACGGCGAGATCAAGTTCCACCCGGCCCGCTGGACCGACACCTACCTCACCTGGATGGACAACCTGAAGGACTGGTGCATCTCGCGCCAGCTGTGGTGGGGCCACCGCATCCCCGTCTTCTACTGCGAGGACTGCGGCTGGGAGGACGCCCTCATGGAGGACGCCGACGTGTGCCCCAAGTGTGGCGGCCACCACATCCACCAGGACGAGGACGTCCTGGACACCTGGTTCTCCTCGCAGCTGTGGACCTTCGCCACGCAGGGCTGGCCCGACGACACCTCCGAGCTCGCCGAGCACCACCCGACCAAGGTCCTGGTCACGGCCCGCGACATCATCGCGCTGTGGGTCGCCCGCATGATCATGAGCTCGCTGTACTGCACGGACGAGATCCCGTTCCACGACGTCTACATCTACGCCACGATCCTGGCCAAGGACGGCAGCCGCATGTCCAAGTCCAAGGGCAACGGCGTCGACCCGATGGCGCTTATGGAGAAGTACGGCGCGGACGCCATGCGCTTCAACCTGCTGACGCTGATCACCAACAACCAGGACGTCAAGTTCGACGCCAACATCGACAAGAAGACGAAGGAGCTCATCGACAGCCCGCGCACCGAGCAGGCGCGTGCCTTCGTCACCAAGATCTGGAACGCGAGCCGCTTCGTCCAGATGAACCTTGACGGCTACGAGCCGGGTCCCGCCAAGGCCGAGACGCCCGAGGACGCCTGGATGCTGAGCCGCCTTGCCCGCGCCGTGGCCGACGCCACCCGCCAGCTGGAGGGCTACGAGTTCGGCGACTACGCCCGCGAGGTCCAGTCGTTCTTCTGGAACGAGGTCTGCGACTGGTACATCGAGCTGTGCAAGGGCCGCCTGCTGGACGGCGAGGGCGACGAGCGCCTGCAGGTCCAGCGCAACCTGGTCTTCGTCCTGGACACCGCGCTGCGCCTGATGCACCCCGTCATGCCCTTCGTCACCGAGAGCATCTGGGACGCCATGCCCGCCAGCGGCCTGGACGCCCACGACGCCGAGTTCCTGATGACGGCCGCCTGGCCCGAGCCCGAGAAGTACGCCGAGTTCGTCAACGAGACCGCCGAGCACGACTTCGAGCTGGCCAAGCGCGTGGTCTCCGCCGTGCGCTCGACCCGCGCCCGCTATCGCCTGTCGCCCAAGGCCGAGCTCGACTGCGCCGTGCGCTGCTCCGCCGACGACGCCCGCGTGCTGTCCGCCCAGTCCGACTTCATCCGTCGCGTGGGTCGCGTGGCCGAGCTCGCGATCGCCGAGGGCCAGGACAAGCCCGCCGACTCCGTCACCGTGGCAGACTCCGGCCTCGAGGTCTTCGTCGTCGTGGGTGGCCTGGTCGATTTGGCCGGCGAGGCCGCGCGCCTGAAGAAGGAGCTCGCCGCTGCCGAGAAGGACTTCGAGAAGGTCAGCCGCACCCTTGCCAACGAGGGCTTCGTCGCCAAGGCCGCACCCGCCGTCATCGAGAAGAAGCGTGCCCAGGCCGCCGAGCTCGAGACCACGATCGGCGTGCTCAAGGCGCAGATCGCCGACTTCGAGTAGGGTCGCCGGGGCCCGCGGGGCATCCCCGTGGGCTCGGTCAGTCCTGCTCGCGCCGACGCGACGTTAAGTCGCGTCGGGTTCGTGCGGAATCTCGCCCACGGGGATGCCCCGCAGGGTGGGCGGCCCTATTCGGGTCGACAAACCACACATTCGAGGCCCCGCCAGTGCCTGTGCGCTGGTGGGGCCTTCTTCGTTGAGGGGCGTGTTTGGTTTGGGGCGCGTCTTGTGGTGGGGTTGCGACGGAATTGCCGCCCCGGGCGGGGTCGCTGCCTCGCGGTTCTTCTTGGTAGGGGAGAGCGGGATTTGGGTTGGCGGCGGTGGCGCGGCGGCTACTCGAAGCCGAGGATGTCGCGGATGACGCGGCTGGCGATCATCTGGCCCATGATGGGCGGGAAGTAGCTCATGGTGCCGAGCAGCGAGCCGGACTCCTGCCATTGCTCGTCGGAGATGGGGCGCATGCGGACCGGGAGCTCGTCGGAGTAAATGACGCGCAGGTCACGTATGCCGCGGCGACGGCACTCCTTGCGCATGATGCGCGCGAGCGGGCAGTTGACGGTGTCCTCGATGCGGGCGAAGCGCAGGCGGCACGGGTCGAGCTTGTTGCCGCCGCCCATGGCGCTGATCTCGGGGATCTTTCGGTCGCGGCACCACTCGGCCAGGCGTAGCTTCTGGGCCACGGTGTCGATCGCGTCGACCACGTAGTCGGGCCGCGGCAGTTGGTCGAGCGCCTCGGCCAGTCCGTCCTTTGGCAGGAACATCTGGCGTGCGCAGACGTCGGCGTCCGGGTTGATGTCGAGCACCATGTCGCGCATGACCTCGGCCTTCACGCGCCCGACGGTGGAGTGGAAGGCGATGGCCTGACGGTTGATGTTGGACGGGGCGACGACGTCCCTGTCCAGAAGCACCAGGTGGCCGATGCCGCCACGGGCTAGCGCCTCGCAGCAGGAGGAGCCGACGCCGCCCAGGCCCACGACCATGACGCGGGCGCCGGCGACGCGCGCCAGGCCAGCGTCGCCCAGGATCAGACGCAGGCGGTCGGTCGCCGTCTCGGGTGCGTCGGGAGTCTCTGTGGTGCCGTTGAGCTGCGGCTCGTTTGGGTTCGTCTGATTCTGCATGGGGAGCGTGCCTTCGCTTTGGTCGGGTGTCGGCGGGCGTGCGCCTGGCGTTTGGTCGCAAGCGGCATGTGTTTCTCGCCAGCCGTGTCGGATTGGTTATAGCAGAGGGCGGTCGTCGGTGGTCGCCGCGGTCGCGAGGCGCCCACGTCGCCAGGCCACGACGCCCGCGTGGGAGATCGCGAAGTTGGTTGCCCAGCCCGCCGGCACGACCCACCAGGTGACGGCGACGCCGAAGGTGGGGGCAAGAAGGTGAGCGAGTCCCACGCGCAGCCCGAGGTTGATGATGTTTGCCCAGGTGAAGACCTTGGTGTCGCCCAGCCCCCGCAGCATGCCGTCGGCCACGTTCTTAAGGCCGATCAGCGCGTAGAACCAGCCGACGAAGCGCATGTAGTCGACGCCGACGGCCGTGGCGGTGGCAGAGGCGTTCTGGCCCAGGAAAGCGCCGACCATCTCCGTGCAGAACAGCTGGTAGACGGCGAGAATCGTGACGGAGGTCACGGTGACCATCCGCATGCACGCCCGGTAGCCGACGTCCGCGCGGTCGCGGCGACCCGCACCGACGTTTTGCGACGCGAACGCCGACAGCGCGTTGCCCAGCGCGATCGTGGGGACGGTCGCCACGTTCTCGACGCGCATCGCTGCCGAGAAGCCCGCCAGGCTTGCGGCCCCGAACGAGTTGACGACCGACTGCACGAGCATCAGCCCGATGGCGATGGTGGACTGCTGTAGCACCGACGGCACGGCCAGCCTGACGATGGGGAAGACGAGCTTGGTGTCGATCGCGTCCGACAGGCGCTGTCGGACGGAGCGCGGCGCGACCGCGCCGGCCGGGGTGACGGGCTCGCGGTCCTTCTCGGCAGGCCAGCCGTGCATGCGGCGGGCAAGAAGCAGGCAACCGGCCACGGCGACCACGTACTCGGCGACGACGGTCGAGACGGCGATGCCCGCCACGCCCAGGTTCCAGCGGGCGACCGCGGCCACGTCCCCGACCACGTTGATCGCGGCCGAGACGGTGAGAAGCGCGAGCGGGGTGCGCGAGTCGCCCACGGCGTTGAACATCGCGGCGGCCACGTTTAGGACAAACAGCGCGGGCAGGCCCACGAAGTAGACGGCCATGTAGGCGGCAGAGTCGCCCAGCACCTGACGCGGCGTGTCCAGCGCGGCGAGCACCCAGTCTGCGCAGGGCAGCCCGCATATGGCGACCACGGTCCCGACCAGGCCGAACAGCGTGATGGAGGTCCAGGTCACGCGGCTGCAGCCACCAAGGTCGCCCTCGCCGTAGCGACGCGCGGCCAACACCGACGAGCCCACGCCGCAGCCGATCGCCGCATACACGAGCACGTTGCACAGGGCGAACGAGGCGCCGACCGCGGCCACGCCCGTCTCGCCCAGCCAGTTGCCGGCGACGATGGAGTCGACCATGTTGTACAGCTGCTCCAGCAGGCTGGCCAGGGCCATCGGCACGGCAAGCCCCACGATCGCGCGGCTGGGGGAGTCGTGCAGCAGGCGCTCGTCGCGCGTTTGCTCGTCGTGTGTCGGGGTCGTGTCCATGGGGAGATGGGGCCTTTCGAAGGTGGTAAGTTCGGGATGAAGGGTGACGTCGGACGGACGCCGTCAGACGAACAACGATTGTAATGCGCGTGCGGCAGATTGCGCCGGTGCGCCTGCGAGCCGCAGGGGAGGAAACGATGCCTGCCAGGGAGAACATCGAGGTCGCAAAGCGCGACCTGCGCCGCGAGTTGCGTCACCGTCGCGCGGACATGCCCGCAGGGGAGCGCATCGTCGCAGATGACGCCATCGCACAACGACTGTTTGGCACGCCCGAGTGGCGCGACGCGCGTACGGTGCTGTGCTATCTCTCCTTTGGCAGCGAGGTCGGCACGCGCGAGATCGTGGGTCGCGCCCTGGAGGAGGGACGCACGCTCGCGTTGCCGCGATGCGTCGAGGGGACGCGGCTGATGGAGTGGTTCGCCGTCGGATCGCTCGAGGGGCTCGTGCGCAGCGAACACGGCGTGTTGGAACCCGTGCGCGACCCCGCGCGCAAGGTCGAGCCCGCACGCGGCCCGCGCGGCAGCGTGTGCGACCAACTGGCGATCGTGCCGGGGCTGGCCTTCGACCGGCAGGGATTTCGCCTGGGCTACGGCGGCGGCTTCTACGACACCTTCCTCTCCGGGTTCGCCGGTATTGCGGCCGGCCTCTGCCGAGAAGCGCTCGCGGTCGACGACCTGGCTGCCGCCGGCGTGCTCGACGCGCACGACCAGGCCTGCGACCTGGTTCTGACCGATGCCCGCACGCTGCGACCGTAGCGCGTGGCTACCGGGTTGTGTATGGGTTGTTTCGCCATCGTGGCGATTGCGGTGGCTGCGACAATGCCCCGTATAATCGAATGCGTTTCATGAAGGCAACCTTAGGGGAGAAGGCCCGATGCCCCAGAACAACGACACGACGCCCGCAGGCGTCGCCACGCCCGCGGCGACGGACGGCCCCGCCGCTGCCCCGTCGAGCAGCCTCACGGCCCTGAGCTGCGCCTCGTTCGCCTCCGAGCTTGCCTCGCGCAAGCCCGTCCCGGGCGGCGGCGGTGCCGCGGCATACGTGGGCGCCCTCGCGGCCGCCCTGTGCTCGATGGTCGGCAACTTCACCGTCGGCAAGCCCCGCTACGCTGACGTCGAGGCCGACGTCCGCCGTGCCATGGCGCAGGCAGACGCCGCCCGCGACGACCTCCTGTCCCTGGTGGACGACGATGCCCGCGCCTACGCGCTCGTCTCGGCGGCCTACGCGCTGCCCCGCGACGCCGCCGGGCGCGTCGCGGCGATCCAGGCGGCGCTTCCCGAGGCGGCCCGCCCGCCCCTGGCCATCATTGAGGCATCCGCCCGCGCCGTCGAGGCGCTCGAGGTCCTGGGCCAGAAGGGTTCCCGCATCCTGCAGTCCGACGTCGCCTGCGGCGCCGCCATGGCCGTGGCGGCCATGCGCGCGGCGAGCGTCAGCGTCTACGTGAACACCGCGTCGATCGACGACCCCCTGATCGCCCGCGGCCTGGACGAGCGTTGCGACGCCCTTCTGGGCGAGTGGGTGCCGCGAGCCGAGGCACTTCTCGACAGCTTCGTCGGCGGCCTGCGAAAGGAGAGCTAGATGGCACGAATCCTCAAGGGCGCCCCCGTCGCGGCGGCCCTGACCGAGCGAATGGCCGCGCGCGCGGCGGCGCTGTCCGAGCGCGGCGTGACCCCCTGCCTGGCGATCGTTCGCGTGGGCGAGCGTCCCGACGACCTCTCCTACGAGCGCGGTGCCTGCAACCGTGCCCAGAAGGTCGGACTTGCCGTGCGCAAGTTCGAGCTTCCCGCCGACTGCACGCAGGTCCAGCTGGAGGACGCCATCTGTCAGGTCAACGCCGACGACACGATCCACGGCTGCCTGATGTTCCGTCCGCTTCCGCGCACGCTCGACGAGCGCGCCGCCTGCGAGCTGCTTGACCCCGCGAAGGACGTCGACGGCATCTGCCGGGCCTCCCTGGCGGGCGTGTTCGCCGGTGACGGCACGGGATTTTCGCCCTGCACCGCCGCCGCCGTGGTCGAGCTTCTGGACCACTACGGCGTCGAGCTCGAGGGCGCGCGCGTCGCGGTCGTCGGCCGCTCGCTGGTCATCGGGCGTCCCGTGGCGCAGCTGCTCATGGCGCGCAACGCGACCGTGACCACCTGCCACACCCGCACGCGCGACCTGGCGGCCGAGCTCTCCCGCGCCGACATCGTCGTCGCCGCCGCAGGACACGCCGGCACGGTCACGGCCGAGTGCGTGCGGGCCGGCCAGGTCGTCGTCGACGTCGGCATCAACTGGGACGAGGCGAGCCAGCGCCTGGTGGGCGACGTCGCCTTCGACGAGGTCGAGCCCATCGTGGACGCCATCACCCCCGTGCCCGCGGGCGTGGGTTCCGTCACGACGGCGGTGCTTGCCAAGCACGTCGTCGAGGCATGCGAGAGAATGAGCGAATAACCGCCTGACGAGAATGGCTCCGGGCGAGAAGGGCTCCGGACGAGAAGAGCGAGGCAAACGTGACGAACGAAACCAACGAGATGGGCTTCCGCCCCATGGACAAGCCGCGTGCCGAGGCGGCCATCCGCGAGTTCCTCCTCGCGGTGGGCGAGGACCCCGACCGCGAGGGTCTTCTCGGCACGCCCGAGCGCGTGGCCCGAGCCGCCGCCGAGATCCTCTCCGGCCAGTGGGCCGACCCCGCCGAGCCGCTGCTGCGCCAGTTCCACGAGGGCCACAACCAGGAGATGGTCATCGTGCGCGACATCCCGTTCTCGTCGCTGTGCGAGCACCACCTGCTGCCCTTCGTCGGCAAGGCCCACGTGGCCTACATCCCGCGCGACGGCCGCATCACCGGCCTGTCCAAGATCGCGCGGTGCGTCTCGGGCTTCGGCCACAGGCTCCAGGTGCAGGAGCGCCTGACCGCCCAGGTCGCCGATGCCATGGTGCGCCAGCTCGACCCGCTGGGCGTCCTCGTGGTGATGGAGGCCGAGCACACCTGCATGACCATGCGCGGCATCCGCGCGGCCGGCGCCAAGACCGTGACCTCGGCCGTCCGCGGCTGCTTCAAGGACAACGCCACGACGCGCGCCGAGGCGCTGCGCCTGCTGGGCGTGGGGGAGTGACGCCCGCGATGACCAACGACATCCGTCCGACCGCCGCCTCCGCCGAGACGCCCGCCGCCCCCGCCACCACCGACAAGGGCCGCTGGCAGGCGCCCTTCTCGGCACCCGACATGACGTATGACGAGGCCTGTTCGGTCGCGCACGACCGCGGCTTCTTCGGCAAGGTGACCGACCCCCTGCTGGAGACCGTCGTCGACATGCTCGACGAGCTGGGCCGCCCCGACTCCGCGTTTGACGTCGTGCAGGTCGCGGGCACCAACGGCAAGACCTCGACCTGCCGCTACACTGCGTCGATCCTGTCGGGCGAGGGCCTTAGCTGCGCGCTGTACACCTCGCCCGAGCTCGTCGAGATGCGCGAGCGCATGGAGGTCGGCGGCCGCCCGGTGCCCCACGACGCCTTCGCCCGCGGGGTCTCGCTCGCCGCCGAGGCGGGTCGTCGCGTCAACGCCCGCCGCGTCGACGCGGGCAAGGCCCCCTACCACGTGACCGAGTTCGACCTTCTGACCGTCGCGGCCTGCTGCGTCTTCGCCGAGGCCCACGTTGACGTCGCCGTGCTCGAGGTCGGCCTGGGCGGCCGTTGGGACGCCACGACCGCCACGCACCCCCGTGTGACCTGCGTCACCGGCATCGGCCTGGACCATACGCGCATCCTGGGTGACACGCTCGAGGCCATCGCTGCCGAGAAGGGCGGCGTGATCAAGCCAGGCCAGGCCTGCGTCCTGGGCGTCGGCACCGCCACCCCCGACACCATGGAGGACGTCCTTCTCGACCGCTGTCGCGAGCAGGGGGTCGTCCCGACGCTGCTCCGCCCGCTCGACGCGGCCGACGCCCCTGGCGAGATGCACCCCGGCACCCCTCGCGTCCACGACGACCTTCCGCAGGCAAGCTACCGCATCACGCACCGACCCTCCCGCGTCGGCGACACCCTGATCATGGACGTGACCACGCCGCGCGCGACCTACGACGGGGTGGGTGCGCTCAAGCCTGCCTACCAGGCCGCCAACATCGCCTGCGCGATCTGCGTCGCCGAGGCCTACCTGGACCGTGCCCTGGACCCCCAGCGCCTGATGGACTCGCTGGTCGTGTGCCCGACCCCGGGGCGCTTCGACGTCCTGAGCGGCGACCCGCTGGTCCTTGTCGACGCCTGCCACAACCCCCAGTCGGTCGACGCGTTTCTCAGCGCCGTCCGTGCCGCCGAGCCCGACATCATGGCCCGCCCCCAGCTTCTGTGCGCCGTCCTTGCCGATAAGGACGTCGAGGGGATCGTCGAGCGCCTGGCCCGCTGCTTCCCGAGTGTGTCGGTCACCCAGACCTCCTCGCCGCGGGCGATTTCCTCCGAGGAGCTCGGTCGCATGTTCGCTGCGTGCGACCGACCGCCGCATCACGTGTTTCCCACCGTGTCGGATGCCGTCTCCGGCCTGGCGGGGGAGTCGTTCGTCGCATGTGGATCGATCACGCTGGCGGGCGAGGTCTGCGGCATCATGCGTGGCCCGAGCAAGTAGCCTTGCCAGCCTTGCCTGCGCGTGCGGGTTCTGCGCGTGTGGAGAAAAACCGCGCTTGCGCCTCGCCGGTACACGCTGCGAGCCAACATGGCTTTTGATGCGCTAGGCTTTGCTAGTATTGCTGTTTAGGCCTGACGCGTCCGTCCCCGTGGACGGAGTCCCAAGGCCAACGCGACCTGTACAGTCTTCCGAGGGGAAGGGCCCAAGGATGTCCGATCTTATCAACCAGCTCATCACGCCCGAGGTTCGCATGGTCCTGTACCTGCTGCTAGCCTGCGTCGTGATGCTGTATGTCCTTTCCATCGTGTACGTCATCCGCGACGCCCAGCGTCGCGGTGCCGAGCCCTGGTGGCTGTGGGCCGTCATCTCGGTCATCCCCATCGTGGGCCTTCTCGCCTACGTCGTCCTGCGTCCGAGCTCCTATCTCGTCGACCGCGAGGAGCAGGACCTCGACATCGCCCTTCGCGAGCACCAGCTGTCCCACTATGGCATCTGCCCCAAGTGCGGCACCCCGATCGACCGCGACTTCATCGTCTGCCCGATCTGCAACACCCAGGTCCGCAACGTCTGCCCGACCTGCCACCGTCCGCTCAACGCCGACTGGAAGGTCTGCCCCTACTGCCGCACCCGCATCCAGTAGGCCCTTGCGACGCGGCCTCGCTGCCCGCGATCATGCGACTCCGCGAAACATGACGAACTGTCAGCCCCGCCCAATGTGGCGGGGCTTTTCTATGTCGCGGCCTCTCCCCGCGCCAAACAAGTGGGCTCCCATATGGGGCTGCCGCCTTTGCCAGGCAAGTCGCTTTTCTTACGACGAGTCGACTCTCCGTGCCGGGAAAACGGGTTTTCTTACAGACGGGATGAGCCTCCTGCCAAGCAAATGGGTTTGCTTACGGTTGTCGGGACCCGTCGGCTCGACGAGCCCTCAATCCAATCAGGACGATGCGGATGCCCAACCTATCTACCTGCGGCTTTGTCGACGGCGGCTATCCGTGGGTTTGCAAGGCCCATATCGCCGAGATGTCGGGTGGTAAGAAAGTCCGTTTCCCTGGCGCGCGGCAATGCCGACCCGTAAGAAACCCTGTTTCCCTGGCGCACGCGCCCGCCCGCTTGTAAGAAAGCCCGTTTCCCTGGCGCACGCATCTGCCTGCTTGTAAGAAAGCCCGTTGCCCTGGTCATGCAACCGCGAATTTCGCCATTCCAAGTCCCGACGCCATGCGCAGGGCTAGCGCTTCCTTGTCGTGGCAAAGGCGGTGCGCCAATCCCAACCCAGTCGCAGCTCCATATGAAGCAGCAGCCTGCGCGTTTGGATTGCCGCCGTGGTTTGTCGATTCCTCATCCCCATGGCCTCGCGAAGGGCGCGCACGTTTTGGTATAGCCGCTTGAAATCGCCGTAATCGCGGTTGCGGAACGTTATGACTCTCAATCCGCTTGCCTCCAAGGCCTTTCTCCTGGTCGAGTCACAGTCGAGGCTTTCCCTCGAGGAGTGGTATTCGTCGCTGTCGTACTCGATGGCGACATGCGCTTCCGGCCAGAGAAGGTCAGGCCTCAACGAATCGACCCCCATAAGCTCGCTGCCTATGGGCCCTAGCGAACACTTGCCGTTGAGAATGGGTTTGGGCAGCTCAAAGCCACCGAGCTTCGTCGGGAGCGAAAGCGACAGCGCGAGCGAAGCCTCTCTGGGTGAGGCGGCTCCATCAATTAGCAAGGATGCCGCCGCCAGCGCCTTGGTTCTTCCGTACGCGTGACCTGCGCCTTCGAGAAAAGCCGTCATTTGCAACGCGCTGGTGAGGGGATTGTCCCGCAGTTCGAGCCTGCCACGATCGTTTGGGTCGGGCGCGTAATGGAGCGAGCAGAGCTCCATGCCCAGGCGAATCAGATCGATTCTATTAAGCGTCCCCGAAGCCTCAAGAAACAGCAGCTCGGGCGATACGACCCATACCCACCTGCCGATTTGCATGAGGGAATCGCCGGGAAGCCAATCTTTGACGGAGCGAAAATGACAAACGTATGACGAGAAGTGCCGTCTGCCTGGATCGTTTCCCACAAGCACGTGCAGCTTGTCACCCTCCGCCAGGCCAAGAACACGCCTTGCCTCAAGGACCTCTTCTCGCGTGGGCTTACCAAATTGTGTTAGGTGGGGGACTGGCGTGCCGGGAAGACCTGGCGAATCCCTGCTTCGGCGTGAGCGCCAGAACTCGAACGCCGATATCCCGCACACAAGAATCGGCATGCGGACAGCCTAGCATGCCATGCGCCCGCAACGTGTCGACACTGCGCTGATTGCCTCTCGCCGGCCCTATGCCCTCGCTTTGTGGTAAACCTATCTGCAGTGTCGTTTTTCGAAAGGTCAGGTCAATGTTTGTCGCGCACGCACAAAACGTCGCAACCACCATGCCCGCCATCACCGGGCGCACGACCACCAGCGAGACTCGAACTCAGACTATCTAGGCGTTTGTCGCACGCCCGCACCTGCGCGGACGCGAATTATTTCGGCAAGCGCCTCCACCAAATCCCGTAGACATGCCCGCGGCAGCCGATGCCGCGCCGCCCGCACCCACGGATGCCGGCGACAACAAGAAGAAAGGCCCAACAATGAAGATTCTGCAGAACGACGGCCAGGTCATCGAGTGCCCAGCCGACGAGGTCACCCACGTCGTCCGCCACTCCGCCGCCCACATCATGGCCCAGGCCATCAAGCGCCTGTACCCCGAGGCCGACTTCGCCTACGGCCCCGCCACCGACAACGGCTTCTACTACGACGTCGACCTGCCCGAGGGCCAGAAGATCTCGGAGAACGACTTCCCCGCGATCGAGGCGGAGATGAAGAAGATCGTTAAGGAGAACCTCAAGTTCTCCGTCTTCGAGCTTCCGCGCGCCGAGGCCGTCAAGCTCATGGAGGAGCGTGGCGAGAAGTACAAGGTCGAGCACATCGGCGACCTCCCCGAGGATGCCCGCATCACCTTCTACCAGCAGGGTGACTACATCGACATGTGCGTCGGCCCCCACATCTGCTACACCAAGGCCCTCAAGGCCTTCAAGATCACCGGCGTCTCCGGTGCCTACTGGAAGAACGACAAGAACAACAAGATGCTCACCCGCATCAACGGCACTGCCTTCGCCACCAAGGACGAGCTCGACGAGCACCTGCGCATGATCGAGGAGGCCAAGAAGCGCGACCACCGCAGGATCGGCGCCGAGATGGACCTGTTCATGATGCGTGACGAGGCCCCCGGCTTCCCGTTCTTCCTGCCCAATGGCATGGTTCTCAAGAACACCCTGCTCGACTACTGGCGCGAGATCCACCACAAGGCCGGCTACGTCGAGATCTCCACGCCGCTCATCATGAACAAGCAGCTCTGGAAGACCTCCGGTCACTGGGACCACTACAAGGACAACATGTACTCCACGATGATCGACGACGAGGAGTACTGCATCAAGCCGATGAACTGCCCTGGTGGCGTCCTGGTCTACGCCTCCAAGCCGCACTCCTACCGAGAGCTGCCCATTCGCGCCGGCGAGATCGGCCTGGTTCACCGCCACGAGCTGCGCGGCGCCCTCCACGGCCTGTTCCGCGTCCGTTGCTTCAACCAGGACGACGCGCACCTGTTCGTCCGTCCCGACCAGCTGACCGACGAAATCGTCGGCGTCGTCAACCTCATCGACTCCGTCTACCAGAAGTTCGGCTTCAAGTACCACGTCGAGCTCTCCACCCGCCCGGACGACTCCATGGGCTCCGACGAGGATTGGGCGCGTGCCGAGGCTGGCCTCAAGACCGCCCTCGACCAGCTCCACATGGACTACGAGGTCAACGAGGGTGACGGCGCCTTCTATGGCCCCAAGATCGACTTCCACCTGGAGGACTCGCTCGGCCGTACCTGGCAGTGCGGCACGGTTCAGCTCGACTTCCAGATGCCGATCAACTTCGACCTCGAGTACACCGACGCCGACGGCTCCAAGAAGCGTCCCATCATGCTTCACCGCGTCTGCTTCGGCTCCATCGAGCGCTTCATCGGCATCCTGATCGAGCACTTCGCCGGCAAGTTCCCGACCTGGCTCGCCCCCGTGCAGGTCAAGGTCCTTCCCGTCTCCGAGAAGAGCCGTGACTACGCGCACCAGGTCACCGACCAGCTCGAGGCCGCCGGCATCCGCGTCGTCTGCGACGACCGCGACGAGAAGATCGGCTACAAGATTCGTGAGGCCCGCTCCGTCGACCGCGTGCCCTATATGCTGATCATCGGCGAGAAGGAGGTCGAGGCCGGTAACATCTCCGTCCGCGACCGCTCCAACGAGACCCACGCCGCCGAGATCGCCGACTTCATCGCCGACATCACCGCCGAGATTGCCGAGCGCCGCGGCTAGTCCATACGCGCCATCCGCAAGATTGGACCAAGTGCAACCCCCTCCGGTTATGCCAGAGGGGGTTGCTTTTGTATTGCGAAACACACTGTTAACTCAATAATGAATACAAATGGGAAACATATCGAGAATTCCTAACTGACTGCATGATTGCTCAGCCTATAATGCCCGCATCAATTGGTCATGCGCCGCACCTGGACGCACTCTGTGAGCAAGGAGCAAAACGTGTTGAAGCAACCCGCAGTCTCCCGTCGTCAGTTCCTGCAGATCCTTACCGCGCTTGGTGGCGCCGCCGCACTCACTGGCTGTGGCTCCGACGGTGCCTCCGGCGGCTCGTCCGCCGGGACCCTCACCATCGGCATCGCCGACGAGCCCGAGGGCCTCGACATCCAGCAGATCGGCTGGGAGAACTACGTCCACTGGCTCCTTTACGATCCCATCGTCGTCTACAGCGACGACCTCACCGAGGTCAAGCCCTGCGCTGTCGAGAAGTTCGAGGTCTCCGACGACGGCAAGACCTACACGCTCACGTTCCCCAAGGGTGCCAAGTTCTCCAACGGCGACACCCTCGACGCTAACACCTGCAAGGCCTCCTTCGACCGCTACATCAAGACCTCCGAGTACGGTACCGACTACGACGACGTCGACAGCTTCGAGGTCGTCGACGACCAGACGCTGGTCATGCACCTCAAGAACGCCGCGCCCTACCTCCTGACTCCGCTGTCCACCACCTACAGCGCTCCCGTCGACACCAAGGTTGCCGACGATATGGAGAAGGACGAGTTCAACCGCAAGCCCGTCGCCAACGGCCCCTACGTCGTCGACAGCTGGGAGCAGGGCTCGCAGGTCACCTTCAAGAGGAACGAGAACTTCTCCACCAGCAACCCCTTCGCCGAGAACAAGGGTCCCTGGGCGTTCGACACCATCGTCGTGCGCTTCATCCCCGACGAGTTCACCCGAGTGAGCGAGGTCGAGTCCGGAAACGTCGACATCGTCTTCGACGTTCCCACCTCCAGCGTCTCAGAGCTCAAGTCCAACGACGACATCGAGCTGTACGATTACGCCCAGTCCGGCGTCAGCTACCTCCACCTCAACACCGATTCTGGCGTCCTTGCTGACGCGAAGGTCCGCGAGGCCCTGGCCTATGCAATCGATCGCGACGAGGTCGTCAAGGCGCTCGATGACATGGTCACTCCCGCCTACGGCTTCATCTCCGAGGCCCAGGCTTGCTACTCCGCCGACGAGGAGGCCGCGCTCGCCAAGAAGCTCGCCTACGACCCCGACAAGTCCAAGTCCCTGCTCGAGGGCGCGGGCTGGAAGGCCAACTCCGACGGCATTATGGAGAAGAACGGCACCAAGCTCTCCTTCGAGCTTCTCGTCCCCGGCGACCGCACCTCCATCAAGAACGCCGCTCCCGTGATCCAGAAGCAGCTCAAGGCCGTCGGCTTCGACGCCAAGATCACCGAGCAGGATGCCTCCTACATCAAGTCCAAGGTCAAGGACGACGACTACGCCGCAGCCTGCCGCAACTACGTCTGGCTCGACCCCGACATCCTCTACAGCTCCTTTACCCCCGCCTCGGGCTATTCGTGGGAGGACAAGCAGGTCACCGAGCTTCTCGAGAAGGGCCGTCAGACCCCCGATGACACCGAGCGTACCAAGGTGTACGTCGAGTTCCAGGAGCGCATGGTCACCCTGTTCAAGGCGCTCCCGCTGTTCGCCGACAAGTACGTCATTGCCGGCAAGAAGACCGTCGAGAACGTCCGCGTCTCCAAGGACGGTCGCATGAGCCTGCACGACGCCAAGACGGCCTAGGGCATGATCGCCACGGGCTCGGGCATCTCACGCCTTCGCAGCCAGTGCGCCGTAAGCGCAAGATTGGACTAAAAGAGTCCCCTCCAATTAGGACCGGAGGGGACTCTCTATGTATGCTAAAACGCTTCTTTAGCCCAGCATTTGCATACTTAGACGGAATCGAGCGCCATTCCTGATTGATTCCTGTAAGGTTCTTCCTATAATGCTGAATATTGTCAACTGCGCGCCGCCTTGCGGTGCGTTTCGCAGTAAGGAGTCGAACGTGTTGAAACAGCCTGCAGTTTCTCGTCGCCAGTTCCTCCAGACGCTCGCCGCCCTCGGTGGCGCCGCCGCCCTCTCTGGCTGCGGCTCCGACGGCGCCGGCTCTTCTGCCGGGACCCTCACCATCGGCATCTCCGACGAGCCCGAGGGCCTCGACATCCAGCAGATCGGCTGGGACAACTACGTCCACTGGCTCCTCTACGAGCCGCTCCTTGCCTACAGCGATGACCTCTCCAAGGTCGAGCCCTGCTTCGCCGAGAAGTTCGAGGTCTCCGACGACGGCTTGACCTACACGATCACGCTCCCCAAGGACGCCAAGTTCTCCAACGGCGACACGCTCGACGCCAACGCCTACAAGGCCTCCTTCGACCGCTACATCAAGGTTTCCGAGTTTGGCAGCGACTACGACGACGTCGAGAGCTTCGAGGTCGTCGACGACCAGACGCTGGTCATGCACCTCAAGCAGGCCGCTCCCTACCTCATGACGCCGCTGTCCACCACCTTCAGCGCCGCCGTCGACACCAAGGTCGCCGACGAGAAGGAGAAGGACGAGTTCAACCGCGAGCCCGTCGCCAACGGTCCCTACGTCGTCGACAGCTGGGAGCAGGGCTCGCAGGTCACGCTCAAGAAGAACGAGAACTACGTCACCAACAACCCCTTCGTCGAGAACAAGGGGCCCTGGGCGTTCGACACCATCGTCGTGCGCTTCATCCCCGATGACTTCACCCGCGTGAGCGAGGTCGAGTCCGGCAACGCCGACATCGTCTTCGACGTCCCCGGAACCAGCGTCTCCGAGCTCGAGGCCAACGACGACATCGAGCTGTACGAGTACGAGCAGTCCGGCGCCAGCTACATCTATCTCAACACCGACGACGGCGTCCTGACCGACCCGAAGGTCCGCGAGGCATTTGCCCTTGCCATCGACCGCGACGAGATCGCCAAGGCCCTCGACAACAGGGTCACGCCCCTCTACGGCTTCATCTCCGAGGCGCAGCCCTGCTACTCCGCCGACGAGGAGGCGTCGCTCGCCAAGAAGCTCGGCCACGACCCCGACAAGGCCAAGTCCCTTCTCGAGGGCGCGGGCTGGAAGGCCAACTCCGACGGCGTCATGACGAAGGGCGGCGCCAAGCTCTCCGTCGAGCTGCTCATCTCGGGCAACCGTCCGACGCTCAAGGACGCCGGTCCCGTCCTCCAGAAGCAGCTCCAGGCCGTCGGCTTCGACGCCAAGATCACCGAGCAGGATTCCTCCTACATCAAGACCAAGGTCAAGGACGGCGACTTCTCCGCCGCCTGCCGCAACTACGTCTGGCTCGATCCCGACATCCTCTACAGCGTCTTCACCCCCGCCTCGGGTTACCCCTGGGAGGACAAGAAGGTCACCGAGCTCCTCGAGAAGGGCCGTCAGACCTCCGACGACGCCGAGCGCACCAAGGTCTACGCCGAGTTCCAGGAGTACATGGCCACCCTGTTCAAGGGCATTTCGCTGTTCGCCGACAAGTACGTCATCGCGGGCAAGAAGAACGTTGAGGGCATGAAGCTGTCCAAGGACGGCCGCGTGCGCCTGCACGACGCCAAGCTGGTGTAAGGCTTGACGACCAACGACACGGTCATCGTCTCCGGCCTCGTTCCCAACTACGAGGCCGGAGATCTTCTCGCGGCAGCCGTGGCCATCAATGGCGGGAAGATCACCCAGGTCGTGCCCTCGACCGACGAGCAGGCGGTTGCCGACCTCGCCGCCAATGCGTCCGAGGTCATCGATGCCAAGGGTCACGTCGTGGCCCCAGGCTTCATCGACATCCACATGCACGAGGAGGACCTCGACGACACCAAGGAGTATGCCATCGGTCGTCTGATGGCCCGCATGGGCGTCACGACCGGCATCTGCGGAAACTGCGGCGAGTCGCCGCAGCCCATCGAGAAGTTCCGTTCCTGGGTCGAGTCCCAGGGCGGCGCTCCCATGAACTACGTCGTGCTTGCGGGCTACAACGACTACCGTCGTCTGCAGGGCCCCGGCCCCTACGACGGGGCCACCGAGGAGCAGCAGCAGGCCGCCAGGAAGCTCGTTCGCGAGCAGATCGAGGCGGGTTGCTGGGGCGTCTCCTTCGGCCTCGAGTACGACCCGGGCATCACGACCGAGGAGATGCACGCCGCGCTCGCCCAGATCCGCGACCTCGACCCGTTCGTCTCGATCCACTTCCGTGCCGACTGCGAGGACGCCCCCGACTCCATCCGCGAGATGGCGGAGCTGTCCCGCGCCGCCGGCGTGCGCGTCGAGGTCTCGCACCTGTCGAGCCTCGCGGGCTATGGCTACATGGACGAGGCCCTCGAGCTGATCGAGGCCGAGCACGCCGCCAACCCGCGCTTCACCTACGACACCTACCCCTACACGGCCTTCTCGACCGGAATCGGCACGGCCGTGTTCGACGTCGACTGGCGCACCAAGTGGGGCTGCGACTACGACGCGATTCAGTTCCTGTACCCGCCCTACCGCGGCCAGCGTGCCACGAAGGAGACCTACGAGCAGGTCAGGCGCGAGCACCCCGAGCAGAACGTCGTGTGCTTTGCCATGCGCGCCGAGGAGATCTCGGCCGCCCTTGCCAACCCGCTGGGTCTGGTCTGCTCGGATGGCGGCGTCTACGAGGGCGAGTGCCACCCGCGCGCCGCGGGCACCTTCCCGCGCTTCCTGGGTCGCTATGTCCGTGACGAGAAGATCATGGGTCTCGTCGAGGCCCTCGAGAAGATCACCCTCAAGCCCGCCCAGCGCATCGGCCTTGACGGCTGCAAGGGCACGGTCGAGGTTGGCAAGGACGCCGACCTGGTCATCTTTGACCCGCAGGAGATCTGCGACCGCTCGACGTTCGACGACCCGGCAGTTCCGCCCGTCGGCATCGACCGCGTCATGGTCGCCGGCCGCAGCGTCGTGGTCGACGGCCACGACACCGACGAGCTTCCCGGTGGCATCCTCGATCGCGCCGATCACATCGGATAGGGGAGGATTATGGACCTCGATAGCAAGATTGCCGAGATTGCCGCCAAGCACGGCATCACGACCGAGACCCCCGGCTTTGCCGTGGCCGTCTCGCGTGACGGCGAACTTCTCTATAAGGGAGCGTTTGGCTGCGCCGACCTGGAGACGGGTCGTCAGATCGATCCCGACGACAACTTCGTGATCGCCTCCAACACCAAGCAGATGTGCTGCACCTGCATGCTGATTCTTGCGGAGCGCGGCCTGATCGATCTGGACGAGCCCGTCAGGCGCTTCTTCCCGGACTTCCCTGACTATGTCGAGCGCATTACGATTCGCCAGATGATGGCCCACACCGCAGGCGTGGTCGACTACTTTGGGGAGGGTCCCGACGCGACCTTCGCTCCCGAGGTGCTCGCCATGAGGGATGCCGGTGCGGACGAGGTCCTCGAGTACATCAAGACGCTCGGCGACCTCGAGTTCGAGCCCGGTACCTCGTGGGCCTACAGCAACTCGACCTACGTCATGCTTGGCGAGATCGTTCGCCAGGTCACGGGGATGGGCTTCGGCCACTTCCTCGAGAGGGAGGTCCTGCGCCCGTTGGGTATGGAGCGCAGCTTCGCGCCGGACGACTACGTCAGTCGCGACCAGTGGCTCGTGGAGGGCTACAGTCGCGTCGACGGCGGCTTCGAGCACCAGCCCTACGACATGCTGCAGGTCGGATTTGCCGACGGCAACGTCTCGTCCAACGTCGATGACATGCTGCGCTGGCACAGGTGGCTGTTCGACGGCGAGGGCCCGGAGCTTCTGTCGAAGGAGTGGAAGGACCTGTTGATGACCGACAACACGCTCGCGGACGGTCGCAAGACCGGCTACGGCCTCGGCCTGTTCCTGGGCGAGGACGGCAGCGCCTGCGAGAGGGGTCGCCACCTGCTGGACCACGCCGAGATCTGGCACACCGGCGGCGCAGCGGGATTCGTGTCCAACAGCTCGCGTTTCGTGGAGGACGGCATGTCCGTCGTTCTCCTTACCAATGACGAAGACATCCCGCGTGACCCGATCTTCATGGACGTCTGTCACGCGGTCGGACTCTGATGGCAGGGAGGTCGTCGTAACGTGTCGCAAACCGCTCGCTATATCCTGAAGAGGCTGCTCATCGGCGTGCTTGTCGTGCTGTGCGTGAGCCTCGTGATCTTTGGCATCCTGCAGGCCATGCCCGGAGACCCGGTCGAGCTCATGACCTCGCCGCGTGTCTCGCAGGCCAAGGTTGCCGAGATCCGCGCTCGCTGGGGCCTGGACCAGCCGCCGGTCGTCCAGTACTTCTACTGGCTCGGCAACGTCCTGACCGGTAACTTCGGCGTCTCGATCACCACCGGCCAGGCCGTCACCTACCTGATCGCGCAGCGCCTGCCCTATACGCTGATGCTCACGGGCGTGG
Organism: uncultured Atopobiaceae bacterium; assembly: GCA_934792625.1. Classification (GTDB taxonomy): domain Bacteria; phylum Actinomycetota; class Coriobacteriia; order Coriobacteriales; family Atopobiaceae; genus CAKVON01. The sequence goes on from CAKVON010000008.1 coordinate 79,994, forward strand.
CTATCGTCGTCGAGTACGCCATCGCGATCCCGCTTGGCCTTTTCGCCGCGGTGCACAAGGACGGCCCGTTCGATCGTGCGATGAACGTCATCATGGTCGTGCTGTGGTCGATGCCCGGCTTCTGGCTCGGCGTACTTCTCATCATGCTCTTCTCGATCAGGCTTGGTGCGCTCCCGATTTCGGGCTATAGCGGACCGGTGTCGATGATCCTGCCCGTGCTGACCCTGGCGCTTCCGAACCTGGCACAGACCTTCAGGCTCACGCGTTCCGAGGTCCTCGACGTGCTTGACGCCCGTTACGTCAAGACGGCGACGGCCAAGGGCCTGCTGCGCGACAAGGTCCTGGTGCGTCACGTCCTGCGCAACGCGCTGATCCCGGTCACGGTGACCTTCTTCCTGTCGCTGCCGTGGCTCATCGGCGGCGCCGTGGTCGTGGAGAACGTCTTCGCGTGGCCCGGCATGGGCCAGCTGCTGTGGACCGGCATCCAGAAGCAGGACTTCCCGATCGTCCAGGGCATCGTGTTCGTCATCTCGATCCTGACGGTCATCTGCAACCTCATCGGCGACGTGGTGTCCGGCCTTCTGGACCCCCGCATCCGCCTGACGGAAGACTAGGAGGAGCAACCGCATGAGGAAGGACGCAAACGGCGCCAGCCCGTCCAAGCCCTCGAAGTTGAGGGCGCTGCTGGCAAACCCGACGTTCACGATCGGTCTCTTGATGCTTGTGGTGATCATCGCCGCGGCACTTCTCGCCGACGTGATCGCGCCGCACGGCTATGCCGACCAGAACCTGGCGGCCAAGCTGACCGGCCCCTGCTCCGAGTACCCGTGGGGTACCGACCAGTACGGTCGCTGCATCTTCAGCCGCGTTCTGCACGGCAGTCGCCTCGCCCTGCGCGTCGGCGTCATCGCCGTCGTGATCGAGTGCATCATCGGCGTGACGCTCGGCGTCATCGCCGGCTATTACGGCGGCTTTGCCGACAAGGTCATCTCGTTCCTCACCGACATGGTGTGGTCGATCCCGCCGATCATCTTCGCCATGGCCATCGTGCTTCTGGTGGGTGCCTCGGCCGAGAACGTGGCCTTTGCGGTCGCTGTCGTCACCTGGGCGCAGATCGCCAAGGTCGTGCGAGCGAAGACCCGCACCATCTGTGCCGAGTCATTCATCGAGGCGGCGCGCACCTATGGTGAGACGGACCTGTCCATCATCGTCAGGTACGTGCTTCCCAACCTGACCTCGACCATCGTGATCATGGCCTCGCTGGCACTTCCGTCGGCGATTCTGTCCACGACCTCGATGGGCTTTCTGGGTCTGGGTGCCCAGGAGCCCCTGCCCGACTGGGGCATGATCTTGTCCGGCGGCATCAAGTTCATCAGGTCGGCACCGTGGGTCACCCTGTACCCCGGCATCGCCATCGTGTGGACGGTGCTCGGGTTCAACCTCGCCTCCGAGGGAGTAAAGGACCTTCTCGACCCCACTATCGAGGTGTAGCCAATGACGTTCGAAAACGACAAGCCGACCACCGACAGCGACGTCGTACTCGACGTGCGCGACCTCGAGGTCGTCTACGACACGCCCCACGGCGAGGTTCAGGCCGTGAGCGACGTGAGCTTCCAGGTCCACAGGGGCGAGGCCTTCGCCCTGGTGGGCGAGTCCGGCTGCGGAAAGTCGACCACCGCGTCGGCAATCATGCGCATCATCTCGAAGCCGGGTCGCGTCAAGTCCGGCCAGGTGATCAGCCACGACCAGGACCTGATGAGCATGACCGACGACGAGATGGCCGCCGTCCGCGGCCACCGCATCGGCATGATCTTCCAGAACCCGCTGGACTCCCTCAACCCCGTCTACAGTCTCGGCTACCAGATCTCCGAGAGCCTGATGGTCGACAAGATGGAGAAGGCAGAGGCGTACAAGCTGGCCGAGAGTACCCTTCGCGACGTTCGCATCCCAGATGCCGCCGAGCGCATGCGCCAGTACCCGCACGAGATCTCCGGCGGCATGCGCCAGCGCGTCATGATCGGCATGATGCTGTGCCGTGAGCCCGAGGTCCTTATCGCCGACGAGCCCACCACGGCGCTCGACGTGACCACGCAGGCTGGCATCATCGACTTGATGAACGACCTGCGCCACGACCACGGCATGGCCGTCCTTCTCATCACGCACGACTTTGGCATCGTGGCCGACGTGGCCGACCGTGTCGGTGTCATGTACGCGGGCCAGATTGTCGAGGTCGGTCCCGTGTTCAAGATCTTCGACGAGCCCGCGCACCCGTACACGCGCCTTCTTATGAGGGCGCTGCCCACGATCACGCGCGGCGAGGGTCGCCTGCAGACGATCGAGGGCACTGTTCCCGACCTGGCCAACCCGCCGCGTGGCTGCCGCTTCTGCGACCGCTGCCCCAACGCCACGCCCGCGTGCCGCGAGTATGTCCACAACCTCGTCGAGGTTTCCGAGGGGCACTTCGTTGCCTGCGAAAGGGCGGTGGCGCTCGATGACTAGCCAGAACAACGCCACGACCGGCGCCGTCACGCCCCTCGTCGAGCTGCGTGACGTCCGCAAGCTCTTCCCGATCAAGGGCAAGAAGGACTCCGCCGTCCACGCCGTCGACGGCGTGACGTTCGACATCATGCCCGGCGAGACGCTCGGCCTGGTCGGCGAGTCCGGCTCCGGCAAGACGACGCTTGCCAAGATGCTCCTTGGCCTGCTGCCCGCCACGTCCGGCTCCATCCGCGTGGGTGGCGTCGACGTCACCTGCCGCAACCGTCGCGAGTACCAGGACAAGATGGGCGCCGTCTTCCAGGACCCCGCCTCGTCGCTCAACCCGCGTTGGACCATCCGCGAGATCCTGCGCCGCCCGCTCAAGGTCAACCACATCGACGGTGGCGACGAGCTGATCGCGCAGACGTGCGAGAAGGTCGGCCTGGGCGCCGAGCTCCTGGACCGCAGGCCCTCCGAGCTGTCTGGCGGCCAGCAGCAGCGCGTCTCCGTCGCGCGCGCCATCATGCTGCGCCCGGAGTTCCTCGTGCTCGACGAGCCCACGAGCGCCCTGGACGTCTCGGTTCAGGCCCAGACGCTCAACGTCCTTCTCGACCTGCAGGAGTCCGAGGGCCTGGCCTACCTGTTCATCACGCACAACCTTTCCGTCGTCCGCTACATGGCCGACCGCATCTGCGTCATGTACGGCGGTCGCGTGATGGAGGTGGGCAGCACCGCCGACGTCACCGAGCACTATGCCCACCCTTACACGCGCGGTCTTGTCTCGTCCGTCCCGCCGCTGCACCCCTCGCAGCGCTCCCGCGAGCGCCACACGCTCAAGGGCGACGTCCCGAGCCTGGTCAACGTCGACGACGGCTGCCGCTTTGCCTCGCGTTGCCCCTTCGCGACCGAGAAGTGCCGTGCGGAGAACCCCGCGGGCACCGAGGTGTCCGCCGGTCACGTCGTCTACTGCCACCGCGCCCTGGAGCTCGACCTTGCCTAACGGCCCCAAAGCCACCGCAACATCTGCCGCGCCCGCACATCCGTCCCCTCGGATTGCGGGCGCGGCCCATACGTGGGCATGCGATTCCACGGCCACGGCGGAGGCACTAGCCGCCGAGCTCGCGTCGCTGGGCCGCGAGGTTCGCGTTGCCTCTGCGCTGTGCGGCGCCCCCGTGCATGCCTGCGACCTGCGTTCCCTCGCACGTGCGGCCCGTTCGGACGGGGCGATCCTGGTTGCCGACAACACGCCTTCGACCCTCGCGCTCTGCTCGCCGTGCCAGCTCGGCGCACACGTCTGCGTGGAGCGTGCGGCGTGGGCGACATGCGACGCGCCCGACGCGCTCGGTGCGGCCACGGGTCCTTACCCTGCCGCGCCCGTGCTCGTGAGCGTGTCGCGCGACGCCGAGAGGGGAGTGCCGGGCATCACGGCCCTCGTGGGCGCATGGGCCAAGAATCGTCGCGCGTCCGCCGACCAGGTCGCACGTATCGAGACCTCGCTGTCGCGCCTCGAGACGCGCACCCGTGCGTCCTGCGATGCGGCACAGGTCGTGGCCAGCTTCCTGGCGTGCCACCCGCTCGTGTCGCGCGTGGCTTACCCAGGGCTTTCCTCCGACCCAAGCCAACCCATCGCCGCCAACGTCTTGCATGGGGGTTTCGGCAGCGTCGTCGACTTCCTGCCCGTGGCCGCAGCGAACCCATCCGGCGCCATTCTCGATGCCTGGGCTGCCGAGAAGGACTGTCTGGGCGCGATCGACAATGGCGTACTTAGTTTCGCGACTGTCGGGAGCACGAATCTCCAAATGTTGGAGTGCGCGTCTGACCCTTGGCTGCGCCTTGCGGTGGATTCCGTCGTTTCCTCAGGTGATTCCGGACCGACTCTATGCATGCTTCTTGAACGTGCGCTTAAGGCCGCTCGCTAACGGCGTTCGCCGAGTTATCTAGCTCGCTCCCTGGTCTGACCCCTTGCAACGTCGGTGAAATGCTGCTTTTGCATACCCGTAACATCGTGCCATGCAGGCTGGCCAAGGTATGCCAGGGTTACTTCAAAATACATATTTTGTCAGTAATAATGCATAAACTGACAATTATTGATTCACGCCCAAGTCCTTCTCGGCATGCTCCGTCTTATTGGCGGCAATGCGTAAATGACTATCGTTTGGTGTACAACCGCAGGTAAACACACATTTATTCGCAATTGCACGTGCTAAAACCCTTTTCGAGCACCCGCCATATCCTGTATAGTGACACCAACGCATGGCGTCGTTTTTATTCATGCCTAATGGTTCGGCAAACCTGGAGGTTACAGCATGGCAAAAGCGGTAAAGCTCATCGACAGCGTCGATGCCCTTGAGGAGAGGATGGCCAGCATGCGCAAGGCGCAGGCTGAGTTCGCCACCTTCTCGCAGGAGCAGGTCGACAAGATCTTCTACGAGGCTGCCCTGGCCGCCAACAAGGCGCGCATCCCCCTGGCCAAGATGGCCGTCGAGGAGACGGGCATGGGCGTCGTGGAGGACAAGGTCATCAAGAACCACTATGCGGCCGAGTACATCTACAACAAGTACAAGGACATGAAGACCTGCGGAGTCATCGAGGACGACCCCGCGTTCGGCTTCAAGAAGGTCGCCGAGCCCATGGGCATCGTGGCCGCCGTCATCCCGACCACCAACCCGACCTCGACTGCGATCTTCAAGTGCCTGATCGCCCTCAAGACCCGCAACGCCATCCTCATCTCGCCGCACCCGCGCGCCAAGGAGTGCACCGCCGAGGCCGCCCGCATCGTGCGTGACGCTGCCGAGAAGGCCGGTGCCCCCAAGGGCATCATCGACTGGATCTCCGTCCCGTCGCTGGAGCTCACCAACCAGCTCATGCGCGACGCCGACATCATCCTGGCCACCGGTGGCCCGGGCATGGTCAACGCCGCTTACTCCTCGGGCACCCCGGCCCTGGGCGTCGGCCCCGGCAACACCCCGGTCATCATCGACTCCACGGCCGACGTCAAGCTCGCCGTCAACTCGATCATCCACTCCAAGACGTTCGACAACGGCATGATCTGCGCCTCCGAGCAGTCCGTCACCGTCCTCGCCGACATCTACGACGAGGTCAAGGCCGAGTTCAAGGCCCGTGGCTGCTACTTCCTCAAGGGCGCCGAGCTCGATCGTGTCCGCGAGACGGTCATCATCAACGGTTCCGTCAACGCCAAGATCGTCGGCCAGTCCGCCTACAAGATTGCCCAGATCGCCGGCGTCG
>CAKVON010000009.1 GCA_934792625.1 uncultured Atopobiaceae bacterium
GGGTCGTTAGCTCAGTTGGTAGAGCAGGGGACTCTTAATCCCAAGGTCCAGGGTTCGACCCCCTGACGGCCCACCATCGATACGAAGAGGCGGGGTGCCCACGGGCGCCCCGCCTTTTTTCGTGCGCCCCTCGGGGGGCGCGGGAAGGGGAACTGACATGGATGGATGCGTTGCCGCCTCCGACGCGCTTGCCGTCGCACGCGTTCGCACCCTGCTGGACGAGGCGGACGTCGACTCGCTGCGCGAGCGCGTGGTTGCGTCCGAGACGCCTTGGGCGGGAAGGATCTTCTCGGTGGAGACCGACGTCGTGGTCCTTCCGGACGGCTCCGAGTCCGGTCGCGAGATAGTCCGCCACCGTGGAGGGTGCTGCGTCGTGGCCGTGCGCGACGGTCGCGTGTGCCTCGTTCGCCAGTGGCGCGTCGCTCTGGGCAGGGTCACGCTCGAGCTTCCCGCCGGCAAGCTGGAGGCGGGGGAGGACCCCGTCGAGTGCGCCCGTCGCGAGCTCTCCGAGGAGACGGGCCTCTCGTGCGAGTGGCTGGAGCAGGTGGCGCTGTCCAACGGCTCGCCCGGCTTCACCGACGAGCTCACGCGCGTGTACCGCGCCCATGGCCTGTCCGAGGGAAGCGCGCACCTCGACTCGGGGGAGTACGTCGACGTCGTCTGGGCGGACCTCCACGACGTTGCCGACGCGATTCGCGCGGGTGTGGTGCGCGACTCCAAGACGGTCGTGGGCGTGCTGTCCGAGCTTGCCCGGCGATAGCGGCTTGGTCCCGCCCGTCGTGGTTTCGGGCGGGCGGGGACGAGCCATCGGCACTTCTCGGCAGGACACGAAAAAGCCCCGCCTGGGAGGCGGGGCTGGGCGGGCGTTGGTGCGCTCGGAGGGACTCGAACCCTCAACCGGCGGATTAGAAGTCCGATACTCTATCCAATTGAGTTACGAGCGCTTGACCATCGCGATTCTAACACGAGGGCAGGGACTATAATCTGACGCTGATTGGTACGAAGGCGTTATGTGGTCGCGCCCCGGTGGGGCGTGGCCCGGAAAAGAGGGATTCATGAGCGATTTTGTCGATGCCAGCCACGTCTTTCTGGACAACCCCGCCACCACTCGCGACGAGGTTCTTGAGTTCATTGCCGAGAAGGCTGTCGAACTTGGCGTCTCTGACGACAAGGACGCGGTGCTGAAGGCGTTCCAGGACCGTGAGGCCGCGGGTTCCACCGGCATGGTCAGCGGCTTTGCCATCCCGCACGCCAAGACCGACGCGGTCAAGTCCGACGCCATCATCGTCGTGAAGCTCGCGAACGACGTCGACTGGGGCAAGACCCAGGACGGCGAGTCCACCCGCGTGGCCGTCGCCCTCCTTGTTCCCGCGTCCGATCCCACCAGGCACCTGCGCATCCTTGCTCAGGTTGCAACTCTCATCGTCCGTGACAGCTTCCGCAGCGAGATCGCGGAGTCCAACGATGCGGCCAAGATCGCCGCGGCGGTGTCGGCCGGTATCGACGCCTAGTTAATGCGTTTATCTGCAAGTTTGTGCACTCATTACATTACGGCGGGGCAAAATCGTGCCAATCAGGCGCAATTTTGCCCCGCTTTTGCTCTATGTTGCGGCATACTAGGACGAGCGTGATAGTTCGTGCGCGCTCGCGCGTTGGAAGGAGCCACTGTTGATTTACACCGTAACGCTGAACCCCGCCATCGACTACGTCATGCACCCGCTGACGCTCGACATGGGATTCACCAACCGCTCCTCGAGCGAGGAAGTGTACTGCGGCGGCAACGGCATCAACATCGCCGGAATCCTCAACGAGCTGGGCGTTGCCAACACCGCCATGGGCATCTGCGGTGGCTTCACCGGCGACTACCTCGTCAACACCCTGCAGGACCAGGGCATCGCCGCGAACTTCGTGCGGCTGGACAAGGGCAACACGCGCATCAACGTCAAGCTCAACGGCATCGTCATGTCCATCGTCAACGGCATGGGCCCCAAGATTCCCGAGCGCAAGCTCGAGGAGCTTCTCGACCGCCTGGAGGTCGCGGGCGAGGGTGACACGGTCGTGCTCACCGGCTCCATTCCCGCCAGCCTGCCTGACACCACCTACGACATGATCATGCATCGCCTGTCGGGCCGCGGCATCCGCTTCGTCGTCGATGCCCCCGGCACCCTGCTGCTTCGCGCGCTTCCCGCCAAGCCCTTCCTCATCAAGCCCAACAACCACGAGGTCGGCCGCCTGTTTGGCGCCAAGCCCGAGACCCCGGAGGAGTGCCTGCCCTACGCCCGCATCCTGCACGAGCGCGGCGCGGCCAACGTCCTGGTCTCCTGCGGTGGCCATGGCGCGTGTCTTCTGGACGAGAACGGCGAGGAGCACATCACCCTGTGCCCGCCGTGTCGCCTGGTCAACGCCACCGGCGCGGGTGACTCCATGGTCGCTGGCTTTGTCGCCAAGACCGGCGCCGGCGCCGACTACGAGACCGCGCTGAACTTCGCCTCCGCCTGTGGCTCTGCGACCGCTTCCTCCAAGGGCCTTGCCGACCGTGCGAAGATCGACAAGCTCTACAGCGCCCTTGGCGGGGTTCTCGAGAAGCACCGCAACGAGATTCAGGCAGCCCTCGAGCGTGCTCACGCCATGGTCATCGACGCCACGCCGTCGGAGTCCGCCGCCGGCGGCGCCGTCAAGTAGCGGGAGGGCTCGTGGTTAGCGCAAAGGTCACCCTGGCAAATCCCCAGGGCCTGCACCTTCGTCCCGCCACTACGCTGGCGGGCATGATGTGCGACTATCCCTGCGCGGTCAGGCTGGTGTACGACAGTGCCGACGTCGACGCGAAGTCGCCCCTCTCGCTTGTGGGCCTGTCATTGGAGCAAGGTTCAGAGGTCGAGTTTCGTTGCGACGGGGAGCGCGAGGACGAGGCACTTGCCGCCGCGGTCGACTTATTTCTGAACAACATGGACTAAAAATGCACCCTCATGTCGCACCAGACGCGACATGAGGGTATTCTTTTGAATGTTAGAGGCGCGCGGGGGAGCGCGCCGCGCCCCTATGGGCGCATACGATTGGAGGAAGTTCATGTACGAGGGAGTCAACGCATCTGACGGCATTGGCATCGGCGTCGCCCGCGTCGCGGTCGAGCCGGACCTGACCTTCACGCCGCACGCGCCCGCGGACGCGCAGGCCGAGGAGCAGCGCTACGCGGCTGCCGTCGCCAAGTTCGTCGAGCAGACCAACGCCCAGATCGAGCGCATGACGCAGACCGTGGGCGAGGAGGCCGCCGCCATCATGGGCGCCCACATCGAGTTTGCCGAGGACGACGGCATCAAGGACATGGTCAAGGGTTCCATTGAGAGCGGCATGTGCGCCGAGCAGGCCGTCTCTGAGGCCTACGACATGTACTACAACATGTTTGCCAACATGGAGGACGAGCTGTTCCGTGAGCGCGCCGCCGACGTCGCCGACGTCAAGACGGGTCTTCTCGCCGACCTTCTGGGCCAGGAGCTCGTGGACCTGTCCACCCTGCCCGAGAACTCGATTGTCGTCGTGCGCGAGCTCACCCCGTCCATGACGGCTGACATCGACAAGGACAACGTCGCCGCCATCGTGACCGAGACCGGCGGCCGTACCTCCCACTCCGCCATCATCGCCCGCGCGCTGGAGATCCCCGCCGTCCTGTCCGTGGCCGACGCCACCACCAACATCAAGACCGGCGACATGGTCGTCGTCGACGGCACCAACGGCAAGGTCATCGCCACCCCGTCCGACCACGACCTCGAGCACTATCGTGCCAAGGCCAAGCAGTACGCCGAGGAGAAGCAGGCCCTCGAGGCCTATCGCGGCAAGCCGACCGTCACCGCCGATGGCGAGACCAAGCTCCTCGTCGCCAACATCGGCAACCCCGACGACGCCAACGCCGCCGCCGAGCACGACTGCGAGGGCGTGGGCCTGTTCCGCTCCGAGTTTCTGTTCATGGACTCCAAGGAGCTCCCGACCGAGGACGAGCAGTTCGCCGCGTACCAGAAGGTCGCGCTGCGCATGAAGGACCAGCCGGTCATCATCCGCACGCTCGACGTGGGCGGCGACAAGGAGATCCCGTACCTGCACCTCGTCAAGGAAGAGAACCCGTTCATGGGTTACCGCGCGGTGCGCTACTGCCTCAACAACCCCGAGCAGTACAAGGTCCAGCTGACCGCCCTGCTGCGCGCCTCCGCCTTCGGCGACGTCAAGATCATGGTCCCGCTGGTCACCAACCTTGAGGAAATTCGCCAGGTCAAGGAGCTCGTCAAGGAGTGCATGGCCGAGCTCGACGAGCGCGGCGTCTCCTACAACAAGGACATCGAGGTCGGCACCATGATCGAGACCCCCGCGGCCTCCCTCGTCGCCGACGACCTCGCCGCCGAGTGCGACTTCTTCTCCATCGGCACCAACGACCTGATCGGCTACACCATGTGCGCCGACCGTGGCAACGACAAGGTCGCCTACCTCTACGAGGTTTACCAGCCCGCCGTCCTGCGCTCGCTCAAGCGCATCATCGAGGAGGGCAACAAGGCCGGCATCATGGTCGGCATGTGCGGCGAGGCTGCGGCCGACCCCCTGCTGATCCCGGTCCTTCTCTCCTTCGGCCTGGGCGAGTTCTCCGTCAGCGCCCCGTCGATCCTGCGCACCCGTCGCATCATCTCCGAGTGGACCAAGGAGGAGGCCGACGCCCTCACCGAGAAGGTCATGAAGCTCAAGACCGCCACCGAGGTCAAGGCCATGCTGCAGGCTGCCGCCAAGTAGCGCCGCGCCTTCGCAGATGGCATAACCGCTCATAGCGTCAGTCATTTCGGGGTCCCGGGCATCGCGCTCGGGACCCCTTTTCATGGGCTCGCGGCAAGCCGCGGAAGATCGTTCGCAAGCCCCTATGCGGGGACGATGACCCTCAGCGCCTTGGGGATGACGTCGACCTCGAAGTGGGTCCCGCCTATGCCCTCGCCGTCGACCTGGCAGGGCGGCTCGGACTCGAAGTCGAGCACGGCGCGCCTCACGCGGCGCATCTCGATTATGCGGGAGCGGGTGTGCCCCCCGAAGCGGGCGGCGCCCAGAAGGCCCATCACGATGGGTAGGGGAGGCGTGACCGTGTTGCGGCAGACGTCCAGAAGGCCGTCGGCGGGGTCGGCGTCGGGACACACCTTGAACCCCGCGCCGTAGGTGGGGCCCACCTGGAAGGCGAAGATGATGCTGCGAGACTCGATGGGGTCCGCGCCGTCAAAGCTCACCGTGCAGGGGAAGCCCTTGCCCGCGCGCGAGAGGATGCGGATGGCCGAGCGGACGAATAGCTCGGTTCCCTCCTGGCTCGTCTCGTTCGCGCGCTTGTTCGTGGTGTCCAGTGCGATGGCGGCGTCCAGCCCGAAGGACAGCGTCTCCACGAAGTATCTGCCGTTGACGCGTCCGACCTCGACGTTCTTCTCGCGACCGCCCACGAGTTGGCGAAGGGCCTCCTCGGGGTCGTTTCTCGCCATGCCGAGGGTGCGGGCATAGTCGTTGCCGGTGCCCATGGGGATGATGCCCAGACGGGGCCTGGCCTCGGGGTGGATGGCCATGAGGCCCTCGGCGACCTCGTGGATCACGCCGTCCCCGCCAAGTGCGATGACGGTGTCGAAGTCGGAGGCGTCCGCGGCGATGCCCGTGGCGTCGCCGGAGGCCCCCGTTCGCGCGATCCTGTACCCTGAGGTGGCGGACTCGTATGCGGAGAGGAATCTCTCGACGAACTGGGTGGCTCCCTCGCCCTGACCGCTGTGCGCGACGGGGTTCGCGATTACCAGCGTGCGACCCAGTCCGCGGGCCTTGCCGTCGCGTTCGCTCGTGTGCGCCATGGGGTCTCCTTGCGGTCTCGGTTGTGGGCGGCTCGTCCGCCCCACCAGAACATCATACGTGCATTTGCTCAAAACGCCCATCTCGCTTATACTCAACCAGCGTTCTCGGGGCGTGGCGCAGTTTGGTAGCGCATCTGCTTTGGGAGCAGAGGGTCGCTGGTTCGAATCCAGTCGCCCCGACCAACGCACGCGGGTGTGGTTCAACGGTAGAACCTCAGCCTTCCAAGCTGATGACGCGGGTTCGACTCCCGTCACCCGCTCCACGCAAAACAGCAGGCCAGAGGCTTAGGTAGCTTCTGGCCTGTTTTTTAGTCGCAATGAAGAGTCGCAAAATGACAAATCGTTATGGTTTCTCGCCGTTCCGGCATTCATCTTTCTGAGAAACTTGTCTTCGGCCTGTGGGTATGAACGCTCTGTTACGCAAACGGCGCAATGAGGTTACGACTGCATTGCCAGGGCGGATGCACCACAGCACCACTCGTACCCTTTTGCGATGCAGGACCGGGCAATCGGTCCGACCAACTAGGAACGTTAGGAGAAGAGCATGTCCTATTGCGACAACGTCCTTGCCCAGCTCAAGGATCGCTATCCCGAGCAGGAAGAGTTCATCCAGGCTGCGACCGAGATCCTGTCCACCTTGCAGCCCGCGCTTGACGCTCACCCCGAGTACGAGGAGGCCGCCATCCTCGAGCGCCTCGTCGAGCCCGAGCGCGTCATCATCTTCCGCGTCCCCTGGGTCGACGACGCCGGCAAGGTCCAGGTCAACCGTGGCTTCCGCGTCGAGTTCAACTCGGCCATCGGACCCTACAAGGGCGGCCTGCGCTTCAACCCCACCGTCACCCTCGGCATGCTCAAGTTCCTGGGCCTCGAGCAGATCCTCAAGAACTCCCTGACCACCCTGCCCATGGGCGGCGGCAAGGGCGGCTCCGACTTCGACCCCAAGGGCAAGTCCAACAACGAGATCATGCGCTTCTGCCAGTCCTTCATGACCGAGCTGTACCGCCACATCGGCCCCAACACCGACGTTCCCGCCGGCGACCTGGGCGTTGGCGGCCGTGAGGTCGCCTACATGTTCGGCCAGTACAAGCGCCTGCGCAACGAGTGGACCGGCGTCCTCACCGGCAAGGGCCTCTCCTTCGGCGGCTCGCTCGCCCGCACCGAGGCCACCGGCTACGGCCTGGTCTACTTCGTCGACGAGTACCTCAAGAGCAACGGCGACACCTTTGAGGGCAAGAACGTCGTCGTCCACGGCTCCGGCAACGTCGCCATCTACGCCATCCAGAAGGTCTCCCAGCTCGGCGGCAAGGTCCTGGCCTGCTCCGACACCAAGGGTTGGGTCGAGGACCCCGACGGCATCGACTACCAGGTCCTCGAGCACATCTACAACAAGAAGCGCTCCGGCAACGACAAGGGCGTCTCGCTCGCCATGTACGTCGACGAGCGTCCGAACGCCACCTGGCACGCCGAGGACGGCCGCGGCTGCTGGAAGGTCCCCTGCGACATCGCGCTGCCCTGCGCCCGCGAGAACACGCTGCACCTCGAGGATGCCAAGGTCCTGGTCGCCAACGGCTGCAAGGTCGTCGGCGAGGGCGCCAACATGCCCACCACCATCGAGGCGACCGAGTACTTCCAGGCCAACGGCGTCGCCTTCATGCCCGGCAAGGCCGCGAACGCCGGCGGCGTGCTCGTCTCCGGCCTCGAGATGAGCCAGAACGCCGAGCACCTGTCCTGGACCTTCGAGGAGGTCGACGGTAAGCTCGAGCAGCTCATGCGCGGCATGTTCCACAACGTGGACGACACCGCTAAGCGCTACGGTCACGAGGGCAACTTCGTCATGGGCGCCAACATCGCCGGCTTCGAGAAGGTCGCCGACGCCATGCTCGCCCAGGGCGTCTGCTAGCCCCTTAGGCGGCTTCTGACACGCGCCGTTAGGCGCACGCACCTCTCGCCCGTAAGACGCGTCGAAACGCGCCCCGTGCGGCCACAGCGGCCGTGCGGGGCGTTTTGTGTCGTTGCGGGAGACGGCCGTCCGGCGTCGGGGCGGCGTCCGGGCGTTTAGGTATGCTTGTCGATACGTTTTCATGCCGAGAAGTACCGCGTGGCGCGATTGCCGTGCGCGCGAGGGGACGATGGGGGAGGAAGATGGAGGCGACCACGACGTCGATGGTGTTTGGCCTCACGCTCGAGGACCTTCTGGGTAGGGGCATCACGCTTGCCGTGGCGGTCGTGGTGGCGTCGGTCGTCTGCCACCTGTTGGTGCGCGTGGCGCGTCGCGCGCTCGACCAGTCCAACCTGCCCTCGGCATCCATCTTCGTCAACCTGCTTCGTGCCGTGGTGTGGGCCTTCGCGCTGCTGTCGGTGCTCGAGCCCGTCTTTGGCATCAAGCCGACCGCCATGATGGCCGCCCTGGGCGTGACCTCGCTGGTCATCACCTTTGGCATGCAGGACACCGTCTCCAACGTGGTGGCGGGACTGGGACTTATGGCAGGCCGCGTCGTGCAGCCGGGCGACGCCGTCGAGATCTCGGGCTTTGCGGGGGTCGTCACCGACGTCAACTGGCGCAGCACAACCGTGCGCGACCGCAACGGCTGCGAGCAGGTGATCCCCAACGCGGTGCTCAACAAGACCGCGCTCACCAGGCTCACGCCCACCTCGTCGACGCTTGTCGACCTCGTCGTGGCGGTTCGCGCCGACGCCGACCCGCGCGAGGTCGAGCGCTTCCTTCTGGACGCCTGCTCGTCCGGGCTGGGCGACACCCTCGTGGCCGGCCAGCCCGCCTGCGTCGCCTTCACGGGCTCGGACGCCTATGGGGTCGAGTGCCACGTCTACATGCACGTGAGGGCGGACGCCGGCGCGGCGGGGGCCAAGGACGCCGTGATGCGTCGCGTCATGGGCCAGCCCTGGCTTGCCTGCGCGTGACCTGTTGCCGCGGGCGTCGGCGCTGTTCCGCACTCGTGCGTAACGATACCGATTGTTTACACGACAATGCATGAAATATCGCGTACAATGCAACCCGACCTTTAAGGACGGTACGGAGATACCGATAAGGGCAATGCGTTCGCAGCGCGAGACACCTGACATGCCCCGTCGGAAGTATCCGCCTCGACAGAGGTGGGTGCTTCTTTTTTGGCCCGCGGGACCGCGACTCCCCGCGGGCCACGGGGCGCCAAGGCGTCTTCGCCATGCGACGCAGGAAGGGATTTGCCAATGAACCTGCTCGTAAGCGAGGCCAAGGCGCAGGACGGCTCGTTCGCGCCCGGCCACGGTGGCAACGGGGCGCTTCTGGCCATCGAGAACGGCATGGTGTTGGAGGGGCGTGCGGCAGGCGCGCCCGGCGAGGCCTTCGGCGAGATCGTCTTCAACACCTCGATGGTCGGCTACCAGGAGATCGTGAGCGACCCGTCGTATGCGGGCCAAATCGTCACGCTGACCTACCCCCAGGTCGGAAACTACGGCATCAACGAGAGGGACATGCAGGCCCGCGACCTGCACCTGCGCGGCCTCGTCGTGCACGACATGTGCTGCGAGCCCAGCAACTGGCAGTCGGTCACGAGCCTGCCCGACTTCCTCTGCGAGCGCGGCGTCGTCGCGATCCAGGACGTCGACACCCGCGCGCTGACCCTGGCCATCCGCGAGGGCGGCGCCATGCGCGCGGCCATCTCGACCACCGACCTCGACCCCGTCTCCCTTCTCGCCCGCGTGCGCGCCTCCGAGCCGATCGCCGACCACAACCACGTGGCCGACGTCTCGACATCCGAGCGCTACGTCGTGCCCGCCAAGGGCGAGCGTCGTCACTCGGTCGTCGCCTACGACTGTGGCGAGAAGTACGGCATCGCCCGTCGTCTTGCCGCGGTGGGCTGTGAGGTCACCGTCGTGCCGTGGGACACCCCGGCAGAAGACGTGCTGGCACTCGCGCCGGACGGCGTGTTCTTCTCCAACGGCCCTGGCGACCCGGCAAGCGTCCCGGGCGTGGCCCGGGCCGTGCGCGCCTGCCTGGGCAAGCTGCCCGTGTTTGGCATCTGCCTGGGCAACCAGGTCATCTCGATGGCGGCGGGTGGCAGGATCGAGAAGCTCCCGTACGGGCACCACGGCGGCAACGAGCCGGTCATGAACCTGCTCACCGGGCAGGTGGAGATCACCGCCCAGAACCACAACTACGGCCCCGTGTTCCCGAGCTTCGGGCCCCTGGTGCCGCAGCTGTCCGGCGGCGTGTCCGAGCACGTGGACGACCTGCGCCTCTGGAGCGAGCGCCGCATCGCGCCGGTCGTCGACAGCGAGCGCTACGGGCGCATCCGGCTGACCCACGTCAACCTCAACGACGGCACCCCCGAGGGAATCCAGTTCCTCGACGTGTCGGCCTTCTGCATGCAGTATCACCCCGAGGCCAAGCCCGGCCCCAACGACTCGACCTATGCCTTCGTCGCGTTCGCGCGCCTGATGGACGGCGAGCCCGACTACCTTGCCATCGACGTTCGCGAGGGGAGGTGCTTCTAGATGCCCAAGCGCACCGACATCAAAAAGATCCTGATCATCGGGAGTGGCCCTATCGTCATCGGCCAGGCCTGCGAGTTCGACTACTCGGGCACCCAGGCCTGCAAGGCGCTGCGCGAGCAGGGCTACGAGGTCGTGCTCGTCAACTCCAACCCGGCAACGATCATGACCGACCCGCAGACGGCCGACCGCACCTACGTCGAGCCCATCACGCCCGAGGCCGTGGCCAAGGTGATCGAGCGCGAGCGACCCTGCGCGCTTCTCCCCAACATGGGTGGTCAGACGGCCCTCAACTGCGCCGTCGCCCTGGACAAGGCGGGCACCCTCCAGAGGTACGGCGTCGAGGTCATCGGATGCGACGTCCGCTCCATCGAGGTGGGGGAGGACCGCGAGCTGTTTGCCGCCGCCATGCGCGACATCGGCCTGGAGGTCGCGCGCTCCGGCATCGCGCACACGATCGCGGAGTGCGAGGCCATCGTCGACGATCTGGGCGGCTACCCGGTGGTGGTCAGGCCGTCGTTCACCCTGGGCGGCGCCGGCGGCGGCATCGCCCACGACCACGACGAACTTCTCTCCATATGCGATCAGGGCCTGGCGCTGTCGCCCGAGACCGAGGTCCTGGTCGAGCAGTCCATCGAGGGTTGGAAGGAGATCGAGATGGAGGTCATGCGCGACGTCGCCGGCAACGGCGTCATCGTGTGCTCCATCGAGAACCTCGACCCCATGGGCGTGCACACCGGCGACTCGATCACCGTGGCGCCGTGCCAGACCCTGAACGACTACGAGCTGCAGCGCCTGCGTGACTACTCCATCGCAATCCTGGAACGGGTGGGCGTGGCCTGTGGCGGCTCCAACGTGCAGTTTGCCGTCAACCCCGCCGACGGCCGCGTCATCGTGATCGAGATGAACCCGCGCGTCAGCCGCTCGAGCGCCCTGGCATCCAAGGCGACGGGATTTCCCATCGCCAAGATGGCGGCGCTGCTGTCCGTCGGCCTCACCCTCGACGAGATCCAGAACGACATCACGCACACCACGCCCGCGTGCTTCGAGCCGTCCATCGACTACTGCGTGGTCAAGGTCCCGCGCTTTGCCTTCGAGAAGTTCAAGGGCGCGAGCGACCGCCTTTCCACCCGCATGAAGGCGGTGGGCGAGGTCATGGCGATCGGCTCCACCTTCGAGGAGGCCATGCAGAAGGCCATGCGCTCGCTCGAGCAGGGCAGGCTCGGCCTGGGACGTGACGGGTTCGACTTCGACGAGGACGACTTCGAGGCGCGCGTCGCCGAGCCCACGCCCGAGCGAATCGTCTACGTGGCAGAGGCCCTGCGCCGCGGCTGGTCGGTCGGCCGCGTGTTCGAGGCGACCCACATCGACCAGTGGTTCTTGCACCGCATCGCCGACATCGTGCTCGCCGAGGGTCGCATCGCGCGGCTGGGGCTTCGCGGCCTGGACGCGACCCACATGCTGGCGGCCAAGCAGATGGGCTTCTCGGACGCCCAGATCGCGGGCCTGGTGGGCACCACCGACGACGTCATCCGCGGCGTGCGCGAGGTCGAGGGCGTGTTGCCGCTGGTCAAGACCGTCGACACCTGCGCGGGCGAGTTTGCCAGCCGCACGGGCTACCACTACTTCACCTACGGGCGCGGTGGCGCCTCCGAGCACCGCGAGGCCAGCCGCCCCCGCGTCGTGATCTTGTCGGCGGGCCCCAACCGCATCGGCCAGGGCATCGAGTTCGACTACTGCTGCTGCCACGCCGCCTACGCTCTGGAGCGGATGGGCTACGAGACGGTCATGGTCAACTGCAACCCCGAGACGGTCTCGACCGACTACGACACCTCCGACCGCCTGTACTTCGAGCCCCTGACCTTCGAGGACGTCATGAACGTTATCGAGGTCGAGCGGCCCGTGGGCGTGATCGTAACCCTGGGCGGCCAGACCCCCATCAACCTGGCCGCGCGCCTCAAGGCGGCGGGCGTGCCGATCATGGGCACCCAGCCCGAGGCGATCGACCTGGCCGAGGACCGCGACCGCTTCTCGGCACTTCTCGACAGGCTTGGCGTCGCCTACCCGCCCTCGTCCACGGCCGAGACGCTCGACGACGCCCGCCGCGTGGCCCGCAGTATCGGCTACCCCCTGCTGGTGCGGCCGAGCTACGTGCTGGGCGGCCGCGGCATGGCCATCGTCTACGGCGACGACGACCTGGAGACCTACATGGCGCAGGCCACGCGCGTGAGCCCCGACCATCCCGTCTACCTGGACGCCTTCCTCGAGGACGCCATCGAGCTGGACGTCGACGCGCTGTGCGACGGGCGGGAGTGCCACGTGGGGTCGGTCCTCGAGCACATCGAGGAGTGCGGCATCCACTCGGGCGACTCGGCCTGCTGCTACCCGCCCTTCTCGCTGTCCGACTCGATCGTGGCCAAGGTGCGCGACGTGACGCGCCGCCTGGCGCTCGAGGTCGGCGTCGTGGGCCTTCTGAACGTGCAGTACGCCGTCAAGGACGAGCAGCTCTACGTCATCGAGCTCAACCCGCGCGCGAGCCGCACCGTGCCCTTCTCGTCCAAGGCGACCGGCGTCCCGCTTGCCCGCTGTGCCGCCCGCATCATGGCTGGCGAGAAGATCCGCGAGCTCGAGCTTCCGTGCGAGGGGCGCGATACGGGCCACTACGCCGTCAAGGAGGCCGTCATGCCCTGGAGCCGCTTCCCGGGCGCCGACACCGTCCTGGGCCCCGAGATGAAGTCGACCGGCGAGGTCATGGGCATCGCCCGAAGCTTCCCGGAGGCCTACGCGAAGACGCGCCAGGCGATCGACTACGCCATGCCCGAGCGCGGGACCGTGTTCGTCTCGGTGTGCGACCGCGACAAGCGCGCAATCGCGCCAGTGGCGCTGTCGCTGCGAAGCCTGGGCTACGACCTGGCGGCGACCGTCGGCACCGCCAAGACGCTGAGGGCCGCCGGCATCGAGTGCTCGGTGCTGCGGCGCATCGGCGAGGGGCATCCCAACGTGCTCGACGAGATGCGCGCCGGGCGTGTGTCGTTCGTCATCAACACGCCGCACGGCCACGAGTCGCGCGGCGATGGGGTGCGCATGCGAGGCGAGGCCGTGGAGCGCGGGATCACCTGCGTGACGGCGCTGTCCGCCACGACGGCCCTGGTGCAGGCCCTGGCCTGCGCGCGCGACGGGGCCTCGCTGGCGCCGGTTGCCCTGCAGGATCTGGCGGGGGCGTAGGCGGGCGTCGCCTGCCAGGCGACGCCCCCGCGCGGTGGCAGGCGTGTCGCGGCGGCAGGCCCACGCGTCGGATGCGTCGAGCGCTAGCCCACGATCGCGGCGGCGAGCATGTTCGCGTCGCTCGCGATCGTGGCGGC
The DNA here is from genome assembly GCA_934792625.1 of uncultured Atopobiaceae bacterium. GTDB lineage: Bacteria > Actinomycetota > Coriobacteriia > Coriobacteriales > Atopobiaceae > CAKVON01. The sequence continues at coordinate 13,700 of CAKVON010000009.1, forward strand.
GCCCGCCGACACCAGGGAGTCGTGGGTCCTGAAGCCCCAGTCCACCGCGATGCAGGGCAGGCCCGCGTTTCGCGCGGTCAGAAGGTCGATCTCGGAGTCGCCCACGTAGACGGCAGACGCCGGGTCCGCCCCCAGCTCGTCGAGGACGCGCAGGGTCGAGTCGGGCGCGGGCTTGCGGCGAACGCCCTCGCACTCGCCGACGGCCGCGTCCAGAAGACCGCCGAAGTGGGTCTTGGCCAGACGCTTGACCTCGGGGTCCATCTTGTTGGACACCACGGCGCAGGCGATGTCGGACTCGCGCAGGGCTCCCAGCAGCGCCACGATGCCCGGGAAGGGCCGCGTAAGCTCGCAGCAGTGCTCGGCATAGCGCGCCTTGAAGGCGCCGAGCACGCGGGCGACCTCGGCCTCGCTCACGCGCGGGTCGCCCGCGCCCACCGACTCGGTGGCGGACGCGTCGGTGCCCGTCTCGGCCACCAGCGCGCGGGTCACGGCAACCTGCGCGCCGCTGCCAAAGAAGTGGCGGACGTCGTCGCAGCCCCAGTCGCAGGCGTGCCCTGTCTGCGACAGCGCCCATACCATCGCGGCCGTGAGGTCGCCGATCGTGTCCAGGATCGTGCCGTCCATGTCGAATACAACCGTCTTGTACGCCATCGTCCGGAAGCCCCCAACAGCTCGTGTCGCTCTCGCGTCGCCCATTTCCGATTGCGACTATAGGACGCGCGTTCGCCCGCCTGGGCCTCGCCCGCGCATCCACACGCGCTGCCCATCCGTCGCCTGCGGCCCTGCCCCGCGACAACAACAGGCCCCGCGGCAACAAGAAAGCCCTTCTCGGCAGGTTGGCCGAGAAGGGCTTCGAACGATCCGTGTTGGGCGTCCGACTACATCGAGGCCTCGAGGGCATCGTAGTAGTCGACTTCCTCATCGGAGGCCAGGGCGCGGCCGGGGTTGTTGGGGTCGACGTAGCGCTGCTTGTAGACGTGCGCCGCGCCGCCGATGTTGCGGTCGCCGATCTGCTGGTAGATGCGTGCGGAGAATGCCGCGCGCTTGGCCATGCCGTCGAGGATGCGCTGCTTCTCGGAGCGGTTCATGGTCGCGATGGCGTCGATGTCGAACTCCATGGTGCCTCCCTGGTCGTTGGGTACGTTGCCGTTCCTGACAAAGTGCACCCCAAATGGTATCGGGCCGCAACGCGTCTGTCGGCCTTGCGCCGGACGTTGCGCAAGCTTCGGAAGGTTTCGCGCACGCTCGCGCGAGCGACCTGCGACCCGCCCGTCCTTCTCGGCATGCAATACAATGCCTGCAGAGAAGGACGCGCCGCCGCAAGGCTGCGCCCGATGCGATGGGGGAGGGGACATGACGACACCGCTTGCGCTGCACGCGTGCTGCGCGCCGTGCTCGCTCGAGCCCGTCCGCCTGCTGCGCGAGGAGGGCTTCGAGCCCACCATCATCTGGACGAACCCCAACATCCAGCCAGCCGCCGAGCATGACCTGCGCCTGGCCACGCTTCTGGCCTGGGCCGACGAGGCGGGGCTTCCCGTGGTCGTGGCGGGCTGCGACCGCGACGCGTGGGAGCGTACCGCGGCCCCCATGGGGATGCGGCGCGAGGCGCGCTGCCGCGCCTGCTATGCCGTGCGCCTTGCCGAGGCGTGCCGCGTCGCGCGCGAGAGGGGCTTTGCGCACGTGTCTACCACGCTCGTGGTCTCGCCCTACCAGCTGTTCGACGTCTGTCGCGACGTGTTGGACGCCTGTGCCGGGCGCGAGGGGCTCGAGGTCGTCTGGCGCGACTTCCGGCCGTACTACCCCGAGGCCACAGACTGGTCCCGCGAGCTGGGCATGTACCGCCAGAACTACTGCGGCTGCCGCTTCTCGGCGGCCGAGGCGGCCGTCGAGCGCCACGAGCGCCGCGACGAGCGCAAGCGCGAGCGGGAGCTCAGGCGGCGGCAGGCCCGGGCATAAGGCCGCACGACCCGCCCGCGAACGGCTAGACTGTCGTGGCGGAAAACGACTGTACGGGGCGTGGGCTCCTCGCGCCCCTCTTTGTGTGGAGGAACCCAATGCGCACCGACGACTTCGACTACGACCTTCCCGACGAGCTCATCGCCCAGGCTCCCGCCGAGCCGCGCGACTCCTGCCGCCTGCTGGTGCTCGACCGCGACGGCGGCTCCGGTGCCACCGACCTTGCCCGTCCGATCGCCGACGGCGGCTCGGTCGAACACCGCGTGTTCTCCGACATCGTCGACTACCTCGAGCCGGGCGACCTTCTCGTCGCAAACCGCACCCGCGTGATGCCCGCGCGCCTGGTGGGCCGCAAGCACGGTACGGGCGGGGTGGCCGAGACCCTGCTGCTCAAGCGCCGCGAGGACCTCGACGCGGCTGGGCGCGTGTGGGAGTGCCTGGTCAACCCTGGCAAGCGCCTTCGCCAGCCGGGCATCGTCATCGACTATCGCGCCGGCGGCGCCCACGCGCCCGAGACGGCCGAGGTCGTGCTCACCGGCACGATCATGGACTTCGTCGAGGACTCCAAGGGCGGGCGCCTCGTGCGCTTCGACCCCTGCGGGACCGACCCCGCCACCGGAGAGCCGCGCACCCTCGACCAGGCGATTCACGCGGCGGGCCATGTGCCCCTGCCGCCCTACATCACGCAGTACGAGGGCGATGCCGAGAAGTACCAGACGGTCTACGCGATGAGCGAGGAACACTCCGCCGCCGCGCCCACGGCCGGCCTGCACTTTACCCCCGAGCTGATCGAGCGCCTCAAGGCGCGCGGCATCGGCTGGGCCACCGTCGAGCTCGAGGTGGGCATCGACACGTTCCGCCTGGTGACCGAGGACGACCCGACACAGCACGTGATGCACACCGAGCGCTATCACGTGGGTGCCGACGTGGTCGAGGCCGTGCACGCGACCAAGGCCGCGGGTCACAGGGTCGTCGCCGTCGGCACGACGGCCGTCCGCTCGCTGGAGAGCGCCTTCGATCCCGAGGCGACGGCGTCCGAGCCGCCCGTGGTGGCCAGGCGCTTCGAGGGCCGTCCCGACGGTGCCGACACCCTCGGCCGCGGCGACCTCATGGTGCGTGCGGACGCAACCACGCAGCTGTTCCTCATGCCCGGCAGCACCTTCCATGTGGTGGACGCCCTCATCACTAACTTCCACGTGCCGCGCTCGACCCTCATGATGCTCGTCTCGGCGCTCGCGACCCGCGACCAGATCATGGGTGCCTACGACGAGGCCGTCCGCGAGCGCTACCGCATGCTCAGCTTTGGCGACGCGATGCTCATTAGGTAGTCGCGCAGGTCGCCGCTTGCCGCCATGCCGGGCACTTCGCCGCTTGCCGCCATGCCAGGCAAACGGGCTTTCTTACCGTCGGCGTCGCGCCTGCGCCAGGCAAACGGGCTTTCTTACCGCGTTATTTGCCCCGACGCTCGAGTCAGATCTACGAAAACGCCCGCCCGAGGACTGTCGCGTCCTTAGGCGGGCGTTTTACCTGCTGTTTTGTAAGTCGGTTCCAATTGCTGGGCAATCAGAGTCGAGAGCGTGTGTCCCTGGCCGATTGTTCCACCGTAAGAAAGTCCCATTTCCCGGCAGCGGAGGGAGTCTCGGTGTAAGAAAGCCCTCTTTCCCGGCAGCGACGGCGGTGTCGCCGTCCGCGGCGCCAGCGTCGACCGTGGCCGTGATCGCAGCCGCGACCGCGGCCACCCGAACACGGGACACGGCGGCAGTCGGTCGGGCGCCTAGCGGCCGATGACGCCCGTGGCCAGAAGGATCACCAGGACGAGAAGGACCACGGCCAGCACCGCGACGGCCACGAACAGGGCGCGGGAGCGCTTGGTGCGCTCGCGCAGGCTCTTCTCGGCACCTTCGAGCGTCTCGACCTGGCGCTGCTGCACGACGAAGGCGGCCTGCTGGTCGCCGATGGACTCGCGCAGCTCGACGGTCTTCTCGGGTGTCGCGTGGACCTCGTTTGCCTCGTCGAGAAGCTCCTGGGCCTTCTGCGCGTCGCGCTGGGCGGCGTCGCGGCGCTTGGAGGCGGCTCGCTCGTCGTTCGAGAGGTCGACCACCTGGTCGTCGAGCTCCTTCTCGGCAGTGCGGGCCTGCTTGGAGAGACCCTCGAACTCCTCCTTGCGCTTGGCGGAGTCGGCCTTTGCCGCCTCGTGCTGCTGCTCGGCGTCCTCCAGCGACTTGCGCTGGGTGTACAGGTGCGTCTGGGCGTTCTCGAGTGCCTGCTGGGCCTGGGCCGCGACGGTGGTGACGTCGGACTCGGCGGCTGCCACGCGGGCGGTCTCGGTGGCGATCGACTCGCGCAGCTCGGCGGCGACGCGCGCCTGGTCGGGGTCGGTCTCGATCGCGGCGAGCTGGGTCTTGAGCTTGGAGAGGCGGTCGCGCGCGTTGGCGAGCGCCTGCTCGGCCGATGCGGTGCGTGCGTCGCGCTTGGAGGTGGCGTCGGCCACTTGGCCCTCGGCCGTCTTCACGGCACGGCGCGCCTCGGACAGCGCCTTGGCGGCGTCGTCGGTGCGGCCGCGGGCGGCGTCGGCCAGGTCCTTGTAGGGGGCAAGGCGCTGCGCGTTGTCCTTCTTGAGGGCATCGAGGCGCGCCTTGAGCTCGTCGCGCTCCCGTCCCAGCCTGATTGCCTCGGCGTCGGCCTGGTCGCCCTCGCGGCTCGCGCGCGCCAGCTCGGCCGTCTGCTCGGCGACGATCTGGTCGTAGCGAGACTCGACGTCCACGCGGCGGTCGAGCACCCTCTGGTCGGCGTCGATCTGCTTGCGGATGGCCTGGAGGCGTGCGCGGGCCGAGGCGGACTGCTTGGCGGCGCGCCTCACGTCGCGCATTGCCGAGAAGCCCGCGGCCACGGCACCCGCGCCACGCGCCGCCATGGCGGCGGCAGCGGCGGGCGCGCCCTCGGGCGTGGCACCCTCCCGGGCGTTGTCGGGCGCTTCGGGCGTCTCGGGAGCCGTGCCCGTTGCCTGGGTGGCGTCGTCTGTCGTGGGGAGGTTGTCGCTCGAGGTATCCATCGCGTGCTCCAATGCGTCGCATACGTTGATTGCTATTGGTCATTTTCCCGCAAAGAGGACAGGCCGGTTACGCGAACATGACTTTTCCAGTCTGCTACGATACGTGGAAGGGGAAACGAACAGACCGTTTGTTCCGTTCGAAAATAAGGGAGTACGCTATGGTTTCGAAGCAGACCACCATCATCAACGCGACCGGCCTTCACGCCCGTCCCGCCTCCGCCTTCGTCATGGAGGCCAAGAAGTATCAGTCCGACATCACCATCAAGGACGTCAACAAGGACGGCGCCGCCGCCAACGCCAAGTCCATCATGATGATCCTGGCCGCCGGCCTGGGCACCGGCACCACCGTCGAGGTCTCCTGCGACGGTCCCGACGAGGCCGAGGCCCTGGACGCCCTCGTCGCCCTCATCGACAGCGGCTTCGGCGAGTAAGCGCCAGCCAGCACCTGTCTTCTTGCGCCCGGTGCCGCTTGCGGTGCCGGGCGCTCTTCGTACGCCGCACTTCTCCGCATCAGTTGCCTGCCGAGAAGTGCGGGCCACCCGAGAGTTGCGGCCGCGTGTGGCCGCGTTTGGAGCCGACCAGCATGTCCGAGCTGTTCTCCTACGACATCGTCGCCGAGGACCCCAAGACGCACGCCCGCGCGGGCGTCTTCCACACCGCCCATGGCGACATCGAGACCCCCGTCTTCATGCCCGTCGGCACCAAGGGCACGGTCAAGGGGCTTCTGCCGCAGGTCGTCGAGGGGCTCGGCGCGCAGATCGTGCTCGCCAACACCTACCACCTGTCGCAGCGCCCCGGCTCCGACCTCATCGAGGAGCTGGGCGGCCTGCACGACTTCATGCAGTGGCACAAGCCCATCCTGACCGACTCCGGCGGCTTCCAGGTCTTCTCCCACGGGGAGTTCTTCAAGCTCTCGAACGAGGGCGTGCGCTTCCGCGCGGTCGACTACGACGGGAGCTGGGTGAGCTGGACCCCCGAGCAGAACATGGCTATCGCCCAGCAGCTGGGAAGCGACATCTGCATGCAGCTCGACCAGTGCCCGGGATATCCCGCGACCCGCGGCTTCGTGCAGAGGGCCGTCGAGCTCTCCAGCATGTGGGCCGAGCGCTGCTGGAAGGCGCACACGCGTCCCGACCAGGCACTGTTTGGCATCGTTCAGGGTGGCATGCACCTGGACCTGCGCCTGAGGTCGCTTCGTCACCTCGAGGAGTGCGGCGACTTCCCCGGCTACGGCATCGGCGGCTATTCGGTGGGCGAGGACCACGAGACCATGTTCGAGACCCTGGCCCCCCTGGCCGGCGAGCACATGCCCCGCAACAAGCCGCACTACCTGATGGGCGTCGGCAACCCCACGACCCTGGTCAGGGGAGTCGCCTGCGGAGTGGACATGTTCGACTGCGTGCTCCCCACGCGCACCGCGCGCACCGGCACGGCCTTCTCCAGCGAGGGCAGGCTCAACTTCCGCAATGCCCGCTTCCGCCGCGACGACGGCCCGATCGACGCCGCCTGTACCTGTCCGGTGTGCACGGGCGGCTTCACGCGCGCCTACGTTCACCACCTGGTGCGCCAGCACGAGATGCTCGGCAGCGAGCTCATCTCGATGCACAACCTCTACTACCTGATCGACCTCATGCGTCGCGCCCGCGCCTCCATCATCGAGGGCACCTACTCGGACTTCGTCGACGACTGGATGGCCTCGCCTGCGGCTATCGACTACTAGCGGTCTCGTCTATCACGTGCGCGGCCACTGCCGCGCGCCCCTCGGCGCATGGTCCGCTCGGCGTGCGCGTGGGCACTCGCCTGTGGAGTATGGGTAATATAGGAGTTTGGAAAACTGGTATCGGTCGGGCGAGAAGCCCGTCCGCGACGAGAGAGACTTCTGTATATGCCTAAGAAGAAGGACGCCGAGCGCACGGGCGTCGACCGCTGGAACGAAGGCGCCTCCGGGCGCAATCGCGCAAAGGCCAACGGGCGCAAGTCCAACAAGCTTCCCCGCGACGCACGTCGCTGGGCCGGCACCCTGGTGGTGCTGGTCGCCGTGCTCGTGGCCTGCGCCATCGCGTTCACCCCGCTGGACAAGCGCATCACGCAGGGCCTGGACATCCAGGGCGGCGTGTCGGTGATCATGACCGCCTCCAAGACCGACGGCGGCGAGCCCTCGGCCGACGAGATGGCCACCGCCACGACCATCGTCCAGAACCGCGTCAACTCGCTGGGTGCCTCCGAGGCCACGGTCCAGCAGCAGGGATCCAACTCGATCCTCATCCAGATCCCGGGCGCCACCGACGCCCAGGCGGCGGTCGAGACCATCGGCAAGACGGGCTACCTCGAGTTCGTGCGCCTGGACGAGATCGGCGACGCCGACGCGCTCGCCCAGATCAACGCCGGCAAGCAGGGGGTCAAGCTGAAGGAGGGCACCTACACCGCCTTCATGGACGGCTCCTCCATCAAGTCGAGTGGCGTCGCCCAGTCCTCCAACATGGCGAGCGGCGAGTGGGCCGTCAACGTCTCCCTCAACGACAAGGGCCGTGAGACCTTCGCCCAGGTCACCACCGACCTCGCGCCGACGAACGGTCGCATCGCCATAGTGCTCGACGGCGTCGTCGACTCGGCCCCCGCCGTCGTCAACCCGATCACCGACGGCAACGTCTCGATCACCGGCGGCTACAACAGCGAGCAGGCCCAGGCCCTCAAGACGGTCCTCGACTCCGGCTCGCTGCCCGTCACGCTCAACTACTCCGAGAGCCGCGTCGTCGGCCCGACCCTGGGCCAGGACTCCCTGTCGCAGGGCCTCACCGCCATCGCCGTCGGCATGGCGATCGTCGTCGTGTACCTGTTCGTCTTCTACCGCGGCCTCGGTCTTCTCACCTTTGGCTCGCTCGGCGTGTTTGCCGTCGTCTACCTCGGCATCCTCGCCGTCCTGTCGCACTTCGGCCTGTTTGCCCTGTCGCTTCCCGGTCTGGCCGGCATCGTCCTGACGATCGGCATGGCGGCAGACTCCTCGATCCTGGTGCTCGAGCGCTTCCGCGAGGAGATCCGCATGGGCCGCACGATCCGCAACGCATCGATCTCCGGCGTCAAGCATGGCATCGGCACCTCCGTCGACGCCGACATGGTCACGTTCGTCTCGGCCGTCGCGCTGTTCTTCGTGGCCGTTGGCCCGGTCAAGGGCTTCGGCCTCACGCTGGCCCTGGGCATCCTGTGCGACCTGGTCACCATGTTCGCCTTCAAGGCCCCGGCGCTGCGCCTGCTCGCCCGCGGCACCATCCAGGCCAACCCCGCCTTCTGGGGCGTGGCCGACGACATCGAGGAGGCCGAGGCCGCCCGTGTCGCGACTTCCGGGAAGGGGGGTGTGGCCAATGCGTAGCCACTTCTCTCGCGAGCTGCCCATCGTCCACCACCGCAAGGCCTTCTTCTGCCTGTCGGGCGCCCTTCTGGCCCTTGCCGTCGTCGGCATCCTCGTGCGGGGCCTGGTCTTTGGCATCGAGTTCGTCGGCGGCACCGAGGTCGACTTCCGCGACACCGGCTCGCTGACCATCTCCCAGATGCGCACGGCGCTGTCCGACGCTGGTGAGAAGGGCGTCACGGTCCAGACCGCCGTCACCGACGGCTCGGCGGGCTTCCTGGTCCGTTCCGAGACCGTCGACCCCAACGTCGCCACCGCGCACGCCGCCAGGGCCGCCGAGTCCCTCGGACTTGCCGAGGACTCCTTCCAGGTCACGACCATCGGCCCGGACTGGGGTGCCAACGTCACCCGCTCCTCGGCCTTGGCCTTCGTGCTGGCCATCGTCGCCATCGTGGCCTACGTCGCCTTCCGCTACGAGCCCAAGATGTCGGTCACGGCAATCGCGTCGCTTCTGCACGACCTGCTCATCACCGTTGGTGTCTACGCGTGGACGCAGACCGCGATCACGCCCAACGTCGTCGCCGCGCTTCTCACCATCATGGGTTACTCGCTCTACGACACCGTCGTCGAGTTCCACCGCATCAACGAGAACGCCGCCGGCCGCGACGACGGCGTCCACCGCACCTACTACCAGATCGCCAACTTCTCGGTTAACGAGGTCCTGGTCAGAACCATCAACACGACCGTCACCTCGCTGGTGCCTGTCGTGGCGATGCTGCTTCTGGGTGGCGCCACCCTGCGCGACTTCGCCTTCGCCATGCTGATCGGCCTGGTTCTGGGCGGCTACTCGTCCTTCGGCGTCGCCACGCCGCTTCTGGCCGTGTGGAAGACGCGCGAGCCCAAGTGGGCGAAGCTCGAGGCCCGCTACGGCGACGCCTCCGCCGCGACGAGCGTCGTTGCCGCCGACGCCCCCGATGCCGAGAAGGGCGCCGAGTCCGCGTCCGAGTCCGAGTAGGTGGGGCCGGTGGGTGGCCTTGCCAACAGCGACCGATGGGACGTGCTGACCCCTGACGAGGATGCCGAGCGCCGCCTCGTCAGGGAGTGCGGCGTCTCGCCGCTCGTGGCGCGTGTGCTCTCGGCTCGCGGCATGGTCGAGCCCGAGCGCGTCCGTCACTTCCTGACGCCCTCGCTCGAGCGCGACTGGTGCGACCCGCTTCTCATCCCCGGGATGGACGAGGCTGCGGCCCGTGTGCTCGAGGCGATTCGCGCCGGCGAGCGCATCGCGATCTTCGGCGACTTCGACGTCGACGGCATGAGCTCCACCTGCCTTCTGGCGCTGGGCCTCACGCGCCTGGGCGCCAGGGGCGTCCGAAGCTACATCCCGCATCGCTTCGACGAGGGCTACGGCCTGTCGCGCGACGCGCTCGGGCGCGTCATGGCCGATGGCAAGCCGGACCTCGTCATCACCGTCGACAACGGCATCGCCGCCAGGGACGAGGTGGCATGGCTGCTCTCCGAGGGCGTCGACGTCGTCGTGACCGACCACCACGAGCCCGCCGACCTCGTGCCGACGGGCGTGCCGGTGTGCGACCCCAAGCTCCAGGCGGACTGCCCGTCGCGCGAGCTTGCCGGCGCGGGCGTGGCCCTCAAGCTCGTGTGCGAGCTGGGCCGCAGGCTGGGCCAGCCCGACGTCTGGCTCGACTACGTCGAGGTCGCCACGCTTGGCACCATCTCCGACATGATGCTTCTCACGGGCGAGAACCGCGCCCTGGTCGCCGCCGGCATCGAGCGCCTGCGCCACACCGGGCGCGCTGGAATCGTGGCGCTTGCCGCCGCTGCCGGCGTCGACCTGGCGAGCGTGACCTCCGACTCGCTGCCCTTCTCGCTCGTGCCGAGGCTCAACGCCGCCGGACGCATGGGCTGCGTCGAGGTCGCGCTCGACCTGCTGCTGTGCGACGACCCCGAGCGTGCTGCGACGCTTGCCGCGAGGCTCGAGTCGGTCAACCACGAGCGCCGCGAGATCGAGTCGGCGCTCGCCGAGGAGGCCTTTGCCAAGGCGGAGGCGACCTACAAGCCGGGCGACCGCCTGATCGTGGTCGCGGGCGAGGGTTGGCACGAGGGCGTCAAGGGCATCGTCGCCGGGCGCCTGTCGAGCCGCTACCACGTCCCGTCGATCCTGTTCACCGTCTCCGACGGCGTCGCCATCGGCTCGGGCCGCAGCGTCGGCTCGGTCGACCTGTTCCATGCCGTCGAGCAGTGCGCCGACCTGTGCGTGCGCTTTGGCGGCCATGCCGCCGCAATCGGCGTCACGGTCGACGTCGCCAACCTCGAGGCGTTCAGGGAGCGCCTGTCGCAGGTCCTGGCGGGCCTTCCCGACGACCAGTTCGTCTCGACCGACGAGGTCGCGGCAGTGGTCGGCCTGGGCGAGCTCAACGTCGAGACGATCGGCTCGCTCGAGGTCATGCAGCCGTTTGGCCAGGGCAACAAGAAGCCCCTGTTCGCCGCGACCGGCGTATGCATGCGAGGCCGCGCCCGTGCCGGTGCCAATGGCGACCACCTGCGCTTTGCTGCCTCCGATGGCATCCACTCGATTCCCGCGATCATGTTCCGCACGCCCGACATCGAGTACGCGTATGGTTGCGATGCGGCCGTCGACCTGGTCTTCGAGCCCGTCGTCGACACCTGGCAGGGTCGCACCAAGGCCAAGCTGATGGTTCGCGACATACTGTATCGCACGCCTGCCGAGGGCCAGGCTCCCGTCGGGACCGTCGCCGACGAGCTGGAGGCCCGTGCCGCCGAGGCGCTCGACCCGCACGCCTCGGCCGCCCTGTCCGCACCCGTCTCGGATGCCGTGGCGCCTGAGCTCGCCGAGCGCGAGCGCCTGGCGCTCCTGGGTGCCGACGAGCTCACGAACGAGCTGCGTCGCCGCATGATCGGCGACTCCGAGCTGCTGGACGCGCAGGCGACAGTCCTCCACAGGCTCGCCCAGGGCCGTTCGGCCATGCTCGTCATGGCCACGGGCCGCGGCAAGTCGCTCGTCTTCCACCTGCACGCCGCCCGCGAGGCCATCGCCCACGGCTCGGCGAGCGTCTTCGTGTTCCCGCTTCGCGCCCTCGTGGCCGACCAGGCCTACCACCTGGCCCGCTCGCTGGCGCCCATGGGCGTCTCGGTGCGCGTGCTCACGGGCGAGACGCCCCTCGAGCGGCGTGGCGAGATCTTCTCCGAACTCGCCTCGGGTGCCTGCGACGTGATCCTGACCACGCCCGAGTTCCTCTCGATCCATGTCGGCCGCTTTGCGGCCACGGGCCGCGTCCGCTTCCTCGTGGTGGACGAGTCCCATCACGTCGCGGGCGCCACCGGCGACGGCCGTGCCGCATACGCCGACCTCGGTCGCGTCGCCCACGAGCTGGGCGACCCCTGCGCGCTGGCGCTCACGGCCACCGCGACGGACGAGACCGCCAGGCAGGTCTCGTCGCTTCTGGGCATCGCCGCGGCCGACGTCGTGGTCGACCGCTCGGTTCGCTCCAACCTTCTGCTGGAGGACGCCCGCGAGCTGCGCGACCGCGAGTGCGCGCTGGTGAGCGTCGTCGCCTCGGGCGAGAAGACCATCTGCTACGTCAACTCCCGCGAGCAGTCGGTGGCGATCGCTCGCATGCTGCGCCGTGCCGTTCCCGACCTGGCCCCGCGCATCTCGTACTACAACGCGGGCCTATCCCGTGAGGACCGCGGCCGCGTCGAGCGCGCCTTTCGCGACGGCGAGCTCACCTGCATCGTCTCGACGAGCGCCTTCGGCGAGGGCGTCAACCTGCCCGACGTGCGCCATGTCGTCCTCTACCACATGCCCTTCGGCTCGACCGAGTTCAACCAGATGTCCGGCCGCGCCGGTCGCGACGGCCGTCCCGCCACCGTGCACCTCTTGTTCGGCTCGCGCGACGCTCGCCTGAACGAGCGCCTGCTCGCCTCGTCGGCACCCGACCGCGACCAGCTGGTCCTTCTCTACCGTGTGCTCGGGGCACTGGGGCGTCGTGCGAACGAGGGTGTGGGCAGGCCCACGTTCTCGGTCGCCAACGCCGACATCGCCGCCTCGGCCCGAGAGGTCGACACCCGCTCCACCCTGGACGAGCGTGCCGTCTCGTGCGGCATCGGCGTATTTCGCGAGTTGGGCTTCCTCAACACCGAGGGCTTCGGCACGCAGCGAACGATCACGATGGTGGAGTCGCCGAGGCGCATGCGCCTGGAGGACTCCATCCGCTACCTCGAGGGCGTCCGCTCGCGAGAGGCCTTCTCCCGCTTCAGGGACTGGGTCCTCACCGCAAGCTCGGACGACCTTCTCGCCCGCATCAACAGACCCATCGCACCCGGTTTCGGCACCGTGGTCGGAAAGGGGGAGTAACCATGGCAGACGGCACCACCGACCGCAGGGACCAGAAGGCCAGAAAGCCCATGCTGTTCGAGCCCGCCTCGGACGAGGCTCCCGAGGCCGACTCCTATCCCAAGCTCGAGGCAGTCTGCGAGCGCTACCTGCTTCCCGAGGAGATGGCCAAGGTCGAGAGCGCCTACGGGTTCGCGGCGCGCTACCACGCCAACCAGCGTCGTCGCAGCGGCGAGCCCTACATCAACCACCCCGTCGAGGTCGCGCTGATCCTGGCCGACGACCTCCAGATGGACGAGGACGTCATCTGCGCCGCCCTTCTCCACGACACCGTCGAGGACACCACCGCCACCCTGTCCGACCTCGCCGCGCGCTATGGCGAGACGGTCGCCGAGCTGGTCGACGGCGTGACCAAGCTCACCTCCATCGAGGTCGACTCGATGGACGAGAAGCAGGCCCTCAACCTTCGCAAGATGTTTCTTGCCATGTCCAAGGACATCCGAGTCGTCATCATCAAGCTGGCCGACCGCCTGCACAACATGCGCACCCTGGCCGCTCTGCCGCCCGACCGCCGCGCGTTCAAGGCGCGCGAGACGATGGACGTCTACGCGCCCCTGGCGGACCGCCTGGGCATCTCGTCGGTCAAGTGGGAGCTCGAGGACCTGGCGTTCTTCTACCTGGAGCCCGACGAGTACCAGCGCATCGCGCGCATGGTGCAGGACTCCCGCGAGCAGCGCGAGCGCAACACCAACGAGACGATCAAGACGCTTGAGGACGAGCTGCGCCGCAACGGCCTCGCGAGCTTCCAGATCAAGGGCCGCCCCAAGCACCTGTGGTCCATCTACCAGAAGATGAAGCGGAAGGACAAGGAGTTCGCCGACATCTACGACCTGATCGCGCTGCGCGTGATCTGCGACACGGTCGGCGACTGCTACTCGGTGCTGGGCACCGTCCACACGCTGTGGCACCCGCTGCCCGGCCGCTTCAAGGACTACATCGCCACGCCCAAGCCCAACGGCTACCAGTCGCTTCACACCACGGTCGTCGGTCCCGACGCCCGCCCGATCGAGATCCAGATCCGCACGCACGAGATGCACGAGCAGGCCGAGTACGGAATCGCGGCCCACTGGCTGTACAAGAAGTCGGGCAACTCCAAGGGCGCCATGTCCTCGGAGGACAAGAGCATCGACTCGCAGATCTCCTGGATCCGCCGCAGCCTGGACTGGGCCACCGAGGGCGAGATCGGCGACGCGCGCGAGTACCTCGACAACCTGCGCATCGACCTGTTCGAGGACGAGATCTTCGTCTTCACCCCCAAGGGCGAGGTCATGAGCCTGCGCTCCGGCTCCACGCCGCTCGACTTCGCCTATGCCGTCCATACCGAGGTCGGCAACCACTGCGTCGGCGCCAAGGTCAACGGCTCGGTCGTGCCCATCGGCTCGCAGCTCGAGATGGGCGACCGCATCGAGATCCTGACCAACAAGGGCTCGCGCCCCTCGCGCGACTGGCTCAACCTCGTGCGCACGCCGTCCGCCCGCGCCAAGATCCGCAAGTACTTCGCGACCATGACCAAGTCCGACGACGCCGAGCAGGGTCGAAGCGACCTCGGTCGCGAGCTTCGCAAGCGCGGCTACGGCATCTCGACCGTCCGTGCGGGCAAGGCGATCGCCAAGGTCTGCGAGCAGCTCGACTTCAACGGCCCCGACGACCTGTTCGCCGCCGTCGGCACCGGCAAGGTGTCGCTCAAGCAGGTCGCCAACAAGGTCGAGGCCATCCTCGAGGAGGGCTCGCCCGAGCGCCAGGCCGCGCTGGCCCGCGCCGCCGAGGAGCGTGCCAAGCGCGAGGCCGCCGAGAGCTCGCGTCCGCTCGCGCTGTCCCACTCCCGCGAGGGCAAGGAGCGCCGTCGCCGTCGCAACAACTGCGGCGTCATCGCCAAGGGCGACCCCGACCTGCTGGTCCACCTGTCACACTGCTGCAACCCGGTTGCCGGCGACGACATCGTCGGCTTCATCACGCGCGGCCGTGGCGTCTCGGTCCACCGTGCCAACTGCCCCAACGTCAAGTCCCTCATGGAGCACCCCGAGCGCATGATCGAGGTCGAGTGGGACGCCTCGGGCGCCGCCGAGTTCCAGGTCGAGATCGTCGTCGAGGCCACCGATCGCATGGGCCTTCTGAAGGACGTCACCATCGCGCTGGGGGAGGGTGGCGCCAACATCCTGTCGGCCGCGACCCAGACCTCTTCGATGGGCGTGGCTCGCCTGCGCTTCATGATCTCCATCTCCGACGCGAGCATGCTCGACCCGCTGCTCGCACTTCTCAGTCGCATCCCGTCCGTCTACGACGCCCGTCGCATCATGCCCGGCGAGGGTGCCAAGCAGCTCAAGAGGAGGTAGCTGCCATGTCGTCCGCCAACAGGTTCGGTGCACAGAAGCCCCGTGCCGAGAAGGGCCGCGAGCTCGACGACTCCGTCGACGAGGTCCGCCACTTCGTGGTCGGCCCCATCCAGACCAACTGCTATGCCTACGTCTCGGCCGGCAAGTGCCTGGTCGTCGACCCGGGCTTTGCGGGGGAGGCGATCGCGCGCGAGCTGTCCGACGTCAACGTCGAGCTCGTCGTCGCCACCCATGGCCATGGCGACCACGTCGGTGGCGTGGCCGAGCTGGTCGAGGCGACGCACGCGACCTTTGCCATGAGCGGGGCCGACGAGCGCATCGCGCGCGAGTCGACCGGCGACGGCCACCACCCCGGCGAGACGGTGCCGCCCGTTCCCGACCGTCGACTCGTCGAGGGCGACGTCCTGAGCGTGGGCAGGGCATCCTTCACCGTGTGGGAGACGCCCGGCCACACTGCCGGCGGCCTGGTCCTGGTTGGCGGTGGCTCCGCCACGGGCATCGTCTTCGTGGGCGACACGCTGTTCGCGGGGTCGGCAGGTCGCACCGACCTGGAGACCGGCGACCCCGAGGCCCTCATGCGCTCGCTCGCGCGCCTCAGGCGCGACCTGCCCCGCGACGCGCATATCCTGTGCGGCCACGGCCCCACCACGACGATGGAGGCCGAGCTCAGGGGCAACCCCTTCCTGGTGGGCTAGCCGTCGCGGGCTGCGACCCCGCGGCACTTCTCGGCAGCATGGGCACAAATACGAGCAAAAAGGCCTCCCCGGCTTGCGTCGGGGGAGGCCTTCGTCGTCGTATGGTGCCCGAGGTGGGGGTCGAACCCACACTCCCTTGCGGGAAACGGATTTTGAGTCCGTCGCGTCTGCCAATTCCACCACTCGGGCACGGGTGTCACGCGCCTCACGCGCGAGGCAGAAGGCAAGTATAGCGCAAGGCGTGCGTCATGCGCCCGCGAGGCTCGGCCCTCAGACGCGGCCGCCGGGCTTTCCCCAGAAGAACGTGGCCACGGTGCCGGGGCCCGTGTGGACGCCGATGGTGGCACCGATGTCGGAGACGCGCACGTCGCCGACGCCGGGGAAGGCCTCGCGGATCATGGTGGCCAGCGCCTCGGCGTCGGCGAGGCAGTCCGAGTGCGTGATGAAGACGTCATCCGCGTAGTCGTTCCCGCCGTCCGAGAGCTCGCGGATGCGCTCGACCACGCGGCGCATGGCCTTGCGCTTGGTGCGGACCTTGTCGACCACGGCGAGCGAGCCGTCGGGCGCAACGTCCATCACGGGGCAGATGTTGAGCGCGCCGCCGATAAGGCCAGCGGTACGCGAGATCCTGCCGCCTCGGACGAAGAACGTCAGGTCGGACGAGAAGAACCAGTGCTGGACGCGCTCCCGGTTGGCCTCGGCCCACGCGACGAGCTCGGAGGCCCCCATGCCCTCGGAGCGCAGCTGCGCCATGCGTGCCGCGAGCATGCCGTAGCCGCCGGACGCGCACAACGAGTCGACGACCCAGACCCTGCGCTTGGGCCAGCGCTCGCGCGCCTGGTCGGCCGCCGCGCAGGCGCTGGCGTAGGTGCCGGAGATGCCGCTGGACAGCGACACCTGGACGACGTCCTTGCCCGCGTCGAGCATGGGCTCCCAGAAGGCGAGGTACTCGCCAACGTTGACCTGGGACGTCTTGGCCTCGGCGCCGTCGAGCATGCGGCGGTACAACTCTGCGGGGGTCATGGTCTGCCAGAGGTCGTCCTTCATGGGCACGCCGTCGAGCTCGTAGTTGAAGTCGACCGCGTGCAGCCCGAGTCGCTCGATGTAGTCGCGGGGCAAATCGGCCGTCGTGCAGCAGCAAAGCTCGTAGTCGGTCATTGGGTCCTCCCGTCCCTTGTGGGTCGGCGCTTCGCCAGCCCACGCCCTTCTCGATATGCCAGCAGAATATGCCTATGTACAGCCTACCCAATGCGCCCCGTGCCGGCCGTGGTGCGCGCGACCGGATTTGACTCGCTCGTTTCACGCGGTTGCTCCTTGCGTAGCATCGTCGAAACACGCCATGAGCACCATTGGCAGCGTCAAGACACGCGTCGCGGCCCGAACGGGCCGCTTTTTGGGGAGGTGCGCACATGGCCGACGGAGTCGATTCGCTCATGTACGAGTTTGGTGCCGGCAAGTCCGCGATCCGCGAGGTCTGCGAGAAGACCTTCGCCCTCAAGGAGAGGGGCGAGACCGACTTCTGGGACTTCTCGATCGGAAACCCCTCGACGGCGGCGCCCGAGGCGGTCAACCAGGCCGTCCGCGACGTGATGGAGGAGTTTAGCTCGCTCGACCTGCACGGCTACTCGCCCAACAACGGCTGGGAGTCCACCCGCGCCGCGATCACCGACAACCTCAACAAGCGTTTCGACGCGGGCGCCACGGCCGACGACCTCATCCTTACCGCGGGTTGCGCGGGCGCCATCACCGCCACGATCGGCGCGCTCACGGTCCCCGGCGAGGACGTCATCGTCCTGACCCCGTACTTCCCCGAGTACCGCATGTACATCCAGGCGTGGCACTGCCGATGCGTCGAGGTGCCCACCACGCCCGAGACCTTCCAGATCGACGTCGACGCCATCGAGAAGGCCATCACCCGCTGCACGCGCATGGTCATCATCAACACGCCCAACAACCCGACCGGCGCCGTGTACGACGAGGCCTCCATCAAGGCCCTGGGCGACCTGCTGCGTCGCGAGAGCGAGCGCCTCGGTCGCACGATCTACCTGCTGTCCGACGAGCCGTACCGCGAGATCTGCTACGACGGCCTGGTCAACCCGTGGGTGCCCGACTGCTACGAGAACACGATCGTGGCGTACTCGTACTCCAAGTCGCTCTCGCTTCCCGGCGAGCGCATCGGCTATGCCTACGTGCCCAAGTCCGTCACCAACCAGGCCGACGTCATCCTGGGCATCCTCGGCGCCCAGCGCGCGGTCAACACCATCCAGAACTCCACCATGCAGCGCATGATCGAGCGCTGCGTCGACCTCACGGCCGACCTTTCCGAGTACGACCGCAAGCGCGCGATCATCTACGACGGCCTCAAGGCCATCGGCTACGACGTGGTCCGTCCCGACGGTGCCTTCTACCTGTGGGTCCGCGCCCTGGAGCCCGATGACGTCCGCTTTGCCGAGCGTGCGGCCGCCGAGCAGCGACTCTACATCGTCAACTCCACCGACTTCGGCTGCCCCGGCTGGGAGCGCCTGTCCTACGCCATCGACGACGAGCGCCTGCAGAGCTGCCTGCCCGCCTTCAAGCGCCTCTGGGACACCTACGGCGGCTACACCTGGTAGAATCGCAAAAGGCAAACGGATTGCCCTGGTGCCTGCTCGGAATTGCCACGATCTCGTGGCTCTTCTCGGCAGGCCCATCGCTTCTCCATAAGCCGAAATTCCTCCTTGTCCCAATGGGATATGGCGGGTATTATTCTTGAGGTTGCGTGACGCCTGTGTCACGCATGACGAAGCGGGGCCATGCACCAGGGTCCCCACCTGAACGGCGCCTACGGGCCGCTGTCTGGTCAGACAACGCATCTTCACCCGCATTATGTGGGACGCATGTCTCCCGGATGGCCGCACCACGCCAACCGGGAGATTTTTTATGCGGCCGCAAGGCCGCGGAGAGAGGAAGGTGTAGAAGATAGCCAAGCCCCAGGGTCCTCGAATCAACGAGGAGATCAACGCCCGCACTTGCCGCCTCATCGGCGTCGACGGTTCGCAGCTTGGCCTGTTCGGTCTTCCCGATGCCCAGCGCATCGCTGACGAGCAGGGCCTCGACCTTGTCGAGATCGCTCCCAACGCGGAGCCTCCCGTCTGCAAGGTCATGGACTATCGCAAGTTCAAGTACGAGCAGGACCGCAAGGCCAAGGCCGCTCGCAAGAACCAGGCCAAGGTCGAGGTCAAGGAAATGAAGTTCCGTCCCAAGATCGACGTGGGCGATTACGAGACCAAGAAGGGTCACGTCATGCGCTTCCTGAAGAAGGGCGCGCGCGTCAAGATCACGATCATGTTCCGCGGTCGCGAGATGGCCCACCCCGAGCAGGGTCTCAACGTCCTCGAGAGGCTCGCGGAAGACCTGAAGCCCTTCGCCACGGTCGAGTCGCAGCCCAAGATGGAGGGCCGCAACATGCACATGCTCGTCGCCCCGATCAAGGGCGCCTTCGACGAGAAGGTCGCTGAGGACGACGCCAAGGATTCGGATAAGGAGAACTAGCATGCCCAAGATGAAGACGCACAAGGGAACCGCCAAGCGCTTCCGTCGCACCGGTACCGGCAAGCTCATGCGCGCCAAGGCCTTCAAGAGCCACATCCTCGCCAAGAAGTCCCAGAAGCGCATTCGTGGCTTCCGCAAGGAGGCCGAGATCAGCGCCGCTGACGCCAAGGTCGTCAACGCCCGTCTGGCCGGCAAGTAGGCTCACGCCTCCCAACGATTTATTCACTCAGCAAGGAGTTGATCTGATATGGCACGTGTCAAGCGCGCAGTGAACGCCAAGAAGAAGCGTCGCACCCTCCAGGAGCGCACCAAGGGTTACTACGGCGTCCGTTCCCGCACCCTCCGCGGCATGAAGGAGCAGATGCAGCACTCGTTCCAGTACCAGTACCGCGATCGCCGCAACAAGAAGCGCGACATCCGCAGCCTCTGGATCCAGCGCATCAACGCCGCCGCCCGCATCAATGGCATGAACTACTCCAACTTCATGCACGGCCTGAAGCTCGCTGGCGTCGAGCTCGACCGCAAGGTCCTCGCCCAGGTCGCCTACGAGGATCCCGCGAGCTTCGCCGACCTCGCCGAGGTCGCCAAGAAGGCCATCGCCGACGCCGAGTAGCGTCTGCGCCCTACAGGCCACTTGCACCAAAAAAGCATCATCAGGGACCCGCCTTCCGACAATGGTGGCGGGTCCCTTCTTTTATAATTGGGTATGAAACCGTTTTCACATCCGTTTTCCAGGGGTTAAGCACGCGCACGCGTCCGAATGTGTTAACAAGTGTGTCTCGCATGTGTCCCGTTAACGTGACAGAAAACAACCTTACGTACAGTTAACTGGCATGTAGCTCCATCAGGTGCGAATGCTGTCTAACACAGGAGGTAAGTCATGTCCAACTCCATGTCTCGTCGTCAGTTCCTCGGTCTCATGGGCGGCTCCGCGGCCCTTCTCGGCCTCGGCCTCGTTGGTTGCGGCGGCTCTGGCGACGATGCCTCTGGTTCCAAGAAGTACGTCATCGCCACCGACACCGTCTTTGCCCCGTTCGAGTTCACCGACGAGAAGAACGAGTTCGTCGGCATCGACGTCGACCTGCTCGCCGCCTGCCTAAAGGTCGCTGACCTCGACTACGACCTGCAGTCCTTGGGCTTCGACGCCGCCGTCGCCGCCCTGGAGTCCGGCCAGGCCGACGGCGTCATCGCCGGCATGTCCATCACCGACGAGCGCAAGAAGAAGTACGACTTCTCCGAGCCGTACTACAACTCCGCCGTGTGTTGCGCCGCCGCCGAGGGTGGCTCGGTCTCCAAGCTCGAGGACCTCAAGGGCAAGACGGTCGCCGCCAAGACCGGTACCCAGTCCGCCGAGTGGGCCGAGTCCATCAAGGACACCTACGGCTTCACGATCTCCTACGCCAAGACCTCCGACGTCATGTACCAGGGCGTCAAGTCCAAGCAGTTCGCCGCCTGCTTCGAGGACGAGCCCGTCATGGCCTACGGCATCCAGCAGGGCAATGGCATGCAGATGATCGGCAAGGAGGACGACAAGTTCGCCACGCCGTATGGCTTCGCCGTCCGCAAGGGCAAGAACACCGAGCTTCTCGAGGGCTTCAACAAGGGCCTCAAGGAGATCCAGGGCAACGGCGAGTACGACAAGATCATCGAGAAGTACACCAAGGCCTAAGTTCTTCTCGGTTGCCCGCAAGAGGGCTTTGTAACAATGAGGGGCCGTGCGTCCGTGACGACGTGCGGCCCCACGGGCTGTAAGGATGGTCCATGGAATCAATGAATCTTATCGGCACGTTCGAGGCGGCGTCCCCGCTGCTTCTGGCGGGTCTCAAGACCACCGTCATGGTCACGGTGATCTCGCTCGTCATCGCGATGCTACTGGGTATCGTCGTCTGCCTGATGAACATCTCCAAGAGCAAGGTGCTGCGTGGCATCGCCAAGTTCTACATATGGATCATCCGAGGCACGCCGATGCTGGTCCAGGCGTTCTACGTCTACTTCGCCGTGCCCCAGCTCATGCAGGCGCTCACCGGGTCCGACTTCCGCATCGACATCGTCACGGCGTCGGTCCTTACGCTGACCCTCAACGCGGGCGCCTACATCTCCGAGATCTTCCGTGGCTCCATCCAGTCGGTCGACAAGGGCCAGATGGAGGCCTCCCGCAGCCTCGGCGTGAGCTACGCCACCTCGATGCGCAAGGTCATCATCCCGCAGGCCGTCCGCATCTGCCTGCCGTCCCTGGTCAACCAGTGCATCATCACCCTGAAGGACTCCACGATCATGTATGCGCTCGGCCTGCCCGAGACCATGAACCAGGCCGCGGTCTACGTCGGTCGCACCATGGACTCCTTCGCGACCTACACCTGGGTCGCCATCATCTTCCTGGTGGTCACCAGCGTGCTGATGCTTGCCTCGTCGGCCCTCGAGAAAAGGATGCGCAAGTAATGACTGAGTCCAAGATCAAGGTCACCGGCCTCAAGAAGAGCTTCGGCGAGAACCACGTCCTCAAGGGCATCGACATCGAGATCAACGCCGGTGAGGTCGTCTGCGTCATCGGCCCGTCCGGAAGCGGCAAGTCCACCTTCCTGCGTTGCCTCAACCGCCTCGAGGATGCGACCGAGGGTCAGATCCTCGTCGACGGCGAGTCGATCACCGACCCCAAGGCCAACGTCGACCGCATCCGTCGCCACATGGGCATGGTGTTCCAGCAGTTCAACCTGTTTCCGCACATGTCGGTGCTCGACAACCTGACCTTCGCGCCCGTCCAGCTCAAGCTCAAGACGCGCGAGGAGGCCGAGGCCAAGGCCAGGCAGCTGCTCGAGCGCGTCGGACTTGCCGAGAAGGTCGACGCCATGCCGCGCTCGCTTTCCGGCGGTCAGCAGCAGCGCGTCGCCATCGCCCGCGCCCTGGCCATGGAGCCCGACATCATGCTGTTTGACGAGCCGACCTCCGCGCTTGACCCCGAGATGGTCTGCGAGGTCCTCGACGTCATGCGAGAGCTGGCGCGCGAGGGCATGACCATGGTCGTCGTCACGCACGAGATGGGCTTTGCCCACGACGTGGCCGACCGCGTCGTCTTCGTCGACGGTGGCGTCATCCAGGAGCAGGGCACGCCCGAGGAGGTTCTCGATAATCCGCAGAACCCGCGCACCCGCAGCTTCCTGTCCAAGGTGCTCTAGGTTATCCGTCACACTGACAATTCGTCTCTCTTTGGCCCCGTCTGCCATACGGCAGGTGGGGCCTTTCTCCAGATAGGAGCCTCAATGCTTGGCATAGTCAACTACGGTGCCTTCGTCGCCTCGACCGTTGCCCTGTGCCTCACCCCGGGCATCGACACCGTCTACATCCTCACGCGCAGCCTTGCCGGCGGCAGGCGCGATGGCGTGGCCAGCGCCCTGGGCATCAACACGGGGCTTCTCGTCCACACGGTCCTTGTGGCAACGGGACTGTCCCTGTTGCTGTCGGCCTGCGAACCTGCCTTCTTCGCGGTCAAGCTGTGCGGTGCGGCATATCTCGTCGTCATGGGCATCAAGAGCATCGTGGCGGCCGCTCGTGGCGAGGCGGGCGCCCTGACGGTGGGCGAGGGTGACCAGGCGTCAGACCCGCGCAAGACATACTTGCAGGGCGTTGCCACCAACGTGCTCAACCCCAAGATCGTCCTGTTCTTCCTGGCGCTGCTGCCGCAGTTCGTGAGTCCCGCCAACGCCTTCGGGCCCGTGCCGTTCCTGGTGCTGGGTCTGACCTACGTGGTCTTCTCGACGGCGTGGACGCTCGTCTTGGTCATGGCGTCCGCTCCGCTCTCGGGATGGCTGTCGTCCAACGAGTCGGCCGGGCGAGTGACGGTCGTGGTGTCGGGCCTCGTCTACATGGCGCTTGGCGCGATGGTGTTCGCGACCAAGTCGTAGCTTGCGGCTGGGCGTGGCGCACTGGCAGGACTGACGGCTAGTGTTCGCCGTGCTCCCTCGCACGCTCCTTCTCGATCTCGAAGGCGGGGTCGTCGGGGGTGACCAGCGTGTCGTCGCCCGTCTTGGGGTCGTAGTGGTGGCGCAGCACCGGCTCGAAGAGCTTGAGGTGCGCCGCGAAGGCCCCGGAGGCCGCGACCAGCCCGCAGAAGATGAGGGCGCGGGGCCAGACCTCGACCTTGGTCATCACGAACGAGCCCATGCACAGCATCGCGGTCCACATGTAGATGAGAAGTACGGCCTGGCGCTGGTCGTAGCCCTCCTGGATGAGCCTGTGGTGGATGTGGCCCTTGTCGGCCTGCCCCACGCTCACGTGCGCTCGCTTGCGTCGGATGATGGCGGAGGCGGTGTCGATGATGGGGATGCCCGCCACGAGCAAGGGGATGATGATCGTGGTGAGGCCCGCGATGCGCGTGACGTTGAGAAGCGAGATCGCTCCCAGGGCAAAGCCCAGCGTCAGCGAGCCGGAGTCGCCCAGGAACACCGACGCGGGGTGGAAGTTGTAGCGCAGGAAGCCCAGCGTGGAGCCGGCGAGCGCGATCGAGAGCGCCGCCGCGTCCAGACGACCGGCCGCGCAGGCCAACACGAACATCGTCATGCTCGCGATGCAGGTGATGCCCGAGGCCAGGCCGTCGAGGCCGTCGATCAGGTTGATGATGTTCGCATAGCTCACCAGGTAGATGACGGTGACAGGGTAGGCAAGCCAGCCCAGGATGAACTCGCCGCCCTCGAAGGGGTTGACGATGTTGCCGACCACGAGGCCGCCCGCCGCCGCGACCGAGGCCGCCAGAATCTGACCCAGCAGCTTGGGGATCGGCTTGAGCTGGACCACGTCGTCGATGGCGCCTGTGGCGAAGATGACGACGAAGCTCAGGGCGAGCATGCGGTAGTCGACCTGCATGAGAGGGGAGGGGATGAGCACGATGGGCCAGCCCAGAAACGTGGTGCCCACGTACTGTGCGGCCACCGCCGCGACCAGCCCCAGAAAGACGGCGATTCCGCCCATGCGCGGGGTGGCCGTCTTGTTGACGCGGCGCTTGCTGGGGTAGTCGACCGCGCCGAGAGCCCAGGCGATGCGACGTGCCAAGGGCGTGGCGAGAAGGACGACGAGCAGCGACACGCAGAACAGGCTGAGGTATGGGACCCACCTGGCAACCGGCATGCTCTTCTCTCCCTTCTGGCGCTCGTGGCCTTCGTCGGCGCATATATCTTCAAATAATAGCCCAACACGGGTGCCATCCCCGTTTCACACGGTATGCGCACGGCGTAGGGTGCCTGTTTTGCCGTTTGCCGGCCGCATGTGCGCGGTGGACGTGCCCATGGGTATGTTCGTTTGAGTTGCCCCCACAGGAGGGGCGTTCATGCGAGGGGAGGAAGCATGAGCGACGTTATCGTGATCGGGGCGGGTGTCGCCGGTTGCGCCGTGGCACGCGAGCTGGCGCGCTACGACCTCGACGTACTCGTGCTCGAGGCCGGCTACGACGTCGCCTGCGGCGCGTCGCGCACCAACAGCGGCATCGTGCACGGCGGGTACGACCCGATTCCCGGCACGCTCAAGGCCCGCTACAACGTGGCGGGTGCGCGGATGATGCCGAGCCTGGCGGCCGAGATAGGTTTCCGCTACCAGAACAACGGCTCGATGGTCGTCGCCTTTGACGATGCGCAGATGGACTCCGTCCGCGAGCTGGAGCGTCGCGCCCGGGCCAATGGCGTCCGCGGCGTGCGCGTGGTCACCGGCGAGCAGGCCCTGGAGTTGGAGCCCAATCTCAATCCCGGGGTGGTTGGTGCCCTGGTGTGCGACGAGTCGGGCATCTGCGACCCGTTTGGCCTGACCGTCGCCCTGGCGGAGAATGCCGCTGCGAACGGTGTCGAGTTCCGCTTTGGCACGCGCGTCGCGCACGTGTCGCGCGCCTCGCGCGAGGGTGGATGGGTTGTCTCGCTTGCCGGTGGCGGAAGCATTGGGGCCCGCGCGGTCGTCAACGCCGCCGGGGCGCATGCGATCGAGATACACAACCAGGTGTCGGCCCACAGGCTCGAGTCTCGCCCGCGCCTGGGCGAGTACGAGCTGATGAGCCGCGACATGGGCCCGACCTTCTCGCACACCATGTTCCAGGCGCCTGGCCCCAAG
Organism: uncultured Atopobiaceae bacterium; assembly: GCA_934792625.1. GTDB lineage: Bacteria > Actinomycetota > Coriobacteriia > Coriobacteriales > Atopobiaceae > CAKVON01. The sequence continues at coordinate 39,129 of CAKVON010000009.1, forward strand.
GGCAAGGGCGTGCTGGTCAGCCCCACGGTCGAGGGCAACCTGATCGTCGGGCCCGACGCCGTGGACGTCGCCGACCCAGACGACACCGCGACCACGCCCGAGGGCCTGGCCTGGGTCGTCGAGCAGGCACGCCGCACCTGGCCGGGCTATGCGGGGCGAGAGGTTATCACCAACTTTGCCGGCGTGCGTCCCTCCGGCGCCGCGGGCGACTTCGTCATCGGCGAGCCGGACGACGCCTCGGGCTTCTTCGACGTCGCGGCCTTCGACTCGCCCGGCCTCACGTCGGCACCGGCGGTCGGCGTCGACGTGGCACGTGACGTCGCGGCCGAGCTTGGCGCCGGTCCCAACCGCTCCTTCGAGCCGCATCGCGACCAGCCACCGCGCTTCATCGAGATGGACGAGGCCGAGCGCGCCGCGGCCGTTGCCGCCGACCCGCTGTTCGGCCACATCGTGTGCCGCTGCGAGCAGGTGAGCGAGGCGGAGATCCTGGCCGCGATCCACGCGCCGATTCCCGCCACGAGCGTCACGGGAGTCAAGCGGCGCTGCCGCGCGGGCACGGGCAGGTGCCAGGGCGGCTTCTGCGCGCCTTTGGTCGCCGAGATCATCAGCCGCGAGACGGGCGTGCCCATCGAGGACGTCCTTCTCGCCGGGCCGGGCTCCGAGCTCGCGCCCTACCAGCGGGGGGAGGCCCACGATGTCGACTGACGCAAGCAGGTTCGCCACCATCAGTTGCGACGTGCTCGTGGTCGGGGGCGGTGCCGCGGGACTTTCCGCCGCCGCTGCCGCCGCGGATCGCGGTGCGAGCGTCGTGGTCGTCGAGCGTGACCACGAGCTCGGGGGCATACTCAACCAGTGCATCCACAACGGCTTCGGCCTGCATCGCTTTGGCGAGGAGCTCACGGGCCCCGAGTTCGCGGCGCGCGACGTCGCCCGCGTCGAGGCGGCCCCGCAGGTTGAGGTACTTCTCGACACGACGGTCCTGTCCATCGGCGAGGGGCGGCAGGGCCGCCATGACGCGTGCGTGGTCGGCGCCGCCTGCGGTCTTGCCCATGTGGACTGCGGCGCCGTCGTGCTCGCGTGCGGCTGTCGCGAGCGCACGCGCGGGCAGATCAACATCGCGGGCGGGCGTCCCGCGGGCGTGCTCACCGCGGGTACCGCGCAGAGGCTGTGCAACTGCGACGGCGCGATGGCCGGCCGCGAGGTCGTCATCCTCGGGTCGGGCGACATCGGCCTGATCATGGCGCGCCGAATGACGTGGGAGGGCGCGCACGTCATCTGCGTGTGCGAGCTCGCCGCCGAGCCGGGCGGCCTGCGTCGCAACATCGTCCAGTGCCTCGAGGACAACGGCATCCCGCTGCACCTGTCCACGACCGTCACGCAGGTCTTCGGCGGCACGCGCCTCACCGCGGTCGAGCTTGCCGACGTCGACCCCGCCACGATGCGCCCGATCCCGGGCACCGAGCGTCGCGTCGAGTGCGACACGCTGCTGCTGTCGGTGGGCCTGATTCCGGAGAACTCCGTCGCAAAGACGGCGGGCGTCCGGATCGACCGCGCCACGAGCGGGCCCGCCGTCGACCAGTCACTGGCCACGAGCGTGCCCGGCATCTTCGTCGCCGGCAACGAGCTGCACGTCCACGACTTGGCCGATTACGTCTCCGAGGAGGGTGAGCAGGCGGGCGCCAACGCCGCCGACCATGCCTTGCGCCTTGCCGCCGGCGTTGCCCCCTCTGCCGAGAAGCGCGTCGAGTTCGAGGTCTGCCGCGGCGACGGCGTGGGTTCCGTCACGCCGCAGCGCGTGGACCCGACCTGCGGCGAGGCGGTCGTCCGCCTGCGCACGCGTGAGCGTGTCGCCGACGCGCAGATAACCATCCGGTGCGGGGACACGCCGATCAGGCGGGTCCGTCGTCGCGTCGTGGTCCCGTCCGAGATGCAGACCATCCGCCTCACGTCCGACGACCTGGCGAAGGTCGACGGCCCTGTCACCGTGTCGTGCGGGCCCGCGCCCGCCAAGGCCGCCCCGAAGGGAGGTGCGTCCGAGTGAGTGACGCCCAGGTACTTTCCCTCACCTGCGTGCAGTGTCCCATGGGGTGCCCGCTCGAGGTCACCATCGCCGACGGCGAGGTGGTCTCGGTCACGGGCAACACCTGCCCTCGCGGCCGCGTCTACGGCGAGCACGAGGCTACGCACCCGGAGCGCGTGGTCACCTCGCTTGTGGACGTCGCGGGCGACTACCACCCCGTGAGCGTCAAGACGGCGGCGCCCGTCCCCCGCGAGCTTGTGGCCGACGTGCTCGCGGTCATCCGCGCCACCGTCGTGCGGCCGCCCGTGGCTGCGGGCGACGTCGTCGTCGCCGACGTCTGCGGCACCGGGGTCGACGTGGTCGCGACCAAGTCGCACGACTAGCGCACGAAGCTTGAAGTTTTAAATAAAGCGCAGTTCAGGCGCGGGTTTCCCAGGATTGGAGGGAAGCCCGCGCCGTTCTTCTCGCCAATGTCTCCGATGTCAAGACTGGAATCGGGGCATGTCTTCCCTAACATTTGGGGTGCCGGCCCCCTGCGACGCAAACTGGGTGAACCGACAAGTTCTTCGAGGGAGTCCGGGTCCCGTCCGCAGTACGGGCATCCCCCGTTGGTGGGGAAGCCGGAGACGTAGACGGGTAGGACACCCACCTTTTGTGAGGTGGGTTCATTGGGCGCCGCAGGGGTACGGCTTTTTTGTGCCGTGGGGGTGTCGCGCAGGTGCGCGCCTCGCCGAAATCCGGTCGCGCCCGGTTGGTATCCTTGGTGGGATAACCAAAGTGACGGGAGGCCATCCGATGGCACAGCAGGACGCAGGAAAGAACGTCGACGCGGATGTCGAGAGGGACGCCGAGAAGGACGCGCCTGTCGCGCCTGTGGACGCCGAGGCGGCTGTCCCGGCCAGCCGCACCATCGCCGTGATCGACGGCAACTCGCTCATGCACAGGGCGTTCCACGCCATCCGGCAGCCGATGTCCGCGCCCGACGGCCGTGCGACCAACGCGCTGTTCGGCTTCTTCAACATGCTGGTCAAGTTCGTCGAGACCTTCTCGCCCGACGGCGTGATCTGCGCGTTCGACAAGGGCAAGCCCCGCGTCCGCATGGAGATGCTGCCCCAGTACAAGGCACAGCGCCCGCCGATGGACCCGTCCCTGCACGAGCAGTTCCCCATGGTGAAGGACCTTCTGCGCTCGATGGACGTGCCCGTGGTCGAGCTCGAGGGCTGGGAGGGCGACGACATCCTGGGCACGCTGGCGCGCCGTGGCGAGGCCGCCGGCTACACGATGCTCCTGGTCACGGGCGACCGCGACATGTACCAGCTGGTTACCGACCGCGTGAGGGTCGTCTCCACGCGCAAGGGCGTCTCGGACGTGAGCGTCATGACCCCCGACAGCGTCGACGACCTGTACCACGGCATCACGCCCGACCTGGTTCCGGACTTCTACGGCCTGAAGGGCGACTCCTCCGACAACATCCCTGGCGTGCCCGGCATCGGCCCCAAGAAGGCGGCGGCCCTCATCTGCCAGTACGGCAACCTCGACGAGGTCATCGCGCACGCCGACGAGGTCAAGGGCAAGATGGGCGAGAACCTGCGCGCCCACGTGGACGACGCCCTGCTGTCTCGCCGCGTGGCCACCATCCGCACAGACGCCCCGATCGAGCTCGACCTGGCCGACGCGCGCTTCCCGACCTTCGACCCCGACGCGGTCATGGCGTCCTTCTCCGAGCTTGGCTTCACCGGCATGGTCCAGCGCATCGTTCGCCTTGCGGGCGGGCAGGCAGGTGCCGCCGGCACGACCGCGCCCGCGTCTTGCGAGGTCGGCGAGCCCGTCTGCGGCGACGACGCCGTGACGCTGGTGCGCGATGCCGTCACGCGCGGCGAGTGGGTCGGTGTGCGCATGGGTGCCGGCGACGCCTCGGGCCAGATGGCGTTCGACCTGGGTGACGGCAGTTCGCGGGTCCTGTGGGCCTCGTGCGAGGCCGGCCTGGCGCGCCTGGACGGAGGCTTGGCCGACGACATGCTCGAGCTGCTGCTTCGCGAGGGCCGCGTGTGCGCCGGCGACGTCAAGGCGCTCGTCCGCGAGCTATGCCCCATCGACAGCTCCGAGCCCGCCCGCGTGGATGCGTCCGAGCTCGATCCTGCGCGCCTGTTTGACGTGGGCGTTGCCATGTACCTGCTGAAGAGCGACCGTGACTCCTACGACCCCATCGAACTTCTCGGCAGCGAGCTTGGGCTGGGGAGCCTGCCGCAGCCGACCGACGACGTCCCTGCGGAGGCGCTCGACGCCGTGGCCTCGCGCCTGGAGCGCGAGCCCTTGGCCGCTCGCCTTGCGGACGAGGGCTCAGGCAAGCTGTTCGACGAGGTCGAGATGCCCCTGCTTCCGGTGCTGATGGCGATGGAGCGTCGCGGCCTGCACGCCGACGCCAATATCCTGTGCCGTCAGTCCGCCGAGCTCGGCGACGAGATTGCCCTCATGGTCGAGAAGATCCACGCGGCGGCGGGGGAGGACTTCAACGTCGACTCGCCCCAGCAGCTCTCGCATGTCCTGTTCGACGTGCTGGGCCTTCCCACCAAGGGCCTCAAGAAGACAAAGAAGGGCTTCTACTCCACCAACGCGAAGGTGCTGGGCGAGCTTGCCCGCACCAACGACGTCGTGGCGGAGGTCCTCGAGTACCGCGAGCGCGCCAAGATCAAGAGCACCTACCTCGACGCGCTTCCCGCCCTGATCAAGGGCGACGGCCGCATCCACACCACGCTCAACCAGACGGTCGCGGCCACGGGACGCCTTTCGAGCTCCGACCCCAACTTGCAGAACATCCCCACGCGCTCCGAGCTGGGGCACCGCGTGCGCACCGCCTTCACCGTGCCCGAGGGTCATGTCTTTCTGGCGTGCGACTACTCGCAGATCGAGCTGCGCCTGCTCGCGCACCTCTCGGCCGACGAGCACCTGGTCGCCGCCTTCAACGAGGGAGCCGACTTCCACGCGGCGACCGCCGCGCGCGTGTTCGGCGTGCCCGTCGACCAGGTGACCCCGCAGCTGCGCAGCCGCGCCAAGGCTGTCAACTTCGGCATCGTATACGGCCAGCAGGCCTATGGCCTGGCAAGTTCGCTCAAGATCGGCCGCGCGGAGGCCCAGGCCATGATCGACCGCTACTTCGAGGCCTACCCGGGCGTCGACGCGTTTTTGCGCGAGCAGGTCGAGCTCGCTCGCAAGCTCGGCTACGCGACCACGATGTACGGACGCCGCCGCTATATGCGCGACATCAACAGCCGCAACTTCCAGCTGCGCTCGTTTGCCGAGCGCACGGCGATGAACCACCCGATGCAGGGCACCGCCGCCGACATCATCAAGATCGCCATGGTGCGCGTGGAGCGTCGCCTGGCCGAGGAGGGCCTGCGCTCCAGGCTCGTCCTGCAGATTCACGACGAACTCGACTTCGAGGTCCCCGTCGACGAGATCGACGCACTGTCCGAGCTCGTCCGCGAGACGATGGAGGGCGTCGCCGAGCTGCGCGTGCCGCTTCTGGCCGACGTCTCCTACGGCGACAACTGGGCCGAGGCCAAGTAGCGCCCGCGCCTTCCGGGTCGCGTCCGATTCGATTCCTGCCGAGAAGTGCCGCGAGGTCGCGGTCCTTCTCGGCAGGCGAGCGTTAGCCCTCGAAGCCCTCGTCGTCGCGCTGCAGGGAGCTCGGCGCGTCGGCGGCCGAGGTGGCCAGCTCGTCGCAGCGCTCGTTGAGCTCGTGGCCCGCGTGACCCTTGACCCACACGAACGTCACGTCGTGCGGCTCCATCGCGGCGGTCAGCCGACGCCACAGGTCCGGGTTCTTGACGGGCTTCTTCGCGGCGGTCTTCCAGCCGTTTCTCTGCCAACCGCGAATCCAGCCCTTGTTGACGGCGTTGACCACGTACTGCGAGTCGGAGTGGACCTCGACCTCGCAGCCAAACTTGAGCGCCTCCAGCGCGGCGGCCACGCCCATGATCTCCATGCGGTTGTTGGTCGTGCGGCGGAACCCCTCCGACAGCTCGCGGCGGTGCGTGACTCCCTTTGAGTCGGTGCACAGCAGCACGGCGCCGTAGCCTCCGGGTCCGGGGTTGCCCTTGCTCGAGCCGTCGGTGTAGATGGTCACTTTCACGTGGGAAGACTCCTTCGCGTGGTGGTTCGGGCCGCTATGCCCCGTCGTGTCGGGGTCGCCGCGTCGTCGTTTCGATTTCGTCTCGAAGCCGTACGTGGCGGTAGACCATGGTAACGCTTGGGTATAGTAAGTCTTGGTAAACAAAATGACATCGCATGCCGAGAAGGATCGTGGGGTCGAGTGTGTCTGACCATGCCCGTCATGATGTGGCGAGCGGTTCGTACGGCATGCGTGGGAGGTGCTTATGCCCGGAATCGCCAACATCGTCATCGTCGCCGTTGTCGTCGCGCTTGCGATCGTGGGTGTCGTTCGTGCCGTGGGCTCGGCCACGGGCAGGCGCGACTGCTGCTCGGGCGCGCGTCGCGACGTCGCGGGCGGCGGTCGCGTGGCGGTCGTCGACCATGACGAGTCGCATTACCTTTACGTCTACGAGCTGCGCGTGAGCGGCATGAGCTGCGGGCATTGCGCCGCGACGGTGGAGGACGCGCTCAACGCGCTGGGCGGCACCTGGGCCACGGTCGACCTGCGCGCGGGTCGGGCCAGGGTCCTCTCGAAGGCGGAGCTCGACCCCGCGGCACTTCTCGCCAGTGTGCGCGAGGCGGGCTACGAGGCTCACCTGGCTGACTGATGGACGGGGGCGGCCCGCCCGAGGGCCCGCGGCTAGCGTCCGACGGTGTTGAGCCTGTCGATCACGGCGGGAATGTCCTCGGCAAGCTTGTCCAGGGGCCCGCGCCACACGGCGCGGCCGGGGCGGCCGTGGCCCACGTATGCCGTGGCGAGCCCGATGTCGGGGCGCGGGAAGTCGCGTCGCGCGTCGTTGCCGACCATCAGGCACTCCTCGGGGACCAGCCCGAGCGCCGCGATGGTCTGCTGGTAGTAGCGGGCCTGCGGCTTGAGCCGCGTCGAGTTGCCCATGTGGGTCACGAGGTCGAAGTCGCCCGTCGCAAAGCCCGCCCAGCGCAGGCGCGTCGCGATGCAGTCGCGCGTGAACACGGGGTTGGTGGCAAGCGCCGCCGCGAGGCCCATCTCGCGGACGCGTCCCACGCATTCGTGGGCGCCCGGCTGCGGGACCGCGCGGATGAGGCGGTCGTTCTTGCCAGGGAGAACCTCGCGGTCGTAGTACGAGATCGCGTCGGCGATCACGGGGTCGTCGACGGGAATCCGGGTGAGCCTGCGCACGCAGTCGGCGTAGACAGCCTCGTTGGTGTCGGAGTCCATGCGATTGCCGTCGCTCATCGCGAGGTAGCCCTTGCCCATGGCCCAGGCCACGCGCGCGGGGTTCATGCTCGCGACCTCGCCGAGAAGTGCGCTCATGTCGCTGACGTAGCGGGCCATGAAGGCGGTGAGGTTCAAGCTCAGGAGCGTGTCGTCCATGTCGAAGAGAACCGCCTTGATCACGCGAACATCCCTCGCAGTCATGTAAATTGGCCGTCTGACGGATAGCGATTGTACCCACCAAGCCATGCCCGAACCCCGCCACGGCACTTCTCGGCAAGAAAACCAATGGGAATGCGCGGTTGACGCTTGAAAAACGCGGGCAAGTCAAGGTACCCTAGCAGACGCATGACTAGGACGGTCATGCATCCGTATCTGTCGGCCCCCGAGCATGTAATTTGCGAGTCGGTGTCAGGAGTTCGCGCTCCAGGCAATGCACTGCAGGCGATGACCATGGGATCGGGGCCCCGCTTTTCGAAAGGGGTCCACCTTTGAGTGAGATTCAGAACTCGTCCATCTTCTCTCTCGACGACGTTTCCGACGAGGAGATGAACAACCTCATCGACGGCACCATCACCGATTTCGGTGAGGGCGATCTGGTGACGGGCACCGTCGTCAAGATCGAGCGCGATGAGGTCCTGCTTGACATCGGCTTCAAGTCCGAGGGCGTCATCCCCGTCCGCGAGCTTTCCATCCGCAAGGATGCCAACCCCGCCGACATCGTCAGCATGGGCGACACCATCGAGGCCCTGGTTCTCCAGAAGGAGGACAAGGACGGTCGTCTGATCCTCTCCAAGAAGCGTGCCGAGTACGAGCGCGCCTGGAACCGCATCGAGGAGAAGTTCAACGGCGGCGAGAACGTCGAGGGCGAGGTCATCGAGGTTGTCAAGGGCGGCCTGATCCTCGACATCGGCCTGCGTGGCTTCCTGCCCGCCTCCCTCGTCGACCTCCATCGAGGCCCGCGTCATCGAGATGGACCGCAACCGCAACAACGTCGTCCTCTCCCGTCGCGTCGTGCTCGAGGAGGCCCGCAAGGCCGAGCGCACCGAGATCCTCTCGAAGCTCAAGCCCGGCATGCGCCTCAAGGGCACCGTCTCCTCGATCGTCGACTTCGGCGCCTTCGTCGACCTCGGCGGCATCGATGGCCTGATTCACATCTCCGAGCTCTCTTGGAACCACGTCAACCACCCCTCCGAGGTCGTCAAGGTCGGCCAGGAGGTCGAGGTTCAGGTTCTCGACGTCGACCTCAACCGCGAGCGCATCTCGCTGGGCCTGAAGCAGACCACCGAGGATCCCTGGCACACCCTCGTCAAGAAGTACCCCGTCGGCGCCATCGTTGAGGGCTCCGTCACCAAGCTCGTCACCTTCGGCGCCTTCGTCGACCTCGGTGAGGGCATCGAGGGCCTGGTCCACATCTCCGAGATGGCCAAGCAGCACGTCGACGCTCCCGCGCAGGTCTGCGCCGTGGGCGACAAGGTCCAGGTCAAGGTCATGGAGATCGACCTCGACCGTCGTCGCATCTCCCTGTCCATGAAGGCCGCTGCCGAGACGCTGGGCGTCGAGGTCGAGGTCAAGCCCATGGACAAGCCCGAGGGCGAGGCCGAGGAGACCGCCGAGGACGCCGAGTAGGCATCCAACCCTGGCTCCATAGCTCCAACTGTTTTGCGGGGGGCGCCGAGAGGCGGCCCCCGTTTTTTTGGCCTGGTGTTTGTATTTCGGTGGATGGCGCATTTCCTGGATGATTGCCTACATATGTAAAAAATCAATTTCCGTCTGAATGAAAATGATGCCGTTCCCTGGTCATTTGTCGGAAGTTCGTGCATAGTCTGACCCAAGCAATTTTGGAGTGGGGCTCTTCTCGACCCCTCTTGGCTGCGGATGCCGCGTTTTGCGCGTCCCATGACACGAAAGAAGGAAGATATGGCGAACTTCGTTTCCCGCCGTCAGTTCCTGCAGGGTTCTGCCCTCGCCGCCTCTGGCGTCGCGGCCATGTCGCTTGTTGGCTGCGGTGGCTCTGGCGACGACGGTGGCGACAAGAAGAAGGTCTTCCGCTTTGGCCAGGCCAACGCCAAGGAGGGGCTGGACATGCAGAAGTCCACGAACTCCAAGTCCTCCTCGGTCATCGACCACGTCGTCGAGACTCCCCTTCGCTTCACCGAGGACAACGAGCTCATCCCCTGCATGCTCAAAGAGGTTCCGACGGTCGAGTCCGACGGTGTCACCTACAAGTGCGAGCTTAACGAGGGCATGAAGTGGCACGATGGCACCGAGGTCAAGGCCTCTGACATCAAGTACACCTTCGAGCGCATGTTCGATCCTGCCACCGGTGCCAAGTCGACCTATATGTATGACATGATCAAGGGCGCCAAGGAGAAGCTCGCTGGCACTGCCACCGAGATCGAGGGCATCGTCGTCGAGGACGACACCCACATCACCTTTACCCTGACCGAGCCTTTTGCCTGCTTCACCAAGAACATCGGCATCAACTACGCCAGCATCTATCCCGAGGCTGGTCTCAAGAAGGCTGGCGACAAGTGGGGCACTGGTACCGACATCTATGGCTGCGGTCCCTACAAGCTCGTCTCCAACGACGACTCCACCGAGGTCACCTTCGAGCCGTTCGAGGACTACTACGGCGATAAGGCCAAGCTCGACAAGATTGTCATCAAGTACATCGATGACGAGAACACCAAGATGATGTCCTTCAAGAACGGCGAGATTGACATGTGCGACCTCAACGCCACCCTGCTCAAGCAGTATAAGGGGGATGCCGACGTCAAGGACCTCATCAACCAGTACGGCCCGCTTGGCGTGACCTTCGTCAACCTCAACCTCAAGAACAAGTATCTTGCCGACAAGCGTGTCCGTCAGGCCCTCTCGTTGGCCATCAACCGCCAGGAGCTCGTCGACACCGTCATGAACGGTGCGGGCACCGTCGCCTCTGGCTGGCTCAACCCCAAGACCCCGGGCTTTGACGACTCCGCCGAGGCCTTCCCCTACGACGTCGACAAGGCCAAGGCCCTTCTCAAGGAGGCCGGCGTCGATGGCATCTCGCTGACCTGTGGCGTGCGTGCCGCCGACCAGCCCGTCATGGTCGCCGTCCAGGACTACTGGAAGAAGATCGGCGTCGACCTGAAGGTCAACGTCCAGGATGCCGCCAAGTGGTCTGCCGACTGGGCCGCCGGCTCCCTCGAGATTACCGAGCTGTCCTGGCACCCGCTGTACGCCGATGCCGACAACCACATGTACACCTACTTCTACAGCGAGAACGCCAAGGGCAAGAGCTCGTTCTACAACAACCCCGAGTTCGACAAGCTCATGGACGAGGCTCGCAAGTCCACCGACGAGGACAAGCGCGTCGAGCTTTACAAGAAGGCCGACGACATCCTGACCCGCCAGGACTATGCCACCCTGCCGCTGTTCTACCCGAAGTTCCAGTTCGTTGCCAAGGACTACGTCAAGAACGCCAAGGTCGGCAACCTGATCTACCACATGCGCGACATCGACGTGGACACCGGTGCCGACGACTACACCGGCGAGGAGTAGGGTCGAGCTCGCCATGCGTGAAAGAGGATAACCGGCCGTTATTGACGGCTAGGGGAGGGCGCCTCACACCCTGGGGCGCCCTCCTTACGGATATCAATAGTCAGTTTGGAAGATTGCCGCCCCAGCTATCCCTGGGCGGCGACGAGACACAGGAGAGGGGAGATGTCGGATGAGGGATTATCTCGTCAAGAGAGTCCTGCAGGCACTCGGTGTCATTCTCTGCATCTCTGCGATCACGTTCTTCGTCCTCAACATCGTGCCGGGCGACCCCGTCCGCGTCATGATGGGTGACATGGCCGACGAGGCAACGATCGCCCAGGTCAGGCATTCGATGGGTCTGGACAGGCCTATCCCGGTCCAGTACTTCAGCTGGCTCGGTGACATGCTGCACGGGGACTTTGGCACGAGCTATGCCCAGCACCGTGGCGTCATCGAGCTGATGGGTCGCGCCCTGGGCGTCACCGCGAAGCTCTCCGGCCTCGCCTACCTGCTGTCGCTCGCCATCGGCCTGGTCTTTGGCGTCGTGTCCGCGGTCAACCGCGGCAAGGCCGCCGACCGCATCCTCATGGCGCTCTCGATCTTCGGTATCTCCGCGCCCGCGTTTTGGGTGGCCATCATCCTGCAGATTGTGTTCGCCATGAACCTGCACTGGCTCCCGTTGTCGGGTGTCAGGACCGCGGCCTGCTTCGTGCTGCCAGTGATAGCCTTGGGCACCCGCTATGCGGCGAGCATCGCGCGTGTCACCCGCACGGCCATGCTCGAGGTGCTCAACCAGGACTTCATGCGCACTGCCGAGGCGAAGGGCCTGGCCAAGTGGGTCGTCATCATCAAGCATGGCCTGCGCAACGCGTTGATCCCCATCATCACCATCGCAGGCACCCAGCTCGGCCAGATTCTCACGGGCTCGATCCTGATCGAGTCGGTCTTCTCGATGCCCGGCATCGGCAAGCTGCTGCTCGACGCGATCCAGGCGCGCGACCTGCCCCTCATCCAGGGTGGCGTCATGTACATCGCGCTCATCTGCGTCATCGTGTACCTGCTCGTTGACATCCTGTACGCGGTCGTCGACCCGCGCATTCGACTCGGGGGAGGTGCCGAGGAGTAATGGCTCTTCTCAACAGTGACAAGACCAGCCCGAAGGTCAACAAGGCCGAGCGCGTGGCTGCCGACGCCGTCGCGGCGCAGGAGGCGGAGCGTGCGCAGGGCAAGAGGCGTGCCTCGAACTACTGGGCCGTGAGCTGGCAGATCTTCCGCAAGAACAAGCTTGGCATGGCGTGCCTGGCCATAGTCGTCCTTCTCGCCATCATCGCCATCCTGGCCCCGGTGCTCTCGCCGTACGACCCAGACGCCCAGACCCTGACCGACATGCTTCTGCGTCCCGGCGGGGCGCACCCGTTTGGTACCGACGAGTTCGGCCGAGACATTCTGTCGCGCACCATCTACGGTTGCCGCATCTCGCTCTCGGTCGGTGTGGTCTCGCAGGTCATCGCCATCCTGATCGGCTTTTTCGCGGGCGTGTGCGCGGGCTACTTCGGCGGCAAGGTCGACGCGGTGATCTCGTTCGTGATCCAGGTCTTCTCGAGCTTCCCGTTCCTGCTGTTCGCGATCGTCGTGATGTTCGTCATGGGTCCTGGCTTGGGCAACCTGTACGTGGCGCTGGGCCTTCTGGGCTGGACGAGCACCGCGCGCCTGATCCGCGGCGACGTCATGCGCCTCAAGGGCTCCGAGTACATCCAGAGCTGCATCCTGTCTGGCGGCAAGCCGATGCGCATCATCCTCAAGCACCTGCTGCCCAACTGCGTCTCCACGCTCATCGTCACCGCGACCCTGGGCATCCCGGACGCAATCCTGTCCGAGGCAACCCTGTCCTTCCTGGGACTGGGCGTGCAGCCCCCGATGGCCAGCTGGGGTCAGATGATCTCGGCCAGCCAGCCCTACATCCAGTCGAACACGTACTACAGCGTCATCCCGGGCATCGCCATCATCGTCACGGTCATGGCCTTCAACCTGCTTGGTGACGCCATGCGCGACGCGCTCGACCCGAAGATGCGTTCATAGGGGAGGTATGAGCATGTCTGAAGAGACCATCGAAACCCCGACCTTCTCCGAGGAGGTCGTGGATGCGGCCGAGAAGACCACCGCGGCCCTTCTGGAGAGGGCCGACGAGGAGAAGCCCCTTCTCGACGTCCGCAACCTTGACGTCGTCCTGAACACCGAGGACGGCCGACTGCCCGTGATCACCAACCTCTCCTTTACCATGCGCAAGGGCGAGACCCTCGCCGTCGTCGGCGAGTCCGGCTGCGGCAAGTCGATGACCGCGCTTTCGGTCATGGGCCTTCTGCCCGAGCCCGTCGCCAAGATCTGCGGCGGCTCGATCGACTTCCAGGGCACCGACCTGGCGCCCCTGGACAAGGAGCAGCGCCGCAAGTACCGCGGCAAGGACATCTCGATGATCTTCCAGGAGCCCATGACCTCGCTGAACCCGGTCATGACCGCGGGCAGGCAGATCCGCGAGGGCATCCTGGTCCACAACCCCGGGATGGACAAGGCCGAGGCCGACCGCCGCGCGCTCGAGATGATCAAGCTCGTGGGCATTCCCGCCCCCGAGAAGGTCTTCAAGTCGTACCCGCACGAGCTGTCGGGCGGCATGCGCCAGCGCATCATGATCGCCATGGCGCTTGCGTGCGAGCCCGCGCTTCTCATCTGCGACGAGCCCACGACGGCGCTCGACGTCACGATCCAGGCGCAGATCCTGCAGCTGATCGACAGCATGCGCGAGAAGCTCGGCACCGGCGTCATGCTCATCACGCACGACATGGGCGTCGTGTCCGAGATGGCCGACTGGGTCCTGGTCATGTACACCGGCCACGCCTTCGAGTACGCCACGTCGGCCGAGCTGTTCACGCATCCCAAGCACCCCTACGCGCAGGGTCTGATCGCCTCCATCCCGTCGATGGACGACGCGGTCGACGAGCTCTACGCGATTCCGGGCAACGTCCCCATGCTCAACGAGATTCCCGAGGGCTGCCCGTTCAACCCGCGCTGCCCGTTTGCCTGCGACCTGTGCCGCCGCGAGGTGCCGCAGCTCGCGCCTGCCGAGAAGGGCAACGAAAGCCACCTGGTTGCCTGCTGGAAGTACACCGATAAGTGGGGTGAGTAGCCTTGGGCAAGAACAAGGACATGACTGACGTCGTGCTCGAGGTCCGCGACCTGACCAAGCACTATCCGATCAAGAAGGGCCTGCTGGGCAAGGCCGGCGCCTGCGTCCACGCGCTGGAGGGCGTCTCGTTCGACGTCCACCGCGGCGAGACCTTCGCCATCGTCGGCGAGTCCGGCTGCGGCAAGTCGACCACGGGCAAGTGCGTCCTTCGCCTGACCGAGCCCACCTCGGGCACCGTCGCCCTCGACGGAGAGGACTTCACCTCGCTCAAGGGACAGGCGCTCACCGAGGCGCGCAAGAAGATGAAGCTCATCTTCCAGGACCCGTACAGCTCGCTCAACCCGCGCATGACGGTCGCCGACATCATCGCCGAGCCGATCGACATCGCCAAGACCTACAAGACGCGTGCCGAGCGCGACGCCCGTGTCGAGCAGATCATGCAGGCCGTCGGCCTGGATCTTGCCTACAAGTACCGCTACCCGCACGAGTTCTCGGGCGGCCAGCGCCAGCGCATCGGCATTGCCCGCGCGATCGTGCTCGAGCCCGAGCTGGTCGTGTGCGACGAGCCCGTCTCGGCGCTTGACGTGTCGGTCCAGGCCAAGGTCATCAACCTGCTCGAGCAGCTGCAGGACAACCTGGGACTGGCCTACATCTTCATCAGCCACGACCTCTCCGTCGTCAAGCACATCGCCGACACCGTTATGGTCATGTACCTCGGCCACACGATGGAGCTGGCGAGCAAGCAGGAGTTGTTCGACAACCCCTGCCACCCCTACACCAAGGCACTCCTCGACGTCATCCCGCGCATCCGCCACGAGCGCATCCAGGACAAGAGGATCCTCGAGGGCGACGTGCCCAGTCCGACCAACCCGCCCGCAGGCTGCGTCTTCCACACGCGCTGCGCCAAGTGCATGCACGTGTGCCGTGAGCGCGTGCCCCAGATGCACGAGGTGGCGCCGGGCCACATGTGCGCCTGCCACCTGTTCGACGAGGGCCTCACCGACGCCGAGCGCGCACCCGAGCCCCAGGTGGGCGTCGAGGCGTAGCAGAGTATCAGCAGTCAAACGAAAGGATCGAGAAGAACAATGAGCGACGTTCTGGACAGGTTCATCAAGTACTGCAGCATCTCCAGCCAGTCGGCACCCGACTCCTCCGAGCACGTGCCGTCGACCGAGTGCCAGCACGACATCGCGCGCTGCGTCTACAACGACCTGGTCGAGCTGGGTGCCGAGGACGTGACCATCGACGAGCACGCGTACGTCACGGCGCAGTGGTCCGCCTCCGCGGGTTGCGAGGACCTGCCGCACCTCGGCTTCTGCGCGCACCTGGACACCGCCTGGCAGACCTTCGGCGAGAACGTCCACCCGCACGTCGTCCACTACGAGGGCGGCAAGCTCGTCATGGGCGTCGTCGACGGCCGCGAGGTCTCGACCGACCCCGAGACCAACCCCGCGCTCGAGCACATGGTCGGCTGGGACATCGTCTGCTCCGACGGCACCACCCTCATCGGTGCCGACGACAAGGCCGGCGTCGCCGAGATCGTGTCGCTTCTCAAGCGCCTGAAGGACGACCCGACCATCCCGCACCCCGGCCTGGCCGTCGCCTTCGTCCCCGACGAGGAGATCGGTCACGGCGCCAAGCTGCTTGACCTCGAGAAGTTCGGCTGCAAGTGGGGCTACACCCTCGACGGCGGCCCGTGCGGCGAGTTCAGCTACGAGGTCTTCAACGCCAGCGAGGCCAAGCTCACCGCGCGCGGCCTGTCGGTGCACACCGGCACCGCCAAGGGCATCATGATCAACGCCTCCGAGGTCCTTCTCAGGTTCCACCAGCTGCTGCCCGCGCAGGACCGCCCCGAGTACACCGAGAACTACGACGGCTTCTACTACCTGTGCGGCATCGACGGCAACTGCGAGGTCGCGCACGCCACCTACATCATCCGCGACCACGACCGCGCCATCTTCGAGTCGCGTGAGCAGCTGATGCGTCGTGCCGTCGACTTCGTCAACGCCGAGTACGGCCAGGAGGTGCTCTCGATCGAGATCACCCAGACCTACCGCAACATGGCCGAGGTCATTCTCGACGGCAACCAGCACCTCGTCGACAACGCCCGCGCCGCCTACGAGGCCAACGGCTACGACATGAAGATCATCCCGATGCGTGGCGGCACCGACGGCGCCCAGCTGAGCTATCGCGGCATGCCGTGCCCCAACATGAGCGCCGGCTACTACAACGCCCACGGCGTGAAGGAGTTCTGCCCCGTGCCCGAGCTCGAGACCATGGTCGACGTGCTCCAGACGCTCGTCGGCCTGTACGCCAAGCCCCAGGACCAGCAGTAGGAGGATCGAGTGGACACCAACGAGCTTTGCGAGGGAATCGACCCCAGGGTCCTTCTTGACATGTTCCGGAAGGTCGTCGAGGTTGACAGTCCCGTGGGCTACTACGCCGACATCGAGCCCGTCCTGTCGCACATGGTGGGCGAGTGGGGCTACGAGATGACGTGGGACCAGAAGCACACCGGCTACGTGCGCGTCCCTGGCGTCAATGCCGAGAAGTGCGTCTGCGTGGGCGCCCACCTGGACACGATCGGCTTCGTCGTCCGTGGCTTCAACGAGGACGGAACGCTTCGCGTCCGCAACCTCGGCGGCATCAACTGGGCGAGCGTGGAGGGCGAGACCGTCAGCATCCACTGTCGTGACGGTCGTACCGTCGACGCGCAGGTGATCGCCAATCACCACTCGGTCCACGTGTTCGAGGACTGTAAGCAGCAGCCGCGCGACGAGGACCACATGTCGCTCTCGATCATCGGCGACGTCGCCTCCGAGGCGGACGCCCGTGCGCTCGGCGTGACCGAGGGCGCCATCGTCGGCGTCGACCCGCACTTCCAGGCGTTTGACAACGGTTACGTGGTGTCGCGCCACATCGACGACAAGGCCGCCGTCGCCGTCCTTCTGGACGTGCTGCGCTGGCTGCACGAGACTGGCCTCAAGCCCGCGTGCGACACGCTGTTCGCCTTCCCGATCTACGAGGAGATCGGCCATGGCGGCGCCTACGTGCCCGAGGAGGTCAGCGAGTACGTGGCTCTGGACATCACGCTGATCGGCCCCGACTACGACTCCAACGAGCATCACGTCGGCATCATCGCGTCCGACCACAAGGGCCCGTACGACTGGGACCTGACCAACAGGCTGATTGCCTGCGCCAAGGCCGTCTGCGACGAGGACAAGTGGAACACGCAGGTCTGCTTCCACTATTCGACCGACGCGAACGCCGCCTACGTGCTGGGCAACAAGATCGCCTCTGGCGCCTTTGGCATGGCGTGCCTCAACACGCATGGCCGCGAGCGCTGCCACATGGACGCCATCGTCCAGACCGAGCGCCTGTGCCGCGCCTACGTCATGGGTGTCGGCGCCGAGTAGGCTGCCGAGAAGTGCCTGCGCTAGAATCCGTGTGAGTTGACGCGGCGACCCGGGTCGATGCCCGGGTCGCCGTTTTTTGTTTCGGAGAATGGGGGAGCGTCGTGTACACCGTCTTTTTGGCAGGGGGAATCGCCTCGGGCAAGTCCTCCGTGGCTCGTCGCCTGGTCGAGCGAGGCGCATGGCGTTGCGACTTGGATGCCATCTCGCGCGAGGTGTTGGAGCCTGGAAGTCCCGTTCTCGACGATGTCGCGGAGGCGTTTGGCGAGGACCTGGTAGACCCCGTGACCGGCGAGCTCGATCGTGCCAAGCTCGCGCGTCGCGCCTTTGCGACTCGCGCCGACGCCGCGAGGCTCGAGGCAATCGAGCTGCCGGCCATCGCGGACCGTCTGGCGGATGCCCTTGCCCGCGCCCAGGAGGGTTGCTGTGGGGAGTCTCCTCGCGTGGCTGTGGTAGAGGTTCCGCTCTTGGATCGCATGGGCGAGAGGATCGACCTTGCCGATGAGGTCCTCGTCGTGTCATGCCCCATGGATGTTCGACGTCGGCGCGCGATTGGACGAGGGATGACGGCCGACGACTTTGACGCTCGCGCCGCGAACCAGCCTTCCGACGGCTATCTCGCCGCCCATGCCAACACCGTGATTGACAACGCGGGCGACGAGACTTCGTTGCTTGCGGCGGTCGATGCGTGGTGGGACGAGCGCGAGGCACAGGGCTGGCGGGTGTTGGGACGCGGGTAGCGGCCGATTGATGGCAGGTCCGACGGGATCTACGCTTGCGCCCCTGCGGCTATAGCCCATCCTTTTGGACGAGCGATTGGTGGACGTCCACGAGGGCGTCATCATGTGTCGCGTCGAACAGGGCAACCACCAACTGGCAGCATACGGGGAACACGCCCTCGTCGCAGGCGACGCGCGCCATCGCCATCATGTCGGCGAGGGCCTTTGCGTCCAATCCGAGGGGGATGTTGTTGTCCAGCAGAATCCTGGCGGTTTCCGCCTGGTTTTTCGGGACCTTGATGTCCTTCTCGTTCTCCAAAAGCTCCTCGAGTTCCTGGCGTGCCATGGGGACGATCTCGGTGTCCCAGGCAAGGGCGCGCGTGTAACAAGCGACAGACAACTCGTTGTTGCCGAGCTTCCACTCGAAGAAGGCGAGCCTGTACTGAAGCAGGGCCGCGTCACGCGCGGAGGTTACGAGCGGTAGGAGCTCCTTGATGAGCTCGATCGCGTCGTAGAGCTTGCCCTGCCTCTCGAGCACGCGAAGGTGGGCCATCAACGCCTCGACCGACAGGGGCGCAATTTCCTTAAGCCGCTCCAGGTGTTGCCGGGCCTCCTCGATCTGGTCCATCAGGACGAGCTCGCGCGCGATAAAGAGATGTGCCTGATAGTAGGCGTCAGGAACGAGACAAACCTCGCGTGCGTCGCCCGCGTTCAGCAGGTTGTACCTGATGCGCTCGGAAAACGAGTTGAAGAAGCGCCATACGCGGGAGGAATCGTCGTCATAGGTCTTGGCCGCGTCGATGGGACGCAACGCATCGCGCATGATTTCGATGGCTGCCTGTGGGTCGCGTTCACTATCGGACCCGTTGAGAAGTGCCGCGGCCCTGAGGGTCGCCTCGTCAAGGCTGCCTCCGCGGCAGAACGCGCGCCTGAGGGCCTGCGTGTCCCCAACGTCAATCGTCCCCTCGACCAGTTGCCTGCTCGTGCGCTCGCATGCCTCGGCGACGGTTGGGTCAGTGGCCTGGGCACGCTCCTCCATGAGGGCTGCCACCAGGTCCGAGGTGCTCTCGTAGTCATGCGCGACGATGCGCCTGAAGGCCTCGTCGCGGGCGGTGGATTCGTTGAGCGCGAGGTCGGACAGGCGGCGTGCCCCGCATGTGATGCGCATGGCCTGGGAGGACTCCTCGTTTCTGAGATCGGGCATGCGTAGGCAGTCGGCGACCGTGAACAGGTCGTCGTCGATGGTGAAGAAGGGCGTTGTGTTGTCTTGGCCGCCGTTCTCGCTCGCACGCACCCACTCGGCCTGGGGCAGCTTGCCGGAGGTGGGGTCGGTGGTGTCGGCAAACCTGATTGCCTCGTACAGGCGGACGTGGTCGAGCTCCATGGACAGGAGGGTGTTGTCTGTACGACTGTCGGTCGCGTTGACCACAAGCCGCGTCAGTGCATGGGACTTGTCGGCGTCAAGGACGCCGCGTGCCACGAGAAGGCAGTTTGCGAAGGTGACACGCCTTGCGAGGGCCTCGCGTTGGCCGTCGTCCTGCGTGATGCCCGCGAGGCACAATGCCGGCGTCGGCTCGATGTGGAGGCATGCCGTCCCACGCGTGAGGTCGCAGCGGAACCTGTAGCTGATGCGGAACGGGTCGGGAAGCGACTCGACCCAATCGGCCACACCCAAGCGGATGTCCCATTCGCCCGCGTGCGGTTGCGAGAGCGATCCCGCGATTGAGCTTGCTGTGGGGTAGGGGACTGGCGGTCGCCAGCTGTCGCGGGGCTCGAGGTTCTGTATGCCGGCAATCGTCGCGATTGGGTTCGCTTCTGGCGCTCGGCAGAGGTTGAGGATTGCCTCCAGTGCGAGCTGGCGCTCGTAGCCCTTGTCGCTCAAGCGCGCGGCGGGCATCCAGAACTGGTCGCTGCGGAAGAGGCAGTCGCAGGTGATTGGCGTCTCGCTTTCCCATTCGAGAACGCCCAGGCACTTCGCCATCGAGGCGAGCCTGCTTGCGGTGTCGCCCGAATACGCCTCGGGATGGCCTGCGAGTTCCCGAATGGTCCCGACGACATCGTCTGACCTCGCGATCATCGCGTCGAGGTCTGTCGCGGCCGTATCGTTCGTATCGAGCTTGTCGGCGGAGGCTTGGGAGTCGTCGTCGACAGGGGTGGGTACCACGGGCGCCGTAGGAAGGGGACAGGACGGCGATTTGGCATCTTCTGGCGCGCCTTGGCGCGTCTCCGCGAGCAACGCGCGGCTTGCGGAGATGAGGGTGACGCCCGTAGCGAGCATGAGCAGTCCCAACGCAAGGAACAAGCCCGCGTCGGTCCCTGCCGTCGCGTCAACGCTCAGAATTACGCCACTGGCAAACAAGAGGATTCCCAGCAATAGCTGGGGCACACTCAAGACGATGCCGGTGATTGAAATGGCGCGACGGTTCTTGCTCACCCAAAACTCCCTTCGTAGGTCCGTCCATTCTATCCTGTGGCAAGACAGTAATTCCTCGCGTCATGATACGAACATTTGTACTAGTTCATATGATTGGGTAGACTGTTCCCAGATGATGGGAGGACTCATGCAAGATGTTGCGGGAGAGCGTTTCGGTGCGGAGCTCAAGCGCTTCGGCGTCCAGAAGGGTGACGTGCCCCTGACCGTGTCCTCGCCCTACGACCCCGCAGGCGATCAGCCCCAGGCGATCAAGGCTCTGGCGGAGGGTGTGGAGGAGGGCCTTCGCTACCAGACCCTCATGGGCGTCACGGGTTCCGGCAAGACGTTCACCATGGCCAAGACCATCGAGGCCGTGAACAAGCCCACCCTCATCATGGAGCCGAACAAGACTCTCGCCGCCCAGGTCGCCGGCGAGATGCGCGAGATGTTCCCCAACAACGCGGTCGTCTACTTCGTCTCGTACTACGACTACTATCAGCCCGAGGCCTACGTCCCGCAGTCCGACACCTATATCGAGAAGGACTCCTCGATCAACGAGGAGGTCGAGAAGCTCCGTCACCAGGCGACGTCGAGCCTTCTGTCCAGGCGTGACGTCATCGTCGTCGCCTCGGTCTCGTGCATCTACGGCATCGGCAGCCCGCAGGACTACGCGGGTCTCGCTCCCAACGTCGACAAGTCCGTCCCCCTCGAGCGCGACGACTTCATCCGCAGCCTGATTGACATCCAGTACGACCGTAACGACTTCGACCTGTCTCGCGGCACCTTCCGCGTGCGGGGCGACACCGTCGATGTGTTCCCTCCCTATGCCGAGAACCCCATCCGCTTCGAGTTCTTTGGCGACGAGGTCGAGGGCATCTCGGAGGTCGACTCGACGACCGGCGAGGTCATTCGCGAGTTCGACGCCATTCCCGTGTGGCCGGCATCCCATTACGTGACCGAGCGTCCCAAGATCAACCACGCCCTCGAGACGATTGACGACGAGCTTCGCGAGCGCCTGGCCGAGCTCAAGGCCGACGACCGCCTGCTCGAGGCCCAACGCCTCCAGCAGCGCACGGCATACGACCTCGAGATGCTCGAAAACATGGGCTACTGCAATGGCATCGAGAACTACTCGAGGCACCTGGACGGGCGCAAGCCCGGCGAACCGCCCTTCACGCTCATCGACTACTTCCCCAAGGACATGCTCTGCATCATCGACGAGTCCCATGTCACGGTCCCGCAGATTCGCGGCATGCACGAGGGTGACCGTTCCCGTAAGGTCACCCTGGTGGAACACGGCTTCCGCCTGCCAAGCGCCCTGGACAACCGACCCCTTCGCTTCGACGAGTTCGAGAGCCGAATTCCTCAGTTCATCTATGTCTCGGCCACCCCGGGTGATTACGAGGAGAGCGTCAGCCAGCGCACGGTCGAGCAGATCATCCGACCGACGGGCCTTCTCGACCCCAAGATCGACGTGCGTCCCGTTCGCGGCCAGATCGACGACCTCGAGTCCGAGATCAAGACCCGCGTCGCCCGCAAGGAGCGCATCCTGGTCACGACGCTTACCAAGCGCATGGCCGAGGATTTGACCGACCATCTCCTGGACGAGGGGATTCGCGTCAACTACATGCACTCCGACACGGCGACGCTCGATCGCGTGGACATTATCCGCGACTTGCGCCAGGGCAAGATTGATGTTCTGGTTGGCATCAACCTGCTACGTGAGGGCCTGGACATCCCCGAAGTTTCGCTCGTAGCCATTCTCGACGCCGACAAGGAGGGCTTCCTGCGAAACCGCCGCTCACTCATCCAGACGATGGGCCGCGCTGCGCGAAACGCCTCGGGCGAGGTCGTCATGTACGCCGACACGATCACCGATTCCATGCGCGAGGCGATTGACGAGACGCGCCGTCGCCGTGCCCTCCAGGAGCAGTACAACGTCGAGCACGGCATCGAGCCCAAGACCGTGAGAAAGGCCATCAACGACATCTCAAGCTTCATTGCCGAGGCGTCGGACAACGTTGGCAAGCGCTCTCGCAAGGACGGCGAGTTCTATACCCCCGCCACGACCACGACCGCCGAGCAGGTCGCTGCGGAGCTCGCCGAGTTGCCGCGTGACGAGGTCGCACGCCTCATGGACACGCTCGAGGAGGAGATGGCCGCGGCATCCGAGGACATGGACTTCGAGCGTGCCGCCGCGGCACGAGACCAGCTGGTCGAGCTCAAGGCGATGGTGGAGGGTACGTCCGAGGAGGACATCATGCGTCGGCTCAAGCAGACTGCGCGAAAGGGCAGCGCGCATGCGACGCGTCGGCCTTACCGCAAGCATCCCAAGCACTAGGGGTTCGGTTCTAGTTAGGGTATTGGGGTTTATTCGTGCGTACGCATGCGGCTGGTACCCGCATGTGCGGACTAACGCTAAAGTGGTGACTCACTACGACTGCACCCGCCCGAAGGCCATCGGACCCGCGCGTTGCCCCGTGACGCGCGTCGGCGGGCTGCCCGACCAGGGGGAGAAAGACCCGTGCACGGTCACAAGATCGATCCAGAGAAGAAGGCCTCCCTGGCCGAGACGCTCGTTCAGTTCGTGCGCTACGGCATGTTCGGCGCGCTTTGCTCTGCCACTGACACAGTCATCTTCTGGTTTCTGACCAGTCTCTTCAAGATCAACCCGCTCCTTGCGAACGTCTTCAGCACCTCTGTCGGCGTCGCGATGAGCTTCTACTTCAACCGTCGCTTCACCTTCAAGGTCCGCGACAAGACCGGCAAGCGCTGCATCGCGTTCTTCTCGATCGGCCTATTGGGCTTGTTGGTGTCCGAGGGCATCATTGGGACCGGCATGCACGTCTTGCCAGGCCTGCCGCCCGTCTTCGTGAAGCTGCTCGCGGTCATGATCGTCGGGTGCTTCCAGTTCTTCCTCAACCGCAACATCACGTTCCGTACCGTGGTCGACGCGCAGGACGACGACGACGAGATCGTCTAGCCATTCCTGTTGCCAATCGCCGCGGGCGGTTGGCAATTGCCGCGATCGGCCCGCAGCTGCCTGGATCGCTTAGCGGCTGCCGGGATCGAGGGTTGCCGTGAGGGCCCGTGCCACGCGGATGCCGTCGGTCGCCGCGCTCATGATGCCACCGGCGTAGCCGGCACCCTCGCCCGCGACCCACAGGCCCTGACAGCTTACGCTCTCGCAGGTCTCGCCTCGCGTCACGCGAACGGGGGAGCTCGAGCGACTCTCGATGCCCGTGAGCACGGCGTCGCTCGCGTCAAAACCATGCAACCTGTGAGCCATGTCGGGAATGGCCGCCCGAAGCGTGTCGGCCACGTAGTCCGGAAGGCACGGCTCGACGCTTCCCCAGGTAACGCCGCGTGGGTAGGTGGGCTCCACGCGGCCGCCCGCGCTCGAGGTCGCGCCCGACAGGAAGTCCCCGACAAGCTGTGCCGGGGCCACGAATCCGCCGCCACCAAGCTCGAAGGCCCTGGCCTCGCACTCGCGCTGCAGGCGCACGCCCGCCAGCGGGTCATCGCCCGGAAGGTCCTCCGGGCGCACGTTCGCCAGAAGGCCCGAGTTGGCGTTGCGACCGTCACGGGCGGCCAGGCTCATGCCATTGGTCACCACGTGTCCGGGCTCGCTTGCCGCCGCGACGACGTAGCCGCCGGGGCACATGCAGAACGAGAAGGCGCTCCTGCCGTTTTGCAGGTGGCTCACCAGCTTGTATGGCGAGGCCCCCAGGGAGGGCAGCCCCGCGAAGCGCCCGTACTGCGCACGGTCGATGTCGGCCTGCAGGTGCTCGATGCGCACGCCCATGGCGAAGGTCTTGCGCTCCAGGGTCACGCCGCGCCTGGCGAGAAGTTCGAACACGTCGCGTGCGGAGTGGCCGCATGCGAGAACGACATGCGAGGTCGGGACGCGCTCCTCGATCACGAGGCCCGTCTCGGCGTCGC
This sequence comes from uncultured Atopobiaceae bacterium, assembly GCA_934792625.1. Taxonomy (GTDB): domain Bacteria; phylum Actinomycetota; class Coriobacteriia; order Coriobacteriales; family Atopobiaceae; genus CAKVON01. The sequence continues at coordinate 63,689 of CAKVON010000009.1, forward strand.
GCGTCTCGAGCGTCACGGCACGCACGCGCCCGTCGCTCGCGTCCAGGTCGGTCATGCGGCAACGGCAGCGCACTTCTCCACCGAGGTCGCGAATCTGCCGGCACAGGTCGTCCACGACCCTCGGCAGGACGTCGCTTCCCACGTGCGGGTGGGAGTCCCACAGGATGTCGCGCCCCGCGCCCGCGTCCACGAACGTCTCGAGGATCAGCCTGTGCAGCTTGCTCTTGGTACCCGTGGCGAGCTTTCCGTCCGAGAAGGTCCCCGCGCCGCCGACGCCAAACTGGATGTTGCTCTCGGGGTCGAGCTCGCCTGTTGCGTTGAACCTCTCGACGGCGTCGGTTCGACGGGTCGCGTCGTCCCCGCGCTCCACAAGGAGCGGCTCCAGGCCGGCGTGCGCCAGCTCCAGGGCGCAGAACAGGCCCGCGCACCCGGCGCCGACGACAACGACTCGCTCGTCGAGCGGCTTGCGCGTGCGGGGCGTCCAGGCCTGCGGCTCGTTTTGCACGAGGGTGACGCCGCGGTCGTCGTGTCGGCCGCGCAGCTTGTCCAACAGCGTCCGTTCGGCGTTGGCACCGCCGACGAGCGTGATGCGCACGGTGTAGAGGAAGTGCAGGCTGTCTCGCTTGCGCGCGTCGATCGAGCGACGGCGTATCTCGAGGCTAGTGATCTGTTCGTCGCGCACGCGAAGCCGACGCCCGACGGCGCGCCTGAGGCAGGCGCCCTCGGCCCTCTCGGAGCCGTCGTGTGCCTTGGGGTCAACGCGGAGGTTGGAGACCTGGATCATGTGTGCCCTCCTAGGGCGTCGTGTTGGCGCGTGCGATGTGAGCGGCGTGTGAGGCGAGGGCGGCGGCATTGGTGCCGGCGACCTGGCCGCTCAGCCAGGCCCACGTGAGGTTGAACCCGCCGCAGTCGGCGTCGACGTCAAGCGCCTCGCCACACGCGAACAGGCCCTCGACGCCACGGGCGGCAAGGGTCCGCGCGTCGAAGTCGCCAAGCGATAGGCCACCGCGCGTGACCTGGGCATGCCCTGTGTCCGCAAGGCCCGTGACACGCAGTCGCAGCCCCTTGATCAGGCGTGCCGCCTGCGCGGCGTCGGCCTCGGCCATGCTGCCGAGAAGTGCGTCGGCGATCTCGGGGCTCACGAGTCCCCGCAGGGCGACGCGCATGTCGCGGCTCGACAGCATGCGCTCGACCTCGGCCTCGTCCTTCTCGGGAACGAGGTCTATGCGCAGGGTGTCGCCAGCCGCGGCCACACGCGACAGGTCGAACACGGCGATGCCGGAGACGCCGTACTCGCGGAAGAGCAGCTCGCCCGCCTCGGCGGCGAGCTCGTCCCCGTCGCGCTCGAGCGTGATGCGCGCGGTGGCGCGGCGGCCGTCGAGGGCGGCGAGGCCGTCCATGCGGCAGGCGATCGGGCACAGCACGGGGCTTGCGGGCGCGAGGGAAAGTCGCAGGCCGGCAAGCGGCTCCAGGCACGCGAGACCGTCGCGCGGGCCCCCGAGCGCCACGACCACGCAGCGTGCGCACAGCGTGCGCTCGCGCCCTCCATCGAACGACTCGCGGTAGGTGACGAGAAGCTCGCCGCCCGACGACGCGGTCGCGCCGCCCGCCGTGTGCTCGACATGCGTGACCCCTCGCATCGGCGCCAGCGTGGCACCGGAGGCCGCGGCGCGAGCCAGGAGCACGTCGCGCACGGATGCGGCCGAGAGGCTGCGCGGGTAGAGCCTGCCGTCGATCGACGTGCAGGCCAGGCCGCAGCCGTCGAACCATGCCAGGACGCGTTCGCCGGCGTCGTCGCCCAGGATGGGGGAGACGAAGTCGGGGGCGTTGTAGCGCACGGGGTCCACGTGCTCGTTGGAGAGGTTGCAGCGGCCGTTGCCCGTCGCCAGGATCGTGCGCGCGACCTCGGTGGCGGCGTCGAGCGCGACCACGCTTGCGCCGGCCTCGGCGGCGACGGTCGCGGCGACGGTGCCGGCCGCCCCGCAGCCCACGACACAGACGTCGCAGGCGTCGGGAACCGAAACTCGTCGGGCGGCGCGTTCCAGGCGGGCCTGGCGGGCCGCACGGGACTCGCGGCCGTTTCTCGTGGTCGCGCGCGCCACGCTAGCCCTTGTTCTTCTCGGCAGGGGAGGCGTCCGTCGCGTCAAGCGCCTCGATGCGGGCGACGGCCTCGTCGAGCAGGCCCTCGGGCAGCTCGTCCTCGATCGCGCCGCGGTCGCAGGCGTCGGCCACGGACGGGTCGATGGGTAGCCTGCCCAGCACGTCGAGGCCGTACTCGGAGGCAGTCTCGCCGACGTGGCTGGGGCCGAAGACCTCGATGTGGCGGCCGCAGTCGGGGCACACCGCGTAGCTCATGTTCTCGACCAGGCCCAAGACCGGGACGTCCATCTTCCGGGCCATGCGCACGGCCTTGCCCACGACCATGCGGACGAGGTCCTGCGGGGTCGAAACGATGACGATGCCGTCGACGGGCATCGACTGGAACACGGTCAGGGCGACGTCGCCGGTTCCCGGGGGCATGTCCACCAGCATGTAGTCGAGCGGGCCCCAGCTCGTCTCGCTCCAGAACTGCCTGATGGCGCCCGCCAGCACCGGGCCGCGCCACAGCACGGGCGTCTCCTCGTCGCCGACGACCAGGTTGGCGCTCATGACCTTGGTGCCGTGCCCGGAGATGTTGGGGAGCAGCAGGTTGCCGAGTGCCGAGACGTGCTGGCCCGACATGCCGAACATCTTGGGGATGGAGGGGCCGGTGATGTCGGCGTCCATGATGCCCACGGTGTGGCCGCGGCGGGCGAGCTCGACGGCCAGGATGCCCGTGACCAGGGACTTGCCGACGCCGCCCTTGCCGGACACGACTCCGATGACGTGACGCACCTCCGACAGCCGGTTCTCGTCGAAGGTGGGGACGGAGTCGTCCGCCCCGGTGCGAATCGCGCGCTCGTGGTCGACGCATGCCATGTGTGGGCCGCCTTTCAGGGTTGGTTTGGGGTCGCGTATGCGACCCGTGGGCATTCTACCCGCCCCACGCACTTCTCGCCATCCGCCCGCCGTCCCGCCCGGTGTGGCCCCTGGCACGCCAAGTTGTATACGACTCGCTGGTCAACCCTATCGTTTGGTGAGAAGTGCTTGCGTTGGTTTTCCGCTCGCTCACCGAATTGGGGGTTGTTTCGCGGTATGATGCTGACCAAGTACGGCAGGAGAGGGCCGGGCCCGCTCGCGCGCGTCCGGACTCCTAAAGGAAGTAACGAGAGGAGATCCATGCAGTATTCTCAGGAAGTGGAGAACATGTGCCCCGTGACCAAGGGCGCATACCACGGCCCCGCGCCCATCCCCGAGGAGGGCAAGTGGGTTCAGGCCAAGGAGGTCAAGGACATCTCTGGCCTCACGCACGGTGTGGGTTGGTGCGCTCCCCAGCAGGGTGCCTGCAAGCTCACGCTTAACGTGAAGGAGGGCGTCATCGAGGAGGCCCTGGTCGAGACCATCGGCTGCTCTGGCATGACCCACTCGGCCGCCATGGCGTCCGAGATCCTGCCCGGCAAGACGATCCTCGAGGCCCTCAACACCGACCTCGTCTGCGACGCCATCAACGTCGCCATGCGCGAGATCTTCCTGCAGATCGTCTACGGCCGCAGCCAGACCGCGTTCTCCGAGGGCGGCCTGCCCGTCGGCGCCTCCCTGGACGACCTGGGCAAGGGCCTGCGCTCGCAGGTCGGCACCATGTTCGGCACCAAGGCCAAGGGCGCCCGTTACCTCGAGCTCGCCCAGGGCTACGTCACCCGCATGGCCCTGAACGAGAACAACGAGATCATCGCGTTCGAGTTCCTCAACCTCGGCAAGTTCACCGACGCCGTCAAGGCCGGCAAGACCCCCGAGGAGGCCATCTCCGGCGCCATGGGTCACTATGGCCAGTGGGACAACGCCGCCAAGTACATCGACCCGCGTACCGACGAGGAGACCCACTCCGTCGCCAGCACGTTCCCGGTTCACGAGTAGAAAGGGAGGGATACAACAATGGCTGTTACTTTCGAAGGCTACGAGCGCCGCGTCGAGAAGATCGACAAGTGCCTCGCCGACAACGGCATCGCCTCCCTCGAGGACGCGCTGAAGATCTGCACTGACAAGGGCTTCAACCCGCGCGAGATCGTCCACAACACCCAGTCCATCGCGTTCCAGAACGCCGAGTGGGCCTACACCCTGGGCTGCGCCCTGGCCGTCAAGCGCGGCGTCAAGACCGCCTCTGAGGCTGCCGCCGTCATCGGCGAGGGCATCCAGGCCTTCACCGTCCCCGG
>CAKVON010000010.1 GCA_934792625.1 uncultured Atopobiaceae bacterium
TGAAGAAGGCCGTCATGGCCTGCTGGATGAAGCGGTTGTTGATGGCCTTCTTGGTCTGGTTCTCGTAGGAGGTCTGCGTGGAGAAGCAGTTGGTCACCAGCACCAGGCAGTCCTGGACGTCCTGCCACTTGATTGAGCTCTCGTTCTTGTTGTACTTGCCCTGACTCTTGATGTAGGCGTCAAGCGCGCTGGTCAGGGCGCTGCGGGCGGCCTTCTCGGGCGAGCCGCCGTTCTCGAGCCACGATGAGTTGTGGTAGTACTCCTGCATCTGGAAGGTACGCGAGAAGCACATGCAGGCTGTGATCTTGACGTTGTAGTCGGGCAGGTCCTCGCGGTCGCGGCCGCGACGGTCCGCCTCGACGAAGAAGGGCTCGGTCAGGTAGTTGGCGCCGACCTTCTCGAGCACGTAGTCCTCGATGCCCTTGGGATAGCAGAAGTCTTCCTCGGTGAATTCGCCGTCCTTGCCCTCGAGGCGGAGGCGGAAGGTGACGTTGGCGTTGACCACGGCCTGGCGGCGCATGGTCTCGCGATACCACTCGTCGGGGATGTCGATCGAGGTGAAGACCTCGAGGTCGGGGCGCCACTTGATGGTGGTGCCGGTACGCGCCTCGTCGGCGGGCTCGACCAGCAGGGCCTTCTTTTTGGCGCCCACGACCTTGCCCTTCTTGAAGTGCAAGGAGTACTTGTTGCCGTCGCGCCAGACCGTGACGTCCATGTACTCGGAGGCGTACTGGGTCGCGCACGAGCCCAGGCCGTTGGTGCCGAGCGAGAAGTCGTAGTCGCCGCTGCCGTTGTTGTCGTACTTGCCGCCGGCGTAGAGCTCGCAGAAGACGAGCTCCCAGTTAAAGCGCTTCTCGGTGGGGTTCCAGTCGAGCGGGCAGCCGCGGCCGTTGTCCTCCACCTGGATGGAGCCGTCGGCGAAGGCGGTGAGGGTGATCAGCTTGCCGTAGCCCTGGCGAGCCTCGTCGACCGCGTTGGACAGGATCTCGAAGGCGGCGTGGGCACAGCCGTCGAGACCGTCCGAGCCGAAGATGACGGCGGGACGAAGGCGGACGCGCTCCTCGTCCTTGAGCTGGCGGATGCTGTCGTTGCCATAGTTTGCGGTGTTCTTTGCCATACGCGCTCTTCCGGTGCTCCCTCTCTGCGCCTCGGTTGTGTAAGTAATCAAGCTAGCATAGCCTGGGCCGCGGACGGTTTTATCCGACATGAAATCCATCGAACAACCGTTCTAATTGTGCCAATTGAATCGTCCGTCGGTGCGACTACGCCTTGGCCATCAGAGACCGCGCTCCTGGAGTTCGGTCTCGAGAAGGACGAGGGCCTCCTGCCCGTCCCTTTTCGCCACGAGGAGCTCGCGGTCGTTTACGCCTTCTTGTTGCAAGTGGTCGGTTCTTCTCGCCAGAAATGCGTGTTTGTCTGGCTGACGTGATGGAATCGCCGTTGCCCCGCCGAATATCTGCCGACAGCAAAGGCAAGCTGGTCTTTGGCTGAATAAAATCAGATGCTATGACGTGTGCGCCTGTGCGGCGCGGTCCCATCGAACCCAAAGGAGCTCTGCATGGATCCCAACAAGCGTCCCGACGACATGGTGCGCATCACCACCCCCGAGCTTGCCCAGGCGTTTATCGCCGAGCAGGTCGCCGCAGTCCGCGAGCAGGTCGGCGACAAGAAGGTCCTGCTGGCCCTCTCCGGTGGCGTTGATAGCTCCGTCGTCGCGGCACTTCTCATCAAGGCGATTGGCAAGCAGCTGATCTGCGTGCACGTGAACCACGGCCTCATGCGCAAGGGCGAGAGCGAGCAGGTCGTCGACGTGTTCGAGAATCAGATGGACGCGAACCTGATCTATGTGGACGCCACCGACCGCTTCCTGGACAAGCTGGTCGACGTCGCCGAGCCCGAGGCCAAGCGCAAGATCATCGGCGCCGAGTTCATCCGCGTGTTCGAGGAGGAGGCTCGCAAGGTCGGCAACGAGGTCAGCTTCCTGGCGCAGGGCACCATCTACCCCGACATCCTCGAGTCCAAGGACGGCGTCAAGGCCCACCACAACGTCGGCGGCCTGCCCGAGGACCTGCAGTTTGAGCTCTGCGAGCCCGTCAAGCTGCTGTACAAGGACGAGGTCCGCGTGGTCGGCCGCGAGCTCGGCCTGCCCGAGAACATGGTCGAGCGCCAGCCGTTCCCTGGTCCCGGCCTGGGTGTCCGCTGCCTCGGCGCCATCACCCGCGACCGCCTCGAGGCGCTCCGCGACGCCGACGCGATCGTCCGCGAGGAGATCGACAACGCAGGTCTGACCATCTGGCAGTATTTTGCCGTCGTGCCCGACTTCCGCGCGACCGGCGTCCGCGAGGGCAAGCGTGCCTACGACTGGCCCTGCATCATCCGCTGCATCAACACCGTCGACATCATGACCGCCGAGGTCCCCGAGCTCGATTGGGCGCTCCTGAAGCGCATCACCGAGCGCGTGACCGCCGAGGTCCCGGGTATCTGCCGCGTCTGCTACGACCTGACCCCGAAGCCCGTTGGCACGGTTGAGTGGGAGTAGGTTAGCATCTGCGTTTTCCAAGCTAGATAGATGTGACAACCCCTCTGGCAAGTGCTGATTGCCAGAGGGGTTGTCTGTTTTGCTGACGAGAAGAACGCGCGGGTCGACGTCAGGGTGGGTTAACGCTAGGCCGCAGGGCACTCGCCGGCGGGCAGGTCCACGAGCATGACGGTGCCATCCTCGCAGCTCTTCTCGACAGAGGCGGTGCCGCCGTGGAGCGACGCAATCTCCCACACCAGCGCAAGGCCGAGGCCCACGCCGCCACGGGCCCTGCTGCGGGACTTGTCGACTCGGAAGAAGGGCTGGAAGATGCTCTGTTGCAGCTCGGCGGGAATCCCGGGGCCCTGGTCCGCGACCCGGATGAGGACGCGACCGTCCCGCTGGCAGGCGGACAGGGTGACCGTCGTGTTGGGACGTCCGTAGCGGATGGCGTTTTCGGCCAGGTTGAAGACGATGCGGTAGATGAGGGTGTCGCTGCCGACCATGCGCGCGTCGCCGGCGTGCTCGAGGGCGATCCCGCCTTGCTCGGCGAGCGGGGCGAGGTCGGTGGCGACCTCCTCCAGCAGCGGGCCCACCTCGATCGGGTCGGTGCAGGGGACGGTTCGCAGCTCGCTCATCTCGAGCAGGGTCTTGGTCATTTGCGCCATGCGCTCGGTCTGCTCGCGCAGCAGCGTCACAAGCTCGGCGGTCTCGGGCCGGGCGTCGGGGTGTTCGGCCGAGAAGAGCTCGAGTTGCGCCTGCATGAGCGCGAGCGGCGTCCGCAGCTCGTGTGCGGCATTGCCCGTGAACTGTCGCTGTGCCGAGAAGCCCTCGTCGAGTCGCGCGATCATGTCGTTGAACGACGCGCTGCAGCGCGCGAGCTCGGCGGGGACGTCCTCGTCGAGCCTGGTGATTGCGAGGTTGTCGGGACGCACGTCCTCTACCTGCGCGGCAAAGTCCTGCAGCGGCCGCAGCGCCCGCCCGCTGGCAAAGTACGCGAGCACGCCGCCCGCCAGCGTCACCGCGGCGGTGATGCACCAGCTCGTCGTGCCGAACGCCTCCTGGGCGCCGCCCACGATGACGGTGACCTCGTCGTCGATCCCCGCGCTCGTGGGGTCGAACGCAAGCGGGCCGTCCTTTTGGGCCCCTGCCTCGGCGAACGTCGAGATCTTGTCGCCGATCGAGTCCATGTAGCGCATGCCCGAGTATCCGATCAGACAGTTTGTCAGGACGCAGGCCGCGCAGACGAGAAGTGCCGTCGTCAGCGTGATGCGCCACTGCAGGGAGAGCCTTCTCATCCGATGTCCTCCATCACGTAGCCCTCGCCGATCCGGTTGCGCACGGGGTCGTGCCCCAGCGCGCCGCGCAGCTTCTTGCGCAGCGACGAGATGTGCACCCGGGCCGAGTTGCTGAAGCTGTTTGCGTTGGCGTCCCACACGTGCTCGATAAGCTCCTCCTGGCTCACCGGGCGCCCCTGGTTGAGCATGAGGTACTCGAGGATCCCCGTCTCCTTCCGGGTGAGTGTCAGGGTCTCGTTACCAACGACCGCCGAACGGGCCTTCGTGTCGAAGGAGAGGTTTCCGCAGGTCAGGACCACATCACTCTGTGTGAACCGCCTGAGCGTGAGGCTGCGGATCCTGGCTGCGAGCTCGTCGAGGTGGAACGGCTTTGTCAGGTAGTCGTTGGCCCCGGCGTCCAGCCCCGCCACCTTGTCGGAAACCTCGCCGCGCGCCGACAGAATGAGCACCTTCGTGTCGAGGTCGGTCTCGCGCAGCCTTGCCAGCACCTCCATCCCGTCCAGACCCGGCAGGTTCAGGTCGAGCACGACCAGGTCGAAGCGCTCGATGGCGAGAAGTTCCGTCGCCTCCAAGCCGTCATGGCAGGAGTCGACGCTGTATGCAAGGTTTCTCAGGGAGCGGACAATCGCGTCGCAAAGCTCCCGCTCGTCCTCGACGACCAAAATGCGCATGGGGCTCTCCAGGTGTGTGCGTCTGGCTCTTAACGCGGATTTTATATCCGATATGTTCCAATCGTGCCAGAAGCGAAGGGAGTGGTCGAATTGTTCAGGACGATAAAGCCCGCCGTCCAGATTGCGCTGCTGGTAGTTGGGGTTGCCATGGTCTGTTTTGGCGCCTTGCGCGGCGAGGCGGCAGCAGTTTTGGCAAAGGCGATCAGGCTGTGTCTGGAGTGTGTCGGAATTGGATAACAAGACTCGCTCCGCGTCGCGGCTCCTTGCTCGCTTTCGCGGCTGGATTCAGGCGGCGGCCACGCTGCTGTCGAACGTCCACCTGCCCAACTTCGTCAGGGGTGGCATCTACCAGGGGGCTGGCAAGGTGGCCTGCGTACCGGGCCTCAACTGCTATTCCTGCCCCGCGGCGTCGGGCGCCTGCCCGATCGGATCGTTCCAGGCGGTGGTCGGCTCGTCGAGGTTCAGCTTCTCCTATTACGTGACGGGGACGCTCATCTTGCTCGGTGTTCTTCTCGGCAGGTTTGTGTGCGGCTTTCTGTGCCCGTTCGGTTGGCTGCAGGAGCTTCTGCACAAGGTTCCCGGCAAGAAGCTGTCCACGCGCGGGCTCAGGCCGCTGACCTACCTCAAGTACGCCGTGCTGGCGCTGGCCGTGGTCGCGCTGCCCGTGCTGGTGGTGGACGACATCGGTATGGGAGACCCGTTCTTCTGCAAGTACCTCTGCCCGCAGGGCGTGCTCGAGGGCGCGATTCCGCTGGCCGCCACCAACCCCGGCATTCGCGCCGCGCTGGGACCGCTGTTCTCCTGGAAGCTGGCGGTGCTTGTGGCGGTGGTCGTGCTGAGCGTGGTGTTCTTCCGCCCGTTCTGCAAGTGGATCTGCCCGCTCGGCGCGTTCTACGGCCTGATGAACAAGGTGTCGCTGCTCGAGGTCAGCCTCGACCACGACAGGTGCGTCTCGTGCGGGAAGTGCGCGGCGGCGTGCCAGATGGATGTCGACGTCACGGCCTCGCCAAACAGCGCCGAGTGCATCCGCTGCGGCAAGTGCATCGGTGCCTGTCCCGTCGACGCGCTCGACTTCCACTACGGCCTTTCCCCGTCGGGCGGCAAGCGCGCCCGGCGATGCGAGGACAAGTAAGTAAGGACAAGTAAGCAAGAAGCAGGTATCGACCCAAATTGGAGGAATGGTAATGAAGCTCACGAAGATCGCGACGGCCCTGCTGGTCCCCCTGCTGGCGATTAGCCTTGCGGCATGCTCCGCCCCCAAGGGTGGCGCCGCCGACGCCAAGACGGCCGACTCCGAGATCGCGGCCCTGATGTCGGAGGACCCGAGCACGGCCGACGCGGCAGCCAAGCTCTACCAGAAGCTCATGCAGAAGGAGAACGACATCCTCTCCACGAACTCCCAGCTTTGGGAGAAGGTCTTTCTGTCGGCCAACAAGAACATGACGATGATCGAGGACGGCAAGAACTACGGCGACTTCCTTCTGGACACGATTGAGGCCGCCAAGGACAAGTTCACCGCCGACGAGCTCAAGACGCTCAAGGCCGGTGCCGAGCAGATCAAGGAGATTGAGGGCAAGCTGACGATCCTCGAGCAGAAGTACCCCGACTGCGGCGCCGCCCCGGGCGCGGGCGACAGCGTCGACGGGTCGAGCGCCGGAATGCCTGCCGACGCCGCCGAGCTGACCAAGTTCCCGACCTTCAAGGGCAAGGACCTCGACGGCAACGACGTGAGCAGCGACGAGATCTTCTCCCGCAACAAGGTCACCGTCGTCAACTTCTGGTTTACCAGCTGCAAGCCGTGCGTCGGCGAGCTGGGCGAGCTCGAGGCCCTCAACAAGAGGCTTGCCGAGAAGGGCGGCGAGGTCGTCGGCATCAACTCCTTCACGCTGGACGGTGACAAGCAGGCGATCGCCGAGGCCAAGGACGTCCTGTCGAAGAAGGGCGTGACCTACAAAAACGTCTGGTTCAAGACTGCCAGCGAGGCCGGCCAGTTTACCTCGGGCCTGTACTCCTACCCGACCACCTACGTCGTCGACAAGAACGGGCAGATCGTCGGCAGCCCGATCGTGGGTGCGATCACGTCCGGTGAGCAGCAGAAGGCGCTCGACAAGCTGATCGACCAGGCGATCGCGAGCAGCCAGAGGTAGGCTGGGGCAACGTCGCACGAGCAAGGGTCCCGACGCAGCCGGATAAGGCGCGTCGGGACCCTCTTTGGTCGGTCGGGGCATTGCCGGGTCGTCAGATTCCCTCGGGCAGACGGTCCTTCTCGACAGGGCTCTTTACGTGGTTGCCGATGATCTCGGAGACGTCGGAGATCGAGACGAACGCGGAGTGGTCGACCAAGTCGATGACCTCGCGCAGCTCGCGGACCTCGTACTTGGTGATGACGCAGTACAGGACCTTCTTGCGGCCGCTGAGCATGCCCTTGCCGTCCATGATGGTCACGGTGCGGCCCATGCGCTCGTAGATCCGCGAGCAGATCTGACGGGCGTCGTTGGTGATGATGACCGCGGCCTTGGCCTGGTTCATCTCGGACTCGACCATGTCGAGCACCTTGGACGTGATGAAGTACGTGAGCAGCGAGTACAGCGCGCGGTCGATGCCAAACAGCACGCCCGCCATGCCGTAGATGACGATGTTCATGCCCAACACCATCTGTCCGACGGCAAGGTCGGTGCGTCGGCTTACCAGGATCGCCACGGCCTCGGTGCCGTCGAGGCAGCCGCCCTCGCGGATGACGATGCCCACGCCCAGGCCAAGCAGCACGCCGCCGAAGCAGACGGCCAGAAGCGTCTCGCCGGTGGCGTTGGCCCAGCCGCTGAACAGCTCGACGCAGCAGGAGAACACCGTCATCGAGAACGCCGCGCGCACGGTGAACCCGCGGCCGAGCCTTACCCCGCCCAGCACGAGGAAGGGCACGTTGAGAAGTACGGTGAGAAGCGCGAGCGGAATCCCGGTGATGTGCGAGACCATCATGCCGACGCCGATGACGCCGCCGTCCAGGATGGTGTTGGGGACGAGGAACTCCTCGACGGCGAACGCCGCGATGGCGGAACCCAGCGCCAAAAGCGCGAAGTTGAAGATCGGGCGAGAGGGTCGTCGGTTCATGTGCGAGGGCCTTTCTACGCTCGGGGTTTGTACGCGGAAGAGTCTACCCAAGGCCCCGGGCGCGATTCGGCCGCGCGGGCGGCGGGCGCGCCATCCATCAGAAAGCCGGATGAAGTAAAGTGCAAAGGTTGCGACGGGTGCCGTCGCATGGGCAGTGCCGCGACGGGTGTCGCCATCGCACGAGGGTCGTTCGGACGGTAGGAGAGGGAGACTCGATGATCTTCTCGCTAGCCCCCATGGAGGGAATCACCGGGCACGTGTTCCGCCGGGTCCACGCCGAGGTCTTCGGCAAGATGGACAGGTATTACACGCCGTTCGTCACGCCGTCGCGCCCGGGCACGCCCCTCGGCAAGCGCTATCGCGTGGAGCTGGACCCGCAGAACAACCGTGGCCTGGACGTCGTTGCTCAGGTGCTGACCAAGAACGCCGACGACTTCGTCTGGACGGCCGAGCAGCTGGAGCAGCTGGGATATCGGGAGGTCAACCTCAACCTGGGGTGCCCCTCGGGCACGGTCACGGCAAAAGGGAAGGGCTCTGGCTTCCTGCGCGACCCCGACGCGCTGGAGAGGTTCCTGCTGGACGTGTGCGAGCGCTCGCCGCTGCCGGTCTCGGTCAAGACGCGCCTGGGCTTTGCGGACGACAGCGAGTACGAGGACATCCTGCAGGTCTATTGCCGCTGCCCGCTTGCCGAGCTGATCGTCCACCCGCGCGTCCGCAACGACGCCTACCGCGGCACGCCGCGCCGCGAGTACTATGGCCTGACGCTGGAGCGGGCGCCGTTTCCCGTGGCGTACAACGGCAACGTCTTTGGCCTGGGCGACATCGACTCTTTGGTGGGGGAGTGGCCGCAGACCCGACACATCATGTTGGGCAGGGGCGTCCTGTCGAACCCCGCGCTGGCACGCATGGCCAAGGGCGGCTCGCCCGTCACCCGTGACGAGCTCAGGCGCTTTCACGACCTGTTGTTCCGCGCGTACCGGGACGAGATCGGCCCCAACGCCGTCTTCCGCATGAAGGAGTGGTGGTCCTACGCCAAGGACTGCTTTGCCGACCCGCTTGCGGTGCATCGCCTGGTCAGAAGGACGCACAGCGTCCAGGAGTACGAGTCGGGCGTCCGTCGCGCGTTCGAGGAGCAGCCCTTTCGTGCCACCTCGTAAGATGTGGGTTAGCTTTATGACGGCCCGCCCAACAAAACCAACTGTCTGATTGAGGCACTCCCTGCCGAGAAGGGCGCTGATGTCGATGCTTTACATGACGTACGAGACTGGTCTTGTTGGCACGCTGACGCTCACGAGCGCGGGCGAGCTTCTCGACGGCTGCTGGTTCGAGGTCGCTTGGCCCCGCGTCGCCCAGGGTTTCCGCGAGCCGCCGGAGCGCCGCGATGACCTGCCTGTCTTCGCGCAGGCGACGGCCTGGCTGGACCGCTACTTCGCGGGCGACGCCGGCGACCCGTGCGAGCTGCCGCTTGGCGGCGAGCTCACCGAGTTCCAGCGGCTGGTGCGCGACGAGCTGCTGGACATCCCCTATGGCAGGACGACGACCTACGGCGATATCGCCGCCCGCATCGCCAGAAGGACCGGCCGCCGACAGTCGGCGCGTGCGGTCGGGGGTGCCGTGGGTCGCAACCCACTTGGCGTCATCGTGCCGTGCCACCGCGTGGTCGGCGCCGACGGTAGCCTGACGGGCTTTGGCGGCGGCATGCCCGCCAAGGTGGCGCTGCTGCGGCACGAGGGCGTGCGGTTCGCCTGACGCACTTCTCGGCAGGGGGGGCGAACGTCCGTGGTGGGGCGACGGGCCGACCCGTGATGCGCCGGCCCGCCGCCCGCTTGTGCGCTACCGCTTGCGCAGGGTGATGGCTATGGTGTTCAGGTAGTCGAGCGCGCCCGCCCTGACGGCGGCGCGGTCACCTGCGGCGTATTCGTTGTCGCAGGCAATCCAGTCCGACCAGGCCTCGCTCGTGCAGTCCATGGCGCGCGCCTCCAGGATGTCCACGCCCTCGGTCCGTCCGATCATCGCGCGCCACCAGTCGATGTCGTGCATGTACTCCAGCTGCTCGGGCGTCCACGACGCAAGCAGGCAGTCGGGCAGGCTGTCGTGGCAGTCGCGCACCATGCCGGGGATGCACAGGTACAGCATTCCGCCCGCCTTGACGTAGGGCAGAAGGCGCTTGCCCAGGTAGTCGGGGTCGCGACCGTAGTAGTTGTAGGAGTCGACGCTCACCACGGCGTCAAAGAACCCTGGCGAGAAGGGCAGTCCCTCCGAGGCGTTCGCCTTGACGGGATGGATGGTGCCGTCCGGCACGCCCATCCGGCGAAAGAACTCCCGGTTTTGCTCGGGGTCGCTCCAGAGGTCGACCGCGTAGGTGTTCAGCCCGTACTCGCGGGCGAGCATGACACTGGTGATTCCCGTCCCGCTGCCAAGGTCGCAGACGCGGCTGCCGCGTGGCAGGCGGGCGGCGCGCAGGAGCTCCTCGCAGAGCTTGAGGGGGTTCGGCCCCATGATCTTGGTGCGGACGAGGTTGGGGTCAAAAGTGTTTGACCTGGGGAAATTCGACATAGTAATCCCTGTTCGTTGTCGTTTGCGGCTATGCGACCGCGCGAAGCGCACCATCTGACGGCGGTGCCGTGGCACGGTCGGACGAACCTAACGAACAAGGACCAAAAAGACATCCCCTAAAGAGTCGTGACGGACGGTCGTCCGTCGTCTGCGGCAAGCATACTCCTCGGCGCAGCGTGCCGTGCGCGACGTTTGCCCCGAATGGCATTGTTCTATCAGAATTTGGATATAATTCTGATAGCAAACCGTTCGGTAAATGCCAGCGTGAGGGGAGGCGTCATGAACATCAGGCCCGTGTCCGACCTGAGGAACCACTATTCGGATGTCGAGAAGGACGTCGAGGCCGAGGGCCCGGTCTTTCTCACCAAGAATGGCCGTGGCTCGATGGTCGTCATGAGCTTCGAGCAGTACCGCCGCGTGAGCGACACGGTGGAACAGGCGCTCGACGCCGCCGATCGCCAGGCGGCCGCGATGCCGCTGCGCTACTCGCACGAGGAGGTCTTCGGCTCGGTGAGGGAGATGCTTGCCAATGGAGACGACGCCCGGGCGCTATGAGCTCCGCTACCTGCCGCTGTTTTGGGAGGACCTGAGTGGGGCTGCTGCCTACATTGCGTTTGACCTCAAGAACCCCGCTGCGGCACAGCGCCTCGTTGACGGCGTCGAGGCGGGAATACTCGAGCATCTGCAGAATCCGACCATGTCGCCGACGTACCGCACGACTCGCGACCGACCCCTGCCATACCACTGGTTTCCCGTTGGGAACTACAGGGTCTTTTACGTAGTGGACGGTGACACGGTTGAAGTGCGTCGTCTGCTGCATGGAGCTCGGGATATCGAGTCTCTGATACGCTAGCCGGCGGCAAGCCGTCGGCTAGCGTTTTGGCAACGGGCGAGAAGCGCGCGTCTCCTTCGAGGGGGAGCATCGCATGAACCAGATCGACCACATCGAGGTGCGTGGCGCACGCGTCCACAACCTACGCGGCATTGACGTCGACATCCCGCTCGGCGAGCTCGTGGGCATCGCGGGCGTGTCGGGCTCGGGCAAGAGCTCGCTGGCCCTGGGCGTCCTGTACGCCGAGGGGTCGCGTCGCTACCTGGAGGCGCTCTCCACCTACACCCGCCGCCGCATCTCGCAGGCGGGCAAGGCCACGGTCGACGACGTCCGCTACGTCCCCGCGGCGCTGGCACTCCACCAGCGACCCTCCGTACCTGGGGTTCGTTCGACCTTCGGTACGTCGAGCGAACTTCTCAACAGTCTGCGCCTGCTGTTCTCGCGCGTGGGCAGCCACATGTGCCCGCACTGCGGCGCGCACGTCCCGCCGACGTTCAACGTGGCTCTCGAGTTGCCGATCGCGTGCCCTGGGTGCGGGCGGGAGTTCTTTGGCCCGGGCGCCGAGGACCTGGCCTTCAACAGCGGCGGCGCGTGTCCTGCCTGCAGCGGAACGGGCATCGTGCGCACCGTCAACCGCGCGGCGCTGGTGCCCGACGAGAGCAAGACGATCGACGAGGGCGCCGTGGTGGTGTGGGGGACCCTGATGTGGGACCTCATGAAGCAGGTCTGCGGCGCCATGGGCGTGCGCACCGACGTGCCGTTTTGCGAGCTCACGCCCAAGGAGCGACGGATCGTGTTCGACGGCCCGGCCGAGAAGCGCCACATCCTGTACAGGTCCAAGAAGGGCGACGACTTCGCGGAGCTGGACTTCACCTACTACAACGCCGTGCGCACGGTGGAGAACTCGCTGGCCAAGGCCAAGGACGAGAAGGGCCTCAAGCGTGTCGAGAAGTACCTCGTCGAGTCGCCGTGCCCCGAGTGCGCGGGCACGCGCCTGTCGGCCGCCGCGCGCGGCCCCCTGGTGCGCGGCATCAACCTTGCCGAGGCCACGCGCATGACGCTGGACGAGGCCGTGGCCTGGGTGGCCGGGGTGCCCGCGAGCCTGCCCGACGAGATGCGCCCGATGGCGGCCTCCATCTGCGAATCGTTCCAGGGCACGGCCAGGCGCCTGCTGGACCTGGGCCTGGGCTACCTGTCGCTGGACCGCGCGGGCTCGACGCTTTCCACCGGCGAGCGCCAGCGCGTGCAGCTGGCGCGCTCGGTCCGCAACCGCACCACCGGCGTGCTCTACGTGATGGACGAGCCCTCGATTGGCCTGCACCCGGCCAACATCGACGGTCTGCTGGGCGTCATGCGCGACCTGATGGCCGACGGCAACTCCGTCGTGATGGTCGACCACGACACCAAGGTCCTGGCCGCGGCAGACCACATCGTCGAGATGGGCCCGGGGGCGGGCGCCAGCGGCGGCAGCGTCGTGGCGCAGGGTAGCGTCGCCGAGGTCGCGCGCGACCCGAACTCCCTCATCGGGCCGTACCTGACGGGCGGCAAACACGTCTCGGCACGCCCGCAGGCAAGCGCCGACACCATGTTCGACCTGGGGCGCATTCACATCGAGTCGAGTGGCCTGCACACCGTCAGGCCCTTCTGCGTGGACGTTCCGCGCGGCAGGCTCGTGACGGTGACGGGCGTCTCGGGCTCGGGCAAGACCACGCTCGTGCTGGAGACCCTCGTGCCCGCGCTTCTGGCCGCTGCCGCGGGCGAGCGGCTGCCGTCCCACGTGACGGCCCTCGACGCGGCCGGCATCCGTCGTGCCAACCTGATCGACGCCACGCCCATCGGCATCAACGTGCGCTCGACGGTGGCAACCTACTGCGGCGCCCTCGACGACCTGCGTCGCGCCTACGCCCGCACCGACGCCGCGCGCGAGGCGGGGCTTAAGGCCGGCGACTTCTCCTACAACACCGGCAGCTTGCGCTGCCCGACCTGCGACGGCACCGGCCAGATCTCGCTCGACGTGCAGTTCCTTCCCGACGTCGACATCGCCTGCCCGGACTGCCGTGGCAGCCGCTACGCCACCCGTGCCGCGGACGTCCGACGTGCCGAGAAGGGCCGCGAGGGCGTGGGGCTGAGCCTGCCCGAGCTGCTGGCGCTCTCGGTCGACGAGGCGCTGCCGCACGTGACCGACGTCAGGCGTGCCCATGACAAGCTGCAGGCCCTTCACGACCTGGGGTTGGGTTACCTGACGCTGGGTGAGGCCACGCCCGCGCTGTCGGGCGGCGAGGCGCAGCGCCTGAAGCTCGCGAGCGAGATGGGACGCGGGCAGGACGACGCCGTCTTCGTGTTCGACGAGCCGACCATCGGCCTGCACCCCCGCGACGTCGCGGTCCTTCTCGGCGTCTTCCAGCGCCTGGTGGAGCAGGGCGCCACCGTCGTGGTGATCGAGCATGACACCGACTTCATCGCGAACGCGGACTACGTGATCGACATGGGCCCGGGCGGAGGCGACGCCGGCGGCCGGGTCGTGGCCTACGGCACGCCCGCCGAGGTCGCGGCCAACCCCGACAGCGTCACTGGCCGCTACCTGCCCGTCGCTTGCGCGCTGGCAGGCTCGACGATCATCGGGTAGATGGTCAGCGGGACGAGGCCGTCGTATGCCTGCCAGAAGGTGAGCGCCCCCATGAAGGGGAGCGTCACCAGCACGGTGCGCCTCCAGTCGAGGCTGGTCAGGCTGCGGGGCCTTCGGTCGCCCCGCATGTTGATGGTGGCTTCTGCCTGCATGCTCTTCTCCCTAGTGGACTTGTTGCTATCTGTATCGTTCGGCGAACGCGTGGACCACGCGGCACGCGACCGCGGCTATGGCCGTGGCTGCCGCCATGAGCGCGGGTATGCGGAAGAGCTCGCGTGCCTCCTCGGCGGTCACGGGGACCTGCGAGGACAGCCAGTCGCGCAACGGTCGAGGTGCGCGCTCGCCCACGAGCGTGTGGTAGTCGAGGAGGCGCGTCTCGAAGGCGGACGGGTCGTCCTCCGCAAAGACGAAGAGTCGTGCCGCGCGGCGCGTGCCGGGGCCGTAGGTGCCGAAGCCGACGGTCGGGGCGTATCCCATCCGGATGCCCCTGTGCCGCGCGACCAGCGTGTTCTTGTGGTCGTGACCGTAGAAGACGCCGAAGAAGCAGCCCTGGCGCACAAGGGCGTCGAACTCCCCAGTGTCGGTGTCGGGGCAGCAGACGGGCTCGTGCAGGGCCCCCGACTCCCAGGCGGCCTCGTCGCAGACGAGCGTGCTGTGCGGCGCGTAGTGGGTCCTGTGGCCCGCGACGCCCCTCTCGCCCGGGTGGGCGGGACGCAGGCAGTCGTATGCCTGGGGTAGGGGGATGTGCTGGAAGAGAATCCCGCCGACGGCCCCGCCCGCGCGTGCGGCAAGGCGGTCGGCGGTCGAGACGAGCCACCCGGTGGTGGCGACGGGGAAGGGCTCGTAGCCCCCGCCCGCGTCGCCCGCTTTGGAGTCGGCAAGCCAGACGGCCATCTTGAACTGGGATTCGTTTGCGTTGGAGGCGGCGACGGGCAGGCAGAGCGTGCCCGGGCGGAGCTCGGCCCAGGCGTGGGCGTTGAGGCAGCCCGGCAGCGCGCGGTAGAACTCGTCCTGCGCGGCATTGGGGACGCCGCACTCGCGGTCGTGGTTGCCGTAGGTGACGGCGAAGGGGATGCCGCGGACGATCATCGGTGCGCACATCTGGGTGATCGTCAGCTGCGCCAGGGCGTCGGCGGCCTGCGGGCGCTTGCCGCGAAACGCCGGGGCATAGCCCTTTACCTGGTCGCCGGTCAAGACCACGAGGTCGGGGCGCTCGGCGTCGAGGGCGGCGCCCATCAGGATGAGGGTGTCGGTGCTCACGGGCGCAACGTCCTGTATGTCGAAGAACTGCATGACACGAAACGTGCCGTCGGGCCTGAAGCTCAACGGCACGTTCTTCTGGTCAGGTAAGGGCATGTGGTCCACCCATCGCGTCTCGGTCCGCGCCCGCCCGTCGGGCGGCGCCGCTTCGAGGCCGATGATGGGCGCGGCGTTTGTGCCGCGTGGAATGCGTCGGACAGGTTCCCGTAAGGAGCGCCGGGGCTTGTCAGGACTTGCACAGGCTTGTCAGGACAATGCCAGCTCCCGTGGCTGCGTGCCCGGGTGGCAGTAGGCGAGGGCGCCCGCGATGAGCAGGGCGGTGACGCCGAGGCTCACAGGGTAGGCGAGCATGACGCACGCGAAGGTGGGGTTGGCGGGAAAGACGGCCAGCACCCAGAAGAACCTGATGCCGCACACCCCAAGCGCCGTGAGTGCCGAGGGGAGCACCGAGATGCCAAACCCGCGCAGGTAGCCCGACATGTTCTCGTACAACATGCTGAGCGTGTACGCCGGGAAGATCGTGCAGACCCTGACGTAGGCGAGGTCGATGACGCCCGCGTCCGAGCTGAAGACGGAGAGCATCGCGCGCCCCTGCCAGACCACGAACGCGATCAGCGCGATGGCGAGAAGGACGTCCTCGACGAGGCAGACCCTGAGGGTCTTCCTGCACCGCTCGAGGTTTTTGGCCCCGTTGTTCTGCCCGACGAAGGTCGTGCACGCCTGGCTGAAGGAGTTGAGCAGGCTGTAGCTGACGAACTCCAGCGCGAGCGCCGCGGAGGAGGCGGCCACGACCTGCGTGCCCAGGCTGTTGATGCAGGTCTGGATGAGGATGTTCGCGACCGAGAAGACGCCGCCCTGGATGCCGGCGGGAAGCCCGATCCGTACGATTTCCGCCGCCGACGTGCGGTCAGCGCGCAGGCGGGCGGGGTCGATGCGGATGGTCTCGTCCGCCCCGAGCAGGCGCACGAAGAGAAACGTCGCGCTGAAGAGGTAGCACAACACCGTCGCCAGCGCGACGCCGGCCGCGCCCCAACCGAGCACCGCCACGAACGTCGCGTCGAGCACGACGTTGAGCGCACCCGAGATCGCGAGCGCCACGAGCGGCATGCGTGTGACGCCGACGCTCCTGAAGATAGCGGCCTCGAGGTTGTACAGAAGGATTGCGGGAATGCCCAGCAGGTAGATGCGCAGGTAGAGAAGCGCGTCGGAAAACACCTCGGGCGGGACGCTCAGGAGGTGCAGCAACGGCCTGGACACGATCTCCATCACGACCGCCACGACGATGCCCACGAGCGAGAGGACCACGGCGGTGTGTGCGCAGCGGCTCGCGCGGTCCTTCTCGCCCGCTCCGACCGCATGGGCGATGGTGACGTTGGCGCCAAGGGAGAAGCCGACGAAGAGCATGATCAGCAGGCTCGCGATGGGCGTGGTCGAGCCGACGGCGGCCATCCCGGCCGTGCCGCCGTCGGGGGAGAAGTGCCCGATCATCAGGGTGTCGACGAGGTTCGAGAGCTGCTCCAGGATGCCCGTGATCGCGACGGGCAGCGCAAACAGGGGAATGTCTCGCCACAGCGAGCCGTGGAGGATGTCGATTCCGTTGTGCCTTCTTGCCATGCGGCGTAACCCTTCGTTTGTGTCGGTCGTTCGTCGTGGTGTGGTGTCGGCCCGATCGCTACTTCTGGCCCTCGACGTCGGGGTGCCAGGTGGTGTAGTAGGCAAGCTTCTCGGGGGTTCGCTCGTAGAACGGCTTGCCGTGGTCGAGCGTCGCGATGGCCGCCATGTCGTCGTCGGTCAGCTCGAAGTCAAAGATGTCAACGTTGTCGGCGATGTGCGAAGGCGTCTTGGAGCCGGGGATCACGACGTTGCCCTGCTGGACGTGCCAACGCATGATGACTTGAGCGGGGCTCTTACCATACTTGTCCGCGAGCTCGCGGATGACGGGCTCGTCCATGATGCAGCCGTTGTCGCGGCCGCCCAACGGGTACCACGCCTGCAGCGCGATGTCGTGCTTGGCCAGGAGGGCCTTGAGCCCGGTCTGCGGGAAGTAGGGGTGGCACTCGACCTGGATCAGGGCCGGGGTGACCTCGCAGTGGGCAAGCAGGTTCTTGACCTCGGCCTCATTGAAGTTGGAAATGCCGATGGAGCGCAGCTTGCCAGCCTTGTAGGCGGCCTCGAGCTTGGCGTAGCCGGCGAGGTAGTCGCCTGCGGGCTGGTGCAAGATCATGAGGTCGACGTAGTCGCAGCCCAGGCGCTCGAGCGTCTCGTCGACGGCGGTGTCGGACTCGTAGAAGCAGGGCCACAGCTTGGTCTCGAGGAAGGTCGCCTCGCGGGAGCGGGCGGACTCGCGCATGCCACGGCCGACGGCGCGCTCGTTGACGTAGGCGTTTGCCGTGTCGATGAGCTCGTAGCCGTTGTCCAGCGCATAGGCGACGGATGCCTGCGCGTCGTCGGGGGCGAGCAGGAAGGTGCCCAGGCCGACCTGGGGCATCTTGACGCCGTTGTTGAGGGTGATGTACTGCATGTCGTTTCCTTTCCGGTCGGGCACGTGGCCCCTTGGGTTTTCTCGCATGTGCCTACAGGAGCCCGCGGGCCTTCTCGACCCATTCGTCAATCTCGCCCTGCGAGGTCTCCAGGTGGTCGCCGCCCGTCGAGTCGAAGCGGACCTCGATGCTCGGCCCGAAGGTCGCGCCCACGCAGGCATCCTCGATGTCGTCGATCACGTTGCCGGGCCAGCCGCCGTTTGTCTGGAAGGCGATGACGGTCTTGCCCTCGAAGCCGTTGGTGGACGTGAGCGTCTTGATTGCGGGGGCCATCGTGTACCACCAGGTGGGGGTTCCGATGGCAATCACGTCGTAGTTCGCGGGGTCATGCTCGAGCGGCTGGATCTCGGGCTCGAAGCCTTCGTTCACCTCGCGCTGCCCCTGGTCCACCGTCTCCTGGTAGTCCTCGGGATAGGGCTCGAGAGTGTCGACGCGCTCGAGGTCCGCGCCGCAGGTATCGGCGAGCTGCTCGGCGATGCGCTCGGTGTTGCCACACGACCAGCTGTAATAGACGACCAACATCTTCTTGCTCATGGGCTAGGCCTCCAGCGTGCCGTAGGCGTCGTCATCCACGGGCTCGAGCCACTCGTTGGAGCAGTTCTCGCCGGGGAAGCTGAATGCCAGGTGGCTGAACCAGCAGCCGGCAGCGGCGCCGTGCCAGTGCTTGACGTTCGCCGGGATCTCGACGACGTCACCGGGGTGCAGGCGCTGGGCGGGCTTGCCCTCCTCTTGGTACCAGCCCTCGCCCTCGACGCAGATGAGCGCCTGGCCGCCGCCCTTGCTTGCGTGGTGGACGTGCCAGTTGTTGCGGCAGCCCGGCTCGAAGGTCACGTTGTGGATGGGTAGGTAGTCATCGGGGCCCGTGAGCGCCTTGAGGTAGCTCTGGCCGATGAAGTACTGGGCGAAGGCGGTGTTGGGCTCGCCAAGGCCAAAGAACCCACCGTGTCCCTCGGTCTCGCCATCGGCGTGGACCTCCTTGGCCATGTTGAACGCAGCCCAGGCGTTGGGCCAGCCGGCATAGAAGGCGATGTGCGTGAGGATTTCGGCCATCTCCTCGCGAGTGACGCCGTATGCGCGGGCGCTTGCCAGATGGTACTTGTGCGAGCTGTCGGCGATGCCCTTGCCGATGAGCGCGCTGATGGTCACGATGCTGCGCAGCTTGAGCGGGAGCTTGTCCTCGCGGCTCCAAACCTCACCAAAGAGGACATCATCGTTCAGATGCGCGAACTCGGGGGCGAACTCGCCCAGTGCGTCGTGGCCTGCGGTTTGTTTGACGGTCATGCTTGCTCCTTCGTCTGGCATTCTTGATGCAGCGTATAGATGAGGTAGTCGAGGGTTTCGAGCTTTCGCTGCTCGGTGTGCATGCGGTCGAGCAGGTCGCGGCGGTATGCCTTGAGGCGACAGACGCGGGCGCATGTGCTGGGCAGCTCCGAGAGCTCGCCGATAAGCGCGTCGCAGCATCCGGCATCGCGCAGGTTTGCCAGGGTCTTCTCGTCCATCCGGCGTCCTAACGCGTCGTCTTTACCTTTGTGGTGCCGGCAAGGGCCTTCTCGCCCGGGCGCCCCTTGGGTCCGACGAGCGCATGCGGCTGGTAGGGCTCCTCGAGGAAATCGACCTCTGCGCCGGTGAGCTCGAGGTCGAGTGCCGCCACCGCGTCATCCACGCGCTCGGGCTTGGAGCAGCCCACGATGGGGGCCTCGACGCCGCGTGCCCAATGCCACGCGAGCGCGACCTGCGACATCGGCACATCGTGGTTTGCGGCCACCTTGGCCACGCGTTCGACTATGGGCATGTCGATGGCGCGATCGCGGTCGTACTTGTTGACCATCGTCTTGTCGGTGGTGCCACGCTTGCTGGCGCTCTCCCACGTGGGGCGGCACAGGTGGCCGGATGCCATGGGGCTGTAGGGCGTGATCGCCATGTCGAACTGGCGGCACACGGGAATCATCTCGCGTTCGTCCTCGCGGTAGAGCAGGTTGTAGTGGCACTGCATGCTGGTGAACTGCTCCCAGCCGTTGTCACGCGCGATGATTTGTAGGTTGTGGAGTTGGTAGGCGTACATGGCGCTGGCGCCCAGGGCGCGGACCTTGCCCTCGCGGACGAGGTCGTTGAGCGCCTCCATGGTCTGCTCCATCGGCACGTCGTAGTCGAAGCGGTGGATGATGTAGAGGTCCAGGTAGTCGGTGCCCAGGCGCTTGAGCGACCCCTCGACCTCGCGCTTGATGGCCGTGGCGGACAGGCCGCCCTCGTTGAAGTGGACCTTGCTGGCGATTACGACATCCTCTCGGGCGACTCCGAGCTCGCGCAGGGCGGACCCGATGTACTCCTCGCTCGTGCCGAAGCTGTAGCAGTTGGCCGTGTCGATGAAGTTGACGCCCAGGTCGAGGGCGCGCTTGATGACGGCTCGGGTCTCGTCCGAGCCGATGGTCCACTGGTGGAAGTCGGGGCTTGCCTCGCCGAAGCTCATGCCGCCAAGGCAGAGTCTCGAGATCTCGATTCCCGAGTGACCGAGGGTCGTGTACCGCATGGCATCACCTTTCCTCATGGTGTCTGTGTTGCCAAAGACGATAGGAGGGGCGCCATGCAATGTTAAATGCCTATATTTACTAATTGGATATACGCAATACGTATCTCAGTGGGATAATGTGCACGATTGCCTCTTACCAATCTGGGGGTGCCATGGAGCTGCGAACGCTGCGTTACTTTCTCGCGGTCGCGCGCGAGGAGAACATGACCGAGGCGGCAAACGTCTTGCACGTGACGCAGCCCACGCTCTCGCGTCAGATCGCCGACCTCGAGCGCGAGCTTGGCGTCGAGCTGTTCGAGCGTACGAACCGCGCATGTGTGCTCACGGGCGATGGCATGCGTCTGCGCCAGCGCGCGGAGGAAATCCTTTCGCTGGTGGACCAGACCGAGTCCGAGCTTGTCGACAGCGAGCTGGGCATCACCGGCAACATCCGCATCGGCGCGGGCGAGACGCAGGCCATGCGCCTGATCCTGGACACCTTCGCCGACCTGCGGCGCGATCATCCCGCGGTGACGATTGAGCTCTACACAGGCAACGCCGACGCGGTCGAGGAGCGCCTTGAGCGCGGCCTTTTGGACTTTGCCCTGCTGCTCGAGCCGATCAATCTCGAGAAGTACGAGTCGCTCCGCATGCCCAGGCCGGACCGCGTCGGGCTGGCGGTGGCGGCAGGGGGTCCCTGGGGCGCGCTTGCGGCGGCCAAACCCGCCGATGTCGCGCACATGCCGCTGCTGCTGAGCTCGCGCACGTCGAACAGGGCTGTCGACCTTGCCAGGTGGTCCGCTGGTGCCGTGGTTACGGATGGCGCGAACGTGGTCGGGCACTTCGACCTGATCGGCAACGCCTCGCACCTCGTGCGGTCTGGTGCGGCGTGCGCGATGGGAATCGAACACCTTATGCAGGTAGACGAGGCCTCCGACCTGCGCTTCGTTCCGCTTGACCCGCCGATGGAGATCGCCTCTCATCTTGTGTGGAAGAAGTACCGCCTTCGCTCGCGTGCCTGCGAGGAGTTCCTCGTCCGCCTGGGGACGGCGGTCGCCGCCGGGTAGCGCCAAGCGGAGGCGATTCCTGGCAGGCAGCGCCTACCCGCAGGCGGCCACCAGCGCGGTGCCCGCGACGACGAGGGCAAGCCCGATCGCCGCGCGTCGCGAGAGGCGCTCGCCGAACGCGAGCGCCGCAAACGCGATGGACACGAGCAGCGAGAGCTTGTCCACCTGCACGACGACGCTGACCTGGCCTGCCTGGATGGCGTAGTAGTAGCACAGCCACGACGCGCCCGTGGCCACGCCCGACGCGCCGAGAAACGCCAGCTCCCTGCGGTCGACACCTCTGACCAGCCCGGCCTTGCCCCTGGCCACGACGATTCCCCATGCCATCGCGAGAACGAACATCGTGCGTATGGCGGTGGCGAGGTTGCTCTCGACGCCCTCGATCCCCACCTTGGCCAAGACCGACGTGAGCGCGGCGAACACGGCCGTCGCCAGCGCGTACGCCAGGCTCGTCCGGTCGGCGCCCCCGTCGCCTCCCGCCTTGCCCGTCGTTTCCCCCGCCCTTCTCTCGATCATGAGGAAGGTGCCCACGGTCGCGACCAGGGTGCCCGCCAGGCGCAGCGCCAGGTCGTCCGTCTCGCCAAAAAGGACGATGGAGAGAAGTACGGCCATGAGGGTGCTGGACTTGTCGATGGGCACGACGCGGTTGACGTCGCCCGTCGCCAGCGCCCTGAAGTAGCAGATCCACGAGGCTCCGGTGGCCATTCCCGACAGCGCGAGAAACAGCCATGACCTGGGCGTTATTTCCGCGATGGTGTCGGCGGAGCCCACGATTGCCACCATCAGCCAGGTGAAGGCGGCCACGACGCAGGTGCGCAGCGCGGTGGCCACGTCGGAGTCGATGGTCCTGATTCCGCACTTCGCGAGGATGGACACAATGCCCGCGAACAGCGCCGACGCGAGCGCGGCGACAAGCCAGAGCTGCACGATTACCCCTGCCACTAGACGGTTCTTCTCGCCTGTCTATGTTCCCCCGTTATGCCGGCGGCAACCGGTCTCATGGTCCCGTGTCGCCTCCTGAGTGTTCTTACGGTGTTAAAATATGAGTAATTACAGGCATATTAATAGGAAACTACCCATATATGAGTAATCTGTCATTACTTACAAAGCTATCATCGCCAGCGGATTCCGCGAGGGAGGTCGCCTGTCGCGAGAGGGCGCGTCGTCAGGCGATGGGAATCACGCAGCGGCAGCTCTCCGAGCGCTCGGGTGTCAGCCTTGGCTCGCTTCGCCGTTTCGAGCAGACGGGCCAAGCTTCGTTCGAGACGGTCGTGCGCGTCTGTCGTGCGCTCGATTGCGAGTCGGACCTCGACACCCTCTACGCCAGGCCGGCTTACCGTTCTATTCGGGAGGTAATCGATGGGCAGGGGCGCTGACGGCATTCGCGACGTTCTCCAGCTGTCGGTCTCTCTTCGCGGCAGACGCGTGGGGACTCTTGCGCAAACGCCCGAGGGCCTTGCCGCCTTCGAGTACGATCCGGCATGGCTTGCGAACGGATACTCCATCAGCCCCCTGAGCCTTCCGCTTCGGACGGGCGTGTTCGTCCCCGAGGCAGATCCGTTCTCCGGCGTCTTCGGCGTATTCCAGGACAGCCTTCCTGACGGGTGGGGGGCGCTCCTTCTTGCCCGGATGCTAAAGAGAGAGGGTGTCGATCCCTCGTCGGTCTCGCCGATGACGATGCTTGCGCTCGTGGGCTCGGGAGGGCGAGGTGCCTTGTGCTACGAGCCGCAACTTGTGGCGGGGGATTCGGCAGCGATCGACGACCTCGATGCCTTCTCGGCATTGTGCCAGGAAATTCTGGCCGACAGGCCCGTCGACGACCTTGACGCCGCATATGCTGCGGGAGGGTCGTCCGCTGGTGCGCGGCCCAAGGCGTATCTGCGTCGCGATGGTGCCGAGTGGCTGGTGAAGTTTCCCTCCAGCATGGATCCCGTTGGCGTCGGCGTGATGGAGTATGAGTTTTCCGAGGCGGCGAGGGATTGCGGCATCGACATGCCACGAACCCGTCTGCTGCCCTCCGCCACCTGCGGCGGCTACTTCGCGACGGAGCGTTTTGACCGGGATGTCTCGGGCATGGGCGTGCACATGATCACGGCGTCGGGGCTGCTCGAGGTCTCCCATAGGCTCCCGGTGCTCGACTACGCCCATCTGTTCCAGGCGACGCATATGCTGACGCATGACCTTGGGCAGGCGTGGCACGTGTTCAGGCTCATGTGCTTCAACGTCTTCTCTCACAACCAGGACGACCACTCGAACAACTTCGCATGGGTCTGCCGTGACGGAGACTGGTCCTTCTCGCCTGCGTATGATCTTACCTACAGTACGTCGTTCGGCGGCGAGCACGCCACGACCGTAAACGGTAACGGTAACCCGACAATGGATGACCTGCTTCGGCTTGCCGATGCCGCGGGGTTGCCCACGCGGGAGGCGCGCCTTGCCGCGAGCGAGATTCAGGACCGTTGCAAGGGGCTCCTGGCCTCCTTGGACCTCGAGGGATAGGGGATGCCATGGCCGCGAACGTCATCACGCGAGAAGAGCTGCTGGACGAGGCGTATCGCATCGCCGACGCCGACGGGGTGGCGGCGCTGTCCATCCGCTCGCTCGCGCAGGCGTGTCACGTGAGCGTGGGCACGATCTACAACCACTTCTCGTCGAAGGACGAGCTGACCACGGCCACCATCGAGCTCTACTTCCGACGTGCCGTGTTCGACGGTTTCTGCAGGCTCGACGCCCGGATGGGGTTCGTCGACTACTGCGAGGGGCTGTACGACTCGTTGGCGCTGGTGGTCGAGCGCTTCCGTAACAGGTGGCTCAGGGGCGCCGAGGTCTTGCCCGCCTCCGAGAAGGCCGCCGCACACCTGCGCGAGCGCGAGGTGCTCGACCACGCGTTCCACGGCCTGGTCGAGGTCTACGACGCCGACCCCGCCATCCGCCGCGACCTGCCCGCGGGACTCGACGCGCAGTCCGTCTGCCGGTTCACGTTGGACAACCTGGTCGCCGCGCTGCACGCCGACGCCGACGGATGCCCCGTCCTGTTCGGGCTTCTCAGAAGGGCGCTGTACGACCCGGCGGAATGAACAAGACATGATGGATGTTCACTTGCGACGCCCCCACAATCGTTTCCGGTCAGGCGCAGAGAAGGACGCGCCGACCCCAAACGACCAACGGAAGGAAGCAAGGACATATGAGCCCGCTCATCATGGCCGCCTCGACGGCAATCACGCTCGCGCTCGTCTTCTACACCATCGGCGTCTTTGGCGAGAGGCGCGCCGGCTCGCTGCAGAGGAGGCACCTCATCCTGTTTTGGATCGGCCTCGCGTGCGACACGACGGGCACCACGATCATGACCATCATCGCCCGCTCGTCCCACGGCGCCGGCTCCCCGCTGCACGCGGTGACGGGCCTGCTGGCGATCGTCCTCATGCTCTTCCACGCCCTGTGGGCGACCCTCGTCCTTCTCCGTGGTAGCGAGAAGAGCCGCGAGGGCTTCCACAGGCTCAGCGTCGGCGTTTGGCTGGTCTGGCTCGTCCCGTACTGCGTGGGCCTGCTCGTCGGCATCCCCGCCATCCACCTGGGCGACGCCGCGACGCTGGCGATCTCGGTCCTCGTGCCCGTGGCGATCGCCGGCGCCCTGCGCGTCGGCTCCGGCAGGCGTGCCTAACGGATGAAGTTCGTGGCGGGGCCGCGCTCGGCCTCGGGGGCCTCGATGCCCGCGGCCCTGCCCGCCTCGATGCAGCGCAGGATCCAGGCCATGTTGTGCGCGAGGTTGCGCATGGTGCGCAGACCCTCCTCGTCCCGGGCGGCCTCGCCGGGAGCGCAGCCGTGGACGATGTTCCAGTACGTGGACGCCACGACCGGCATCTGGTTGATGGTGAGGTACTTGTTGAGCACGTCGAACGACGCCGTGGTGCCGCCGCGGCGGGCGACGGCGACGGTGGCGCCGGGCTTGTGGCAAAATGCCGCGCCGCCCGCGAAGAAGGCGCGGTCGAGCGCGCACTGGATGCGGCCCGAGGGGTGCGCGTAGTAGACGGGCGTGCCAAAGACGAAGGCATCCGACCCCTCGGCCTTCTCGATAAGCTCGTTCACGACGTCGTCGATCGCACAACGACTGCCCAGCTCGGAGCACCTGCCGCAGTCCAGACAATCGTTGACGGGCTTGGTGCCAAGCCACAGCGTCTCGGTCTCCATCCCCTCCGCCTCGAGCGTGCGGGCGACCTCGACCAGCGCCGTGGCGGTGTTGCCCTGCCTGCGCGAGCTCCCGTTGACGAGAAGAACCTTCATCTCGAATCCCCTCCTAAAGAGAAATCCCTACGCCTGCCATGCTACAGCCGCGCGGCAGGCGTAGGGATCGTGTTTGACGGGCGTTTGTTGCCGACCGTTGCCAGGTCTACGGTGCCAGGCCTACCTGTCGCCGGGGCGTGCCGCCGAGGCGACCACGCCCACGACGGCGGCGCAGGCGGCGGGCAGCACCCAGCCCAGGCCGATGTCGGCAAGCGGCAACGCATCCAGCGGGAGCGCAACGCCGGCGAAGAAGGCGTCTCGCACCGACGTGACGACACTCACCGCGGTCGTGACGCCGACGGCCCACGGCCAGATGAGCGGGAAGCGATCGCACGTGTGATGCGCCATGCCCATGGCCACCAGCAGGATGGACACGGGGTACAGCGCGTTGAGCAGCGGGACCGAGAAGGTCAGGATGGCGTCCAGCCCAAAGTTGGAGACGAAGCACGAGAAGATGGCGAAGGCCGCGGCCCACACGGGGTAGGTCAGGCGAGCCAGCGGGCCCTTCTCGGCAGCGGCGGGCGCTGTCCCAGTGGCGGACGAGGCCCCGGCGCCCGTCGCGCCCCCGAAGGTCTCCGCGAAGTAGGTGCCGCAGCAGCTGATGAGGCCGATGCACACGTTGAGGCAGGCCAGAAGGTAGATGGCAGCGATGATTACGGTGCCGGCGAGGCCAAAGTGCAGCGTGGCCGCGGTGGTGAGAAGGACGGCGCCGTTGGTGGCGTCGGGCATGACGGTGCCGAGGCTCGCGCCAACGAACGCCAGGCCGCAGTAGACGACGGCCATGAGCGCGCCCGCGACCACGCCCGCGCGCGAGACCTCGCGCATGACGCCGCGCGAATCGGTGACGCCGAGCGCCCGGACGTTCTCGGCGATGACGATGCCGAACGTGAGCGACGCCAACAGGTCCATCGTCTGGTAGCCGGAGAGAAAGCCCTGGATGGGGGCGGCGGAGTCGTAGGGAGCGACCGGCGCCTGCGCGACGCCCGCCGGGGCGACCAGAGACGAGCCCACGACCATCACCAGAAGGACGAGCAGCGCGGGGCCCGTGATCCGTCCGAGCAGCTTGGTCAGGGCGCCGGGGCGCATGGCCAGCGTGTAGGCGGCCGCGAAGAACAAAATCGAGAAGACCAGGCGCACCGCGCCGACGGATACGCCCTGGGGCAGCAGCGGCACGAGCATCTCGAAGGCGGTCGAGCTGGTGCGCGGGATCGCCAGGCACGGCCCGATGGAGAGGTAGATCGCCGCGACGAAGACGGCGGAGAACATGGGGTGGACGCGGTCGGTCAGCTCGCGCGCGGTGCCCACAAGCGCCACGGCGACGATGCCTAGCACCGGCAGGCCGATTGCCGCGACAAGAAAGCCGACCATAGCCGGGACGCAGTTGGTTCCCGCCTGCAGCGCGAGCAGCGGCGGCAGGATCAGGTTACCCGCGCCGAAGAACATCGAGAAGAGCGTGATGCCCACGGCAAGGGACTGGCGGGTCGAGAGCGCGTCTCGGGATGGCTGGTCGGACATGGTGAGCCTTTCTGCCGTGTTGCCGATGCGTAATGGGTTGCATTGTCGCACGCCACGGAGTTTGCCGAGGCGAAAATGCAGCGGACGGCGCGACCGACCAAGGTCCTTTTGCTCACATCTTGCAAAGTAGAACTGCAAGATTTATTATATCTTGCAGGATAGAACTTCAAGTAAGGAGTTCAACATGCCCTTCAACACGCTCGTCCAGGAGAAGATTCTCGATTTTGAGAGACTGGGGATTCCGTCGGTCTTCGAGCGTGACATGGGGTTCCTCCCGATTCAGAAGCCCATGCGCAATAACCTTGCGCAGGTGGTTGTGGGTACGCGTCGATGCGGCAAGACCTACCGCCTGTTCCAAGAGATGCATGACGTATTGCGCGCGGGTTATGACGCGCAGAACCTCTTGTATTTCAACTTCGAGGACGAGCGCCTCAAGCCTTACTCTTCCGAGCTGCTCTCAGACGTCGTTGACACCTTCTTTGCCATGCGCCCGTCAGCAAAGGTGGATGGCTGCTTCCTATTCTTTGACGAGATTCAAGAGGTGCCCGAGTGGAGTACGTTTCTTCGTCGACTCATCGATTCCGAAAAGGTGACGGTGTACGTTACGGGCTCCTCGTCCAAGATGCTCTCCGCGGAACTCGCTTCGGAGTTCCGCGGGAGGTCGATCTCGCGTGAGCTCTTTCCGTTGAGCTTCAAGGAGTTCGTGAGGTATACCACGGGTGAATCCCCCTCTCTTTCGGATGGCCTTTCTTCGGGCGATAGCGCGGTTTTGCGCAACGCCCTTCAGGACTACCTGCTCCGAGGCGGATATATCGCGGCCCTGTCGCTTCCCGCTCCCGAGGGCATGATGCTCATGCAGGAATATGCCTATCGGACGGTCGCGATGGATGTGGTCGAACGGTATAACCTTCGAACCCCTCAGGTGGCGGTGAGCTTCCTTTCGCGTTGCCTGGCATCCTCGGCACGCGAGCTGTCCGTGAACAAGGTGACCAACGAGTTCAAAAGCCGCGGCGTCTCGACCTCACGCGAGACCCTAGGCAGCCTGTTGTCGTATTACGAGGAGGCCTACCTGCTGTTTTCCCTTGGAGACCTCAGTAGGTCACTGGCGGACAACTCCCGCTCGAGTGCCAAAGTCTACGCGGTGGACCCAGGCATGTTCGTGGCATTTTCGCGCGCAACAAGCCGCGAGGACGGCCAACGTCTGGAAACGGCGGTATACGACAAGCTGCGCAGGGGAGCTTCCGATGCGCGCATGGGATCTATCGCGCGCCTGACGTTTTCGTATGAAGGCAGGTCGCACGAGATCGACTTCGTGTCTGGCGATGCTTTGCTGGGAGACGTCTACTCCCTGGTCCAGGTCAGTGTGGGGATGGATGACCCAAAGACAAGGGCGCGCGAGCTGGGCGCTCTGGAAGCGGCGATGGACAAATACGGAATAACGGAGTCGACCGTTGTGACCATGGATTCCGAGGAAACAATCATGAGCGGGTCAGGCGTCATTAACGTTCTTCCGGCATGGAAGTGTCTGCTCGATTCCTAGCCATGCGTCTGCGACCGGCTTGCCTCTCTGACAGCGCGCAACCAACGGTTTCTTGGCCGAGGGGCATCGGGCCAGCATACTTGGGGTGCAGAGAAGTGCGTCGCGTGGAGTGCGTCGCCCGTCGAGGGGAGTCCCCATGGCATTTGCCGAGAAGCTCGTGGCCGTCCGCCGAGCCCATGGCCTCACGCAGGAGCAGCTTGCGTCCAAGCTCTACGTCACCCGCCAGGCGGTGAGCCGCTGGGAGCGTGGCGAGGTCACGCCGGGCATCGACATGATGAAGCTGATCGCCGCCGTGACGGGCGAGCCGCTGTCCCACCTGCTGGAGATGCCCGAGCACTACTGCGAGAGCTGCGGCATGTACCTCACGCCCGACGACTGCGGCACCGACGCCGACGGCGGGAGGAACGACCACTACTGCAAGTGGTGCTACGACCGTGGCGACTACACCTACGAGACCACCATGGAGGCCATGATCGAGGATTGCGCCCCGCGCCTGGCCAAGAATGAGGGCATGACGCTGGACGAGGCGGTCTCCCTCATGGGCGCGGTCCTGCCGCAGCTCGAGCGCTGGCGTGCGGTGCGCGAGAACGAGGAGCGCTACGGAGCCGAGGCCCGCGAGCGTTACGGTGACGCTGCGGTCGACGCCGCAAACGAGGCGATCCTGGACATGGACCCCGCCACATGGAACGACCTGAGGGAGCTCGAGCAGGCGATCCTGGGCCTTCTGCAGATGGCGATGGCGGATGGCGACGAGCGTGGCCCCGAGGCCGAAAGGCTCGTCTCGATGCACCGTCGCTGGGTCGGACTGCACTGGGGCTTCGAACCAGACGATGCGGCCTACCAGGCGCTCGTTCAGGGATATCTTGCGGACCCGCGCTTCGTTGCCTACTATGACGGACCCTGTGGGGCAGGTGCCACGGAGTTTCTGGCCAAGGCGGCCCAAGCGTCGCTCCAGCCCCTTCCGCCGTCGGACCTCGTGGGATGCGCCACCTTCCCGGGGTAAAGTGAGAAGGGCGCGGCCCTTCTCGGCAGCGCACGCATGAAACCGACGAGCGCGAGGAGCGTGGACATGGCCGGAAACGACGTCAAGCAGCTGGCTCTCGAGAAGCACCGCGAGTGGAAGGGCAAGATCGAGGTCGTGAGCCGCGCCTCCATCTCGACTCCCGAGGAGCTTGCCGTGGCGTACACGCCCGGCGTCGCCGAGCCCTGCCTCAAGATCCGCGACGATGTCAGCGAGTCGTACACCTACACCCGCCGTGGCAACCTGGTCGCCGTCGTGACCGACGGCACGGCCGTGCTCGGTCTGGGCGACATCGGTCCCGAGGCAGGCATGCCCGTGATGGAGGGCAAGTGCGCCCTGTTCAAGACGTTCGCCGACGTCGACGCCTTCCCGCTGTGCGTCCGCTCCAAGGACGTGGACGAGATCGTCCGCACGGTCGAGCTTCTGGCAGGCAGCTTTGGCGGCGTCAACCTCGAGGACATCAGCGCCCCGCGCTGCTTCGAGATCGAGCGTCGCCTGAAGGAGGTCTGCGACATCCCCGTCTTCCACGACGACCAGCACGGCACTGCCGTCGTGACCTGCGCCGCGCTCATCAACGCGTGCCGCCTGACCGGTCGCGAGCTGGCCGACGTCCGCGTGGTCTTCTCCGGCGCTGGCGCCGCGGGCATCTCCATCGCGCGCCTGATGAAGCGCATGGGCGTCCGCGACGTCATCATCTGCGACCGTCGGGGCGCCATCTATGAGGGCCGCGAGGGGCTGAACCCCGTCAAGCGGGAGGTCGCCGCCTGGACCAACCGCGAGGGCGTCCACGGCAGCCTGGCCGACGCCGTCAAGGGCGCCGACGTCTTCGTGGGCGTCTCCGCCCCCGGCGCGCTGACGCAGGACATGGTTCGCACCATGGCGGCCGACCCGATCGTGTTCGCCTGCGCGAACCCCGTGCCCGAGATCATGCCCGACGAGGCCCTTGCCGCAGGCGCCGCCGTCGCCGCCACGGGCCGCTCGGACTTCCCCAACCAGATCAACAATGTCCTGGCGTTTCCGGGCATCTTCCGCGGCGCCCTGGACGTGCGCGCCTCCGACATCAACGACGAGATGATGGAGGCCGCCGCCTACGCGATCGCCGGCCTGGTGGATGACGACAAGCGCTGCGCCGAGTACGTCATCCCCGGCGCCTTCGACGACCGCGTGGCCCCCGCGGTGGCGGCTGCCGTCGCCGAGGCCGCCCGCAAGTCCGGCGTCGCCAGGGCATAGCGGCAGGGGTGCCGTCACGTGGCGGCGGGGTCGCCGCGACATTCGAACCGTGCGGGGGCGCGGGCCAAGGGGCCTGCGCCCCTTTTTGTTCCGCGAGCCGACGGCACTTCTCGGCAGGGGCGGTCGCGGGGTGTCGTGATGGTGTCGTGATGGAATTAAACTATTAGACAAACGTCTAACTATCGAGTACAGTGCTCTTGCAAGAAGGACTCGCGGGCCTCCGATGGATGGGCTCGCGAGGGAAATGGCGATTGGAGGGACATGGCGGGGGAGGGGTTCAAGGCCCTGGCGGACCCGACGCGCAGGCGGATTCTCGAGCTTTTGCGCGAGGGCGACAAGACTGCCGGTGAGCTTGCCGGGCATTTTGACATGAGCAAGCCGTCGCTCAGCCACCACCTGGCTACCCTGAGGGCGGCGGGCCTGGTGAGCGACGAGCGTCGCGGGCAGAACATCGTGTACAGCCTCAACACCACCGTCATGCAGGACTTGATCGGGTGGTTCATGGGATTCTCCCGACAGGAGGGGGACGAGTGATGGCAGGTTTCAGGAAGTCCGTCGCGGGGGTTCCCGCGTCCGTGTGGGCGGCGCTTGCCGCCGTGTCGGCTGTCAACGTCGTGGCGCACCTGGCCGTGCTGCCTAGTCTGCCCGCGCAGGTACCCGTGCATTGGGGAGCGTCGGGCGTGGTTGACGGGTGGGGTCCCAGCTGGTCGACGACCGCGTTCGGCGCGGTGCCGCTTGGGATGCTGGCGCTCTTCTACGTCGTGCCGCAGGTTGATCCCAAGGCTCGCGCCTATGCCGCGGCCGGCAGGTTCTACCTGGGATTCGTTTGCGCCATGACCGCGATCATGTGTGGTATGTCCTGGCTGGGCGAGCTGACCGTCTGGGGTGTCGTCCCCGCCACGGGCTCCGTCAACGCCCTGGTTGGCGTGGTGGTCGGCCTTTTGCTGGTGGGCGTCGGCAACTACATGCCGCGCGTCCGCCAGAACTACACCCTGGGGGTGAAGACGCCCTGGGCGCTCGACGACCCCGATAACTGGCGTCGCACCCAGCGCTTTGGCGGTGCCTGCCTGATGGTCGCGGGCGTCGTGGTCGCCGCGAGCGGTCTCGCGGCGTCGCTTCTGCCTGCGGGCTGGGTCATGGGCGCGATCGTCGTCGCGACCCTTTGCGCGGTCGTGGCCCCCGGCGCCTATTCCTACCTGCTGTGGCGTCGTGGCCAGAGGGGGTAGTGGCGGGCGTGGGGCGCGACTGGTGCGCTCCGCTCCGCCGCCGAATGTTGCCGTTGCGCGGTCGTGTCGTCATGCGCGGTGCCGTTCGGCACGTTTTGCACAAACGTGTCCGAATTTGTGTCCGAACCCCTCCGTAAGGTTGTGCCACGGCAACCAAGCGATAGGGGAATTCATTAAGATGTATGTCACGCGCAGCTCGTGCTTCGGTCGCATGCCCGCGACCGCCGCGATTGCGCGTGGCCCCAGCGCGACCGCTGCATCCGTCGCGATTCACGGGATGACGCGCCGCCTCCAAACAACCGAATGGATGAGGAATTTAATGCGACCCGCCCATGGCGCATGTCGCGTTATGCCGAGCAGCCGTCCGGCATCGGACCCATCCTTTGGAGGCAAACATGAACCAGATTCCCAGCTACAACCCCCAGGTCCTCAAGAGGACCGCCTCGGGCGTCGAGAGGTATGACATCCGCGACAGGATGCTTGCCGATCGCCAGCTCGAGCTCACCTGCCAGGTGGACGCCGAGTCGTGCTCCTCGGTCATCCGCGGTCTTCTCTACCTGCAGGGCCTCGACGCGCAGGCCCCCGTCACGCTCTACATCAACAGCCTGGGTGGCGAGGTCCAGTCGGGCCTGGCGCTCTATGACGTCATGCAGGCAGTCAGCTGCCCGGTCCGCACCGTCTGCCTGGGCATGGCGGCCAGCATGGGCGCGCTGCTGTTTATCGCCGGCGACGACCGCGAGATGCTGCCCCACAGCCGCATCATGATCCACGACCCGCTCATCGGCGGCGGCATCGCCGGCAGCGCGCTGTCGGTCAAGGCCCGCGCCGACGACCTCATGCGCATTCGCGACGTCACGGCCGAGGTCATCGCCCGCCACACGGGGATGCCCCTCGACGAGGTCTTCTCGCTCACCGCGTCCGACACGTACTTCGAGGCCGACGAGGCAGTCAGGCGCAACCTGGCCGACCGCGTCGTCACCTCGCTGTAGGGGGGCGCTATGACTAGGACCACCGCAGCTAAGACCACCGTCGCGACCTCGGGCGAGAAGTGCGTCGGGCACACCGCTGCCGCGGGCCCCTCCGACCGCAGCTCCCGCGCCGCCTACCAGGGTGAGCTTCTTCTTACTCGCAACCACTCCGCAAACGCCGACTCCTGGGCCACCGGGCTCAACAACAACATCCTGGTGCTTGGCTGCTCGGGCGGGGGCAAGACGCGACACCACGTCAAGCCCACCCTTATGCAGTGCCAGGGTTCCTACGTCGTCCTCGACGGCAAGGGCCGCCTTTGGGACGAGATGGCCCCCTTCATGGCGCTCAATGGCTACATGGTCGATCGCCTGGACTTCACCGGGATCGGTGACGACTCGGTCGGCTACGACCCGCTCGCACAGGTGCGCTGGAGGCACGGCGCTCCCGTCCAGGCCGACATCATCTCCATCGCAAGGGCCATCTGCCCGGTAGACCAGCACGGGTCCGACCCGTTCTGGGGGCTTGCCGCTGCCAACTACCTGGCAAGCTTCATCGCGTACGTCTTCGAGGCGCTGCCCGAGCGAGAGTGGAACTTCTCGAGCGTAACGCGCGTCTTCGAGCAGGCGTGCGACGGCCGCGAGTGCACCATGTTCGACCAGCTTGCCGACGACGACCCCACGAGCTACGCGGTCTCCCTCTACCGTCGCGCCAAGGCAACCAAGGCGGCGAGCAAGATGCACGCCAGCATCATGGGCATCATCGCGGCGAACCTCCTGCTGCTCTCGTTTGACGCCGCCGTGCGCTGCTTTCGCAATCCCAACCAGGTCGACCTGGCGTCCTTTGGGTCCCAGAGGCGTGTCCTGTTTGTGACCATGGACGACCTCGACGACAGCCTCGCGCCGCTCACCAGCCTCTTTGTGACGCAGCTCATCCGACATCTGTGCGACGCCGCCGACGCCACGCCCGCGGGTCGGCTTGACGTGCCCGTCCGCCTTGTGTTGGACGACTTTGCCAACCTCAACCTTCCCGGCATCGACGACGTGCTCGCTGTCATCCGCAGCCGCGAGATCAGCTGCACGCTCGTCTGCCAGACGGTGAGCCAGCTCGAGGCGCGCTACGGCGTGGCCGCCGCCAACTCGATCGTCGGCAACTGCGACCGCCAGCTGGTTATGGCCTTCCAGGACGAGCGCACCGCCAGCTATTTCGGGACGCGTGCCGACAGGCCGGCCTCGGTGCTGCTGGAGACCCCCATGGACAAGTGGTGGCTCTTCGAGCGTGGCCAGGCGGGCGTGCTCGACGACGCCTACCACCTTGAGGAGCATCCCGCCTACGACAGGTTGCGTCTGACGCGTGGCTTCGAGATGGCCGGCGGCATTCGTGAGGTTGAGGCCGCCGCCGGTTCCAACCCTTCCCTTTGCGAGTAAGGAGAGCCCATGCCCATCCAGAAGAACCGGGTCAACGGCCCGATCTCGAGCCCTGACACGCGCTCGGGCGCATTCGCCCGCTCGGACGAGCGCCCCTCCCTCGACGAGCTCATCGCCCGCGCGGACTCGGAGTCGCGCGAGCACGGCCAACGCGAGGTCGCCGCCGCAAGGTTGGCCGAGTTCGACGCGAGCGATGCCTACCGCCGAAGCAGGGAGGACCTCCTTGCCCTGGTTGGCCCCATCGTCGACGTCCTGCCGACCATGGAGGGCTACCAGCGGGAAAAGGTCCCCGGCTTCTGCCCGTCGTCCGGCGCCTCGGCCGCGAAGGAGCCTCCCGTCGAGGTCGACCCCGATTGCCTGGGGTTGGTTAACCCCGCGATCGTGTTTACGCACGACATGAAGGAGTCTCCCTACAGCCCGCTCGTCCTCTCGGACGACGATTCGTACCAGGAGGCCCTTGACGCGACCGAGATGCTCTCGCAGTTTTGGGAGGGCACGGCCTCTGCCAACGAGCTGTCGCTCGCCCGTGCCCTCATCGTGCACGTCGTGTTGGCCTACCCCGACCTGCGCGAGGCCGTCTTCGAGCGTGCGTCAATCGTCGCGCGCGGCCTGTCAGGGTCCGTCCGCTGGTGTTTCGAGGGATGGTCTAAGGCCTCCGACACCCTGCGTTAGCCAGGCGCATCTCGCACTGCCGAGAAGGACTGCCGAGAAGGACTATCGAGAGGGGCGGGCGGCCCCGGCTCACGGTGGAGGGGGCCGCCCTTCTCGGCGGATACGCGCGCGTCTGCCTCGTGGCACGCCTGTCTCGCGACGCGTCGCCTCGTGGCGCGCCTACCTCATGGCCGTGGGCCTGTCGGCGTAGCCGAAGTGGCCCTGCTCGGCGTACTTGTCCATGTCGGACGCTGCCATGCCCTGTGACCGGTCCTCGCAGTGGCGCTTCCCGTACATCGGGTCGCCCTCGTCGTCCCACAGGCGGTTTGCCACCGGCGCCCAGGCGCGTGCGGCCTCGACGGTCTTCTCGCGAAGCTGCTCCGGGGTCTCCTTCTCCACCAGGTCGGTGGAGTGGGCGCCGCTCTCGGCCACGAGCTCGGGCAACGTGTCGGGGTTCTCGAGCATGGGGCAGGGCTTGAGGTGGTTGGCGTTGAAGGGCTGGCCCTCGTAGTACTTCATGAAGATGGGGCTGGCCAGGGCGTCGAGCAGGCTCGTGTCGTGGATGTTTGCGTTGGAGTAGTGGATGAACACGCACGGCTCGACGTCGCCTGCGGCGTTGATGTGCAGGTAGCGACGGCCGCCGGCGATGCAGCCGCCCACGTACTCGCCGTCGTTTTGGAAGTCGAGCGTGAACAGCGGCTTCTTCTCGCGCATCTCGCGGACGAAGCGATACATGCGCTCACGCTGCTCGGGCGTGGGGATGAGGTCGGCCGTGGCGGCGCGACCCACCGGCATGAAGTGGAAGTACCAGCAGAACAGCGCGCCCTTCTCGATCATCCAGTCCATGTTCTGCTTGGTGGCCACCGTGTCAGCGTTGGCGCGCGTCCAGCAGCACGAGATGCCAAACGGCAGCTGGTGGGAGCGCAGCAGGTCCATCGCGGCCTCGATCTTGGCGTAGGTGCCCTCGCCGCGGCGGGCGTCGGTCGTGTGCTCGTTGCCTTCGGCAGAGATTGCGGGCACGAAGTTGCCTACGCGGATCATGTCCTGGCAGAACTCCTCGTCGATGAGGGTGGCGTTGGTGAAGCAGAGGAACACGCAGTCGGGGTGCTTCTCGCAGATCTTGATGAGGTCATGCTTGCGCACGAGCGGCTCGCCGCCCGTGTAGATGTATATGTGGGTGCCCAGCGCCTTGCCCTGGCTGACGATCGAGTCGATGTCGTCGAACGAGAGGTTCTGCTGGTGGCCGTACTCCGCCGCCCAGCAGCCGGTGCAGCGCAGGTTGCAGGCGCTCGTCGGGTCCAGAAGGATGGCCCACGGGATGTTGCGCTTGTACTTCTCGCGAGCCCTCTCCTGGACGGGCCACGCTAGCAGATTGCCGTCGATTAGGAGCGCCTTGATCAGCTTGGTGCGCATCTCGGGGTTGAGTTGGAATACGCGCATCATGAGGTCGTACCAGTTGCCGCGGCTCTTGATGACGTCGGTGAACGCCTGGCGCTGGACGGGGAACACGTTGTCCGGCACGAGCCTGTTGACGAGGTCCATGATCTTGTCGATGTTCTCGGTGGGGTTCTCGTCGAGATAGTCGACGAGCTTGTTGAGCGCCGCGCGCTCGGCGGTCTGGGTGAGTGACATGCGATCCTCCCGTTGTGTGCGACTCCTGTGCGATTTCAGTAGATACTACCCATGTGTGGAATAACTAACATGTGTGGAATAACATGTGTGACTATTCAACGAAGTCGGGTCCGATGTGGACAAATCCACAGTTCGGGACACTGATGGGAGGAACCGTGGCTGCAAGGGAAGCGCGTGCCGACAAGGGATTGCGTGCCGAGAAGGACCGTCGGGTCGACGCCGCCTTACCCGTGGCCGGCCCCGATGCGTCTCGTGTCGACAGGAGGGTCGCCCGCAGTCGCGCGGCGATTCTGGGGGCGTTCGAGAAGCTCCTCGGCGAGCGGCCGCTCGCGCAGATAACCGTCTCGGCCATCGCGCGCGAGGCAAACATCGACCGCAAGACCTTCTACACGCACTTTGGCTCGGTCGACGGCCTTCTGGACGCCATCGCGCAGAGCGTCGTCACGCAGATTGCCGACGCCGTCGAGCTGGCCGTCGGCAACGCCGCAATCGAGGGAGGGGAGAGGGCGCGCGAGGCAGTCCACGTGCTCTTCCGGGCGGTCAACGCCGCCATACGGGACAACCTGCTGCTGAACCGGCGCCTGATGGAGAACCTGCCCGCAGACGACCTCATGTCGCGCGTGCGCGGCTCGCTGGAGCGCGAGATCTCCGCGAGGAGGCTGCTGCCCGACGACCTTCTCGATGAGCTGTACGACTACTACGTCTCGTTCATCCTGTCGGGGATCGTCGGGATCTACCGCGCCTGGGCCCTCTCCGACGGGTCGGTCCCGCTGGAGCGTGTGTCCCGGGTGGCCGACGACCTTACCATGCGGGGCCTGATGAGCCTGGAGGGGCCTGCGTCCGCCGACGCGCCCGCATCCGAGCTGCCGTAGGCCTGCCGCCCGCGCATGTGCCGGGCCCATGCCCGGTATCGTGGTGCAATAGGTAGACGGCGCCCATGGGGTCGCCGCCTGCCTGCCGAGAAGTGCGCTCGACTCGGGGCGCCCACAACCCTTCGGAGGTCCGATACCCATGGCAGTGGTTGGACTGTTGCTCTTCTGGCCGGTCGTGTTTTTGTGCGCCGGCGTTGCCATCTTGATCGGAGCCGCGGGCGCCGTCGTCAACTCGCTTGCGTTTCCGCTGCTCATCGCCTCGACCGTTGCCTCGGCGGTTGCCTTTGGCGTTGCGGTCCATGCGGCGTGGAAGAGGTTTCACGACCACGTGGACGTTCCCTTGCGCAGAGTCGTGATCGCGGAGGCGGTCATTCTCGCGGTGGCGTTCGCGCTCTTCTGCGCGGCGACGTTCTACGGCGCGAACGCGCTCGTGGACTGGCTGCAGGCCTAGTCCCGGCCGACGCGGCAACCAGTGGCGCCCGCCCGATGCGCCCGCCCGACACCTCCGCCCAACACCCCATGTTCGATTGCCAACCCACACGCCACGGGAGTGCCCACGTGAACATCCAGATCTTCGGCACCAAGAAGAGCTTCGA
Source organism: uncultured Atopobiaceae bacterium (assembly GCA_934792625.1). Lineage (GTDB taxonomy): Bacteria > Actinomycetota > Coriobacteriia > Coriobacteriales > Atopobiaceae > CAKVON01. The sequence goes on from CAKVON010000010.1 coordinate 37,940, forward strand.
CACCAAGAAGGCCCAGCGCTGGTTCAAGGAGCGTCGCATTCGCTTCCAGTTCGTTGACCTTCGCGAGAAGGACATGAGCAAGGGCGAGTTGCGTTCGGTCATGCAGGCCGCGGGTGGCCTGGACGCGGTCCTGGACCCCAAGGCCAAGGATGCCGACACGCTCGCCCTGGTGCAGAACCTCGCCGAGAGCCAGCGCTTCGACAAGCTGTTGGAGAACCAGCAGCTTCTGCGCGAGCCAATCGTGCGCAACGGCCGCCAGGCGACGGTCGGCTACCGACCCGAGGTCTGGGAGGCCTGGGAGTAGGGCCCTACCTCTCCTGAATCTGCTTTCCGCAGAGGTGCTCGATGTCGATCTGGTAGAGCTGTGCGGCAGCGGCGCCCTTGGCTACCTCGGCCTGCGCCTCGGCGGGGTCGGGATAGTACTTGAGCGCGAGCTCGCGGACCTTCTCGACAGTGAGCTCGCGGTCCTCGATGAGGTGGCAGCGGCCGAAGGCGACGGTGCTGCGCACGTAGGGGGCCCACTCGCCCTCGACGCGGATGTCCTCGCCGATAACCGTGAAGCAGACTCGGTCGTCGCGACGCAGGGAGTCGACCTTGTGGCCGGCCTTGGCGCCGTGGAAGTAGATGCGGTTTGCCTCCGCGTCGAAGACGTAGTTGACGGGCAGCGCGAAGGGGTAGCCGTCGTCACCGTTGACGGCCAGGATGCCACGGCGGCCGCGGAGCAGAACCTCGCGGGCGCCTTCGTCGGAAATCGCGTTTGACTTGCGTCGAAGTGGCCTGAACATGGTGTGCCCCCTAGCGATCGAGCTCCTTGCGAACCCTGCCGTCCAGCACGAGGCCGGCCAGTGCGAGGACGGCTGCAGCCGCGGGTGCCGCGGCGGCCACGGTCGTGCCTGCCATTGCCATGACGGCGGCCGCGCCGACACCGGCTACGAGAGCCAGGATCGAGACGACGTTGTGGCTGCCCAGGGCGCTCGGGCGGTTGGCACCGCGGATGCCGCCGGCGCAGCAGACGAGGCCAAGCAGCGCGCAGGCGACGCAGAGCGCCTTGCCGAGCCAGGGCGTGTCGGCGACGATGCCGCTCGCGTCCGCGGCAGGCGTCGCGACGAGGGCGACGACCACGACGACGATGGCGGCGACAAACTGGATGAGGCTGACGATCTTGAGTGCCTTGCGGTTCTCGGACATGGCTTCTCCCTCACTGGTGTTCGCAAAGGTTTGCTGCCGATACGATAGACGAAAAAGAGGGGCCAGGCACGCCCGAGGGGTTGTCGGGCATGCCTGGCCGTTGGGGTCTTGCGTCGCCTGGCGCCTTGTCAGGGCCTGCGGGGCCGTGGAACTACTCGCTGTCCAGCGGCATCTTGTGCGTGGGCGGCGGGAAGGCCTCGTCGATCGCGGCGAGGTCGGCCTCGTCCAGGTGGACGCGTGCCGCCGCGGCGTTGCTCTCGGCGTGTGCGGCACGGCCGGTGCGCGGGGCGGTGATGGTGTGGCCGTCGCGGATGTTCCAGGCGAGAAGGACCTGCTGGACGGTGGCGTCGTGCTTCTGGGCGATCTGGGCCAGAACCGGGCTGTCCATGAGGCCCTCGCGCAGGCGGCCGGCCTGGGCGAGCGGGCAGTACGACATCAGCGTGACGTTGTGCTCGCGCATCCAGGGGATGAGGTCGAACTCGATGCCGCGGGAGCCCATGTGGTAGAGCACCTGGTTGATCTGGCAGTTCTCGCCACCCGGGATCGAGAAGAGCTCCTCCATGTCGGCGACGTCGTAGTTGGAGACGCCCCAGGCGCGGATGAGGCCCTGCTCGCGAAGCTCCTCGAGGCAGGCGACGGTCTCGGCCAGGGGCACGTCACCCTCGCGCCAGTGGTGCAGGTAGAGGTCCATCTGCTCGATGCCCATGCGGTCAAGCGAGGCGCGACAGCAGTCGAAGATGTGGTCGCGCCCGGCGTTCCACGGGTACACCTTGGAGATGACGTAGAGCTCGTCGCGGGTGTGGTCGGCCATGATCTTGCGCATGGCGTCGCCCAGCAGGACCTCGGCCGCGCCCTCGCCGTACATCTCGGCGGTGTCGATCAGGGTGAGGCCTGCCTCGTAGCCGCGAACGAGCGACTCGAGCTCGCGGTCGTAGATGGCGGGGTCCTCACCCAGGTACCAGGTGCCCTCGCCCAGGGCGGGGACCACGTCCCCGTTTGGGAGCGTGACCTGCGGCATGTTGTTGGCGACGACGTTTTTGGCCATGGGCCCTCCTAACATCGGGTTCCGTTATCTTTAAGGTAGCGGCTGTCGCGGATTGCCCGTGTGCCCGACCGCCCGACAGCGCGAGGCGCGTCGCGAGCGGTCGTTTTGACGGATGGGACGAGTTGCCCGTCCGATTGTTTTGCTTGTGCAAAGGCATGGCTGTCCGGTGCGGTGACGTGCCGTTTCTTGGGCTAGACTTCAGCATGTCAGCAATGCTGTTGATGGCCTGGCCACCATTCCAGACCGTTCTTGTCTGTAGGAGACGTCTCGTAGGGGAGAGCTGCCATGTTCTGTTCGAAGTGCGGTACCCAATTGGATGACGGGGTCAGGTTCTGCCCCAAGTGCGGCGCGCCCGTCGCCGGCGCCGATGCGTCTGGCGTGACGACTACCGGCGTCACGACCGACACGACGACCACCGGCGTTGGCCCCGAGTCGGGCACGACGACCGGGGCCAAGGTCCGCAAGCGCAACCCGCTGGCGTTCGTCGTGGCCGTCCTTATCGTCATCGCCACTGTCTGCGGTGGCGCCTACTTGGCCCTGAACCTCGTCGGTGCCGCCACGGGAGGCGGCAACCCCGTGGACAAGGTCCTTCCGCCCGCGGTCTCGGGCGCCGAGCGCGGCGAGGGCAACACGAAGGCGAACCTAATCAGCGGTGGCAGCGCCTTGTGCGCCGACGGCTACGACTACTTCATCAGCTACAGGAAGGGTGGCATCTATCGCGCCAAGGTCGGCAGCGACGAGATCGAGAAGGTCTATGGCCTCGAGAGCGATGGCACGCAGTATGCCAACTGCCTCAACTATGATGGCGGCCGCATCTACTTCCTCGAGACGACGTACGACACCGAAAGCGCGAGCAGCGAGATGTGCATCAAGTCGGTCAAGGTCGACGGCTCCGACAAGCAGACCGTCACCGAGCTCGACGCCAAGGACGGTGACCTCAACTTCAGCTATACCGGCCTCTACATCTACGACGGCACCCTATATGTGACCGCCAACGGCTGGAGTAGCGACTCCAGCTCCACCAAGGACACCTTCAAGGTCATGAGCCTCAAGAAGGATGGTTCTGACGAGAAGGAGATCATGTCCGAGAGCAGTAGCCGAGGCTACATGAGTTCTATCGTGACCAAGGACCGAGTCTACTGGGTCATCAACCCCTCCTCGAGCGACAGCTCCGACACCAAGGGCATCATCTGCTCCCAGAAGCTCGATGGCTCCGACTACAAGGAGGTCTATACCAGCGGCGTCGGCTACCTGCAGGTCAAGAACATCCGCGACGGTCGCATCTACCTGTACGAGAGCTCCAGCAATTCAAACAAGCAGGTCTGGTCCAGCATCAAGGAGGATGGATCCGACCGTAAGGAGATCACCTCCTTCAGCAACGATGGCGGCAGCGGCTACTCCTACTGCATCGGATTTAGCGAGAAGAACCTCTTCTTCGTGACGACCTCGGAGTACGGCGAGGTGGACAAGCTTTGGTCCCTGCCCGTCGAGGGTGGCGAGAAGACCGAGGTCGAGAGCCCCGACTCCAGCCTGTACAACCCCACCGTCTATGATGCCGGCGATCACGTAATCGTCATGGGCAATGGCCAGGATGTGGCTGGCGGCGGCATGCAGGTTGCGTCCATGAAGGCCGACGGCTCCGACGCGCACAACTACGTCAAGTCCTCCGACTAGCGCATTGCCCCGTCTTCCCAAACAATACGCCGATTCGAAGGGCGCGCCTGCTTGCGGGTGCGCCCTTCGCGGGATTCCGGGGGTTCTCGCCTCGGGGTAAGGGGCCTTCCCGGGATAGACTTTGGCTAGATAGCAGTGCCGTTCGCGTCGGTTGGACGCCTCTCGCACCAGTCGTCCTTCTCGGCAGCAATCGGCCCGTCGAGGGGAGCGAGCATGTTCTGTCCCGAATGTGGCACCCACCTGAGTGACGGGGCCAAGTTCTGCCCCAACTGCGGAGCGCCCGTCACGCCCGAGCCCGCGCCTGCCCCGGTGCCCCTCTCGCCCGCGGGCCCGCCGTCACCCCAGGCACCCAACGCGCCTGCCGCGCCTGCCCAGGCGTCCGTCTCGCCTCCGGCTCCTCCCGCCACGCCAGGCGAGGGTGGTTCCAACAAGCCCCGCAAGCGCAACGTGGCAGTGATTGTCGCGGCGGCCCTGGTTGCTGCGCTGGCGATCGGTGGCGGCATCTACCTGGCCATGGGCCTTTTCGCTGGCTCAGATGCCCCGAGTGCCCCCGATCAGGAGGTCTTGCCGGCCACGCCCGCCGAGGCAAAGCACACCCAGGGCAACACCGTCGGCAACATCGTCCATGGCGGCGAGGCGCTCTTTGCCGACGGCTACGACTACTTCTTCAGCTCCGCCGAGGACGCCGTCTGCCGCGTCAAGTCCGGCACGTCCGACGTCGAGAAGGTCTTCGAGGTCGATGGCAGCTCTGGCTTGCAGTACGTATGCGGCCTCAACTACGACGACGGACGCCTGTACTTCATCAGGGGGACGTGGGGGAGCGACTACGCCACCACCAAGACCGAGGTCATGTCCGTCAAGGTCGACGGCTCCGACGCTAAGGTCGTCTGCGAGCTCGAGTCCGAGGGCGACAAGATGTCCTACAGCGCCAACGGCCTCTACCTCTACGACGGCAAGCTCTACGTGGTGGAGAACTCGTACGCCTCCGAGGTCAACGACAACAGGGCCGGCTTCAGGGTCACCCGCTACGACGAGGACGGCTCCAACAAGCAAGTCGTGACCGAGCAGGTCAGCTCCGACGAGTACCTGTCGCCCATCGTCTCGCGCGACAGGGTCTACTGGAGCCGCAACCCGGCGACCAACGGCGGCGTGGCCCACGAGGGGACCCTCTGCTCGCAGAAGCACGACGGTTCCGACTACAGGGAGTTCTACACGAGCGAGGTCGGCGGGGTCAGCATCGACGACCTGCGCGGTGACACCCTCTTCGTCAACGAGAGCTCGGGCAGCTCCAACCCCCACATCTACGCCACCGTCAAGACCGACGGGTCCGACCGCACGGAGATCCTGGTAACCGACTTCTCCGCGGACAGCGGCATGTACGAGGTGGGCTCTGGCGAGAAGTGCCGCTTCTATGCGAGGTTCGCGTCAGACGACGTCAGCACCGAGTTCTTCTCTGCACCCGCCGCTGGCGGAGACCTGACCAAGGTCGACCTTCCGCTCGAGGACCCCTTCAACGTCACCGTGTTCGAGGCGGGAGACCACGTGATCGTCCTGTCCAACGGGCAGGACATCAGTGGCATCGGCATGCAGGTGGGTGTCATGAGGCCCGACGGCTCCGACGCTCGCACCTACGTCAGGTAGCCTGACGCGCCGTCGTCCTAGGCCAGCAGCCGGTCGAGGGCGACGGCGATTCCGTCCTCGTTGTTGGAGAGCGTGACCATCTGGGCTGCGGCCTTGGTCTCGTCGACGGCGTTGGCCATGGCGACGCCGGTGCCTGCCCACTCCAGCATGCCGCGGTCGTTCTGGCCGTCGCCGAAGGCGACGACGTCGGCGGCCTCGATGCCCAGCTTGGGCAGGGCGCCGGCGAGCGCGTGCGACTTGTTGATGTCGGGCGCGTTGAACTCGAAGTACCAGTCGGCCGTGAACATGCCCGACAGGGTGTCGCGGAACGGCTCGTACATCCCCTCCCAGTTGGCCTCGAGGTAGGCGGGGTCGCCCGAGGTCAGAAGCTTGTCGATGTTCATGCTCCTCGCGACGTCGGCGAGGTTGGCGACCTCCTCGACGAGCATGTCGCAGCAGTCGCGCTCGTACTTGACGATGTTCATCCGGCTGCCGTCGCGCAGCGTGAGCATGCAGCGGTAGGCATCCTCGATGTAGAGCTTTCTGCCCTGCGTGATCCAGGGGATTACGTCGAAGCCGCGCAGGTGGTCGATCAGGCGCACGACCTCGTCGGTGGGCATGGGCTGCTCGTAGAGGACCTCGTCGGTCTGCGCGTCGATCACGCACGCGCCGTTGAAGCAGACGAGAAGACCGTCGTGGGTGTCGAGCTCCAGCTCGTGCGCGAGCGCCTTGAGCCCCTGGGCGGGACGGCCCGACGCCAAGAGCAGGCGGATGCCCTCGCGCTGCGCCCGCAGCAGGCGCTCGCGCGTGCGCGGCGTGATGACCTTCTCGTCGTTGGTGAGCGTGCCGTCGATGTCCATCGCGATGGCTTTGATGGCCATGGGTCCTCCCGAGCAAACAAGTAATTAAATATTTCGTACCAGTAGTTTGTCACAGCGCCGCCCTCCCGCGGCGTGCGCCCGCACAAAATGCGAACGGTTTGCACACGATCGGCGGCGTTGCTGGCCCCGATGCGTGCGCCTGCCGTTGTGACGTGCGGCGCCGCGCGCGGACGGGCTACCCTGACATAGGTCCGTCGCGCCCGCGCGTCAGGCGGGCGACACCGACACCGAACATCGAAAGGAACGACCATGGTCGACCACATTGCCCTTCTCAAGCGCGAAGTCGTGCCCGCGCAGGGCTGCACCGAGCCCATCGCGGTGGCCTTTGCCGCCTCCCTCGCCGCCGAGCAGCTCCCCACGGCCCCGCTGACGATCGAGCTCAGCCTGTCGGCCAACATCATCAAGAACGCCCTCGGCGTCGGCATCCCCGGCACGGGCATGGTCGGCATCGAGATCGCCGCCGCGCTCGGCGCGGTCGTGCGCAACTCCGCCAGCAAGCTCGAGGTCCTCAAGGGCTTCTCGTCCGAGCAGCTCGAGCGGGCCAAGGCCCTCGTCGCGCAGGGCGCCGTCGTCGTGTCGCAGAACCCCACGTCCGAGCAGCTCTACATCGACGCGCGCCTGGTCACCGCCGACGGCCACGTCGCGCGCGTGGTGGTCTGCCGCGACCACACCAACGTCGTCCGTGTCGAGAAGGACGGCGAGGTTGTGCTGGACAAGCCTCTCTCGCTGGCCGACACGTCCGCCTCGGGCGGCACCGGCCTCACTGTCGACAACATCTACGAGTTCGCCACTACGGTCCCCTTCGACGACATTGCCTTTCTGCTGGAGGCCGTGGAGATGAACTCCGCCGTCAGCGCCGAGGGCCTCGCGCACGACTACGGACTGGAGGTCGGCAAGCGCATGGGCCAGGGCAGCTCCGCTCGTGGCCAGCTCCTGAACAACATGGCGCTGCGCCTGATCGCGGCCACGGCCGCCGCCAGCGACGCGCGCATGGGCGGCTGCACGATGAGCGTCATGACCTGCGCCGGCAGCGGCAACCAGGGCCTGGCCAGCTCCCTGCCGGTGATCGAGCTCGCGCACGTCCTGGGCTCCAGCGACGAGGACCTCGCCCGCGCGCTGGCCATCTCGTTCCTTCTGGTCATCCACATCAAGGAGTACATGGGTCGCCTGTCGCCCCTGTGCGGCAGCGGCATCGCCGGCGGCACCGGCGCGTGCTGCGGCATGACCTACCTGCAGGGCGGAAACCTCCCCGAGGTAAAGTGTGCCGTCAACAACATGCTGGCCACGCTGCAGGGCATGATCTGCGACGGCGCCAAGGCCACCTGCGCCCTCAAGATCGCCGCGGGCACCAACGCCGCCATCATGTCGAGTACGCTGGCTTTGGCCGACATCCAGCCCTCCAGCATGGACGGCATCGTGTTCGCCGACGCCGAGCAGACCATCGCGCACACGGGCAAGCTCGTGAGCGAGGGCTTTGCCACGACCGACGAGGCCATCCTGTCGATCATGCTCGCCAAGCAGCTGTAGCCGCAGGTGCGGCACGCGATCAGCCGACCGGCTCCGTCGATGATCGATGCCGTTGACGCCCATCGCAACGGCTTGGGGCAGTTTGTGTGGCACGACGCGGGTATTTGGCCAGCGTCGTGCCATACTGTGTCTCGGTTGGCTTTTCGAGCCTTGGGGGTAGGAAATATGTTCATGTTTGAGAGCGGCGCCATCTAGTTGGCCCATCCTCGCGTGACTGTCACGGTGCGTCAGTCCGCGGTCCTTCTCGTCCTACTATCACCATGGCTATTTTTGGAGTCGCCCCCATGAATATGTTCTCCACCCCGACGCGGCGGATCGTCGCGATCGAGTTCCTGCTGATGTTCGCGCTGCAGTCCGTCTACTTCGTCGGCGTCATCGGCAGCGCCACCTACACGCTGCACGCCGGCGCCGCCGACGTGGCGCTCATAACCCTCTCGCTCAACGCGTGCCTGGTCGCGGGTAACGCCGTCGCCGGCCCCATCATCGACACGGTCGGTCCCAGGCGCACGCTTCTGGGCGTGTTCGCCCTGTGCGCGCTGTCGGGCGTCGCGGCCTGGCTCTTGCCGATGGGCTTCGTGCTGCTGTACTTCTCTGCCATGACCAACGGGCTTCTGTTTGGCGTGGGCACCACCGCCATCGACGCCTACCCGAGGTTCTTCTCGGCAGACGCCGGCGAGCTCGCGCGCATGAACGGCCTCAACCAGGTCGCGGTGGGCGCGGCGGTGATCGCGGGTCCCGCCCTGGCGGGATGGATTACCACCTGGGCGCCCACGCAGGACGTATTCGTGCTGTTGGCGGCGACCCCCTTGCCCGCGATCGCGCTGACGTGGGCCACCCGCGAGCAGCTGACCGCCGCCGAGGCCGACTGCCGCGACGACGAGTGCGCTGCCGACCGCGACGCTGACCGCGACGCCGAGCTCACCGGCGCGGGCGAGAAGGGCGTCCCTCTCGCGACCGTCGCCGAGGGGGTCCGCATCGTCTTTGGCAACGAGGAGCTGCGCACCCTGTTCCTGATCGGGTTCTTTGGGTTTTTCGCCTACGGCGCGTTCGACTCGCTCGAGTCGCTGTTCTATCGTGACGTCCTGCGCGTGGGCACCGGCTGGATGGGTTGGTTGTCGGCGGTGAGTGGCGTCGGTGGCATGCTCGGGTCGATGCTCGTCCTCAAGATCCCGAAGGAGCGCTTCTCGCTGAGGCTTCTGGCGGCGATCCTGGTTTTGGTCGGCGTGGGCTCGATGTTGTACACCGGCACGCCGTTCGTGCTGGTTGCCGCCGTGGGCCAGGTTGTCACGGGTGTCGGCTTCGGCGCCCTGGCGCCCGTGCGCACCACGCTCACGCAGAGGCGAAGCGACCCCACCAACGTCGGCCGTGTGACCTCGGTCATGCGCGTGGGCATGAACTCGGCGGGCGTCCTGCCGCTTCTGGCCGCACCCGCCCTCGCGTCCGCGCTCGGCGTGCAGGCTGTGCTGTTTGGCGCGTCGACCTTTGCGGCCCTGGTGGGCGTCTGGTACCTCGTTCGCATACGGTTATAGGTCTGTCAGTCCTGTCGGATTGTCGTATGGTTGCGGCCGTCCGGCAGGCGGTTTGTTGGTTGGGAGTCAGATGGGCAGCTGTGCCTTCAAAAAGTCGCACCTCGGGGTGCTTGCGTGCGCGCTGGTGGCGTGCCTTGTCGCAGGGTCGTTTTTCGACCTGGCGATCTCGTCGGCCGTCTTCGACCCGAGCGCGCCGTTCGGTAGGTTCGTCGAGGCGTTCGGCTTCGCGCCCGCCCTGGTGTTGGTGAGCGTCGTGGGCGTGACGCTCCTGCGTTGCGTCGAGCGCGACAGGCGTCGCAGCTACGGTTGGGGGGCGCTTGCCATCGTGTGCCTCGTGGTCGTGGTGGCGCTTCTCGTGGGGACGTCTGGCACCTACGAGTACTCGCCGCAGGCGACGGCCGTCACCGTGGCGGGAATCGTCGTGGTCAACGCGCTCGTGCTGCGTGCCACACGCGGGGCCGCCCGCCCCGACATGGTGCGTTGGGCGCTGTTTGCCCTGCTGGCGCTCATCACCCAGGAAATCCTGGTCAACGGCGTAATCAAGCTCGCGTGGCCCCGCCCGCGCATGCGCGGCATCGCCGTCGTGCCCGAGCTGTCCTTCCAGCCCTGGTGGGACGGCGGCGTCGAGGGTCGTTTGGAGCTGATCGCCCGAGGTGTCGATAAGGACCTGTTCAAGTCGTTCCCCAGCGGCCACACCGCGGCGGCCGCCAGCCTGCTCGCGCTCGCGGCGCTGCCCTTCTCGGGCGCGCACGCCGAGCGTTCCCGCACCGTCGCCTTCTGGTGCGCGGTGGCCTACACCGTGCTCGTCGCCTCGGCCCGAATCCTGGCGGGCGCGCACTTCCTCACGGACGTCACCTGTGGTTTTGCCGTGCAGGTGCTCATGCTGCTGGCGGCGGACGCCCTCGTCTTGCGCCATGGCGCCCCAAAGGGGGACTCCCGCGAGCCCTAGGCCGTGGCGTGGGCATGTCCTGCGGGGCTACAATAAAGAGTTGTTCGCGCGCCCTTCGGCCTCGCCGTACTTCTCGGCAGGCGAACCACTCGAGACGGGCGCAATGGCACGGAAAGGGAAACGAGCTTGGCCAGCCTCACAGATCAGATTAAGTCGCGTCGCACGTTCGCGATCATCTCGCACCCCGACGCGGGTAAGACCACCCTCACCGAGAAGCTCCTGCTGTACACGGGCAGCATCCAGACCGCGGGCTCGGTCAAGGGCAAGTCCAGCTCCAAACACGCCGTGTCCGACTGGATGGACATCGAGAAGGAGCGTGGCATCTCGGTCACCTCGTCGGTGCTGCAGTTTACCTACGACGGTTGCTGCGTCAACATCCTGGACACCCCCGGCCACCAGGACTTCTCCGAGGACACCTACCGTACGCTGATGGCCGCCGACGCCGCCGTCATGGTCATCGACGGCGCCAAGGGCGTCGAGGCCCAGACCAAGAAGCTCTTCAAGGTCTGCACGCTGCGCCACATCCCCATCTTTACCTTCGTGAACAAGCTCGACCACGACGCGCGCGATCCCTTCGAGCTGATGGAGGAGATCGAGAGCGTCCTGGGCATCAACACCTATCCGATGAACTGGCCGATCGGAAGCGGCCGCAACTTCCGCGGCGTGTTCGACCGCCAGACCCGTCGCGTGCTTGCCTTCGAGGGCGAGGGCCGCGCCAACGCCACCAAGAAGGTCGCCGAGATCGAGGCCGAGCTGGGCGACCCCGCGATGGACGAGCTCATCGGCGAGGAGAACCACCGCACGCTGATGGACGACATCGAGCTTCTGGACGGCGCGGGTGACGAGCTCGACCTGGACGCCGTCGCCTGCGGCCAGCTGTCGCCGGCGTTCTTTGGCTCGGCGCTCACCAACTTTGGCGTGGAGCCCTTCCTCAAGGAATTCCTGCGCCTGGCTCCGTCGCCGCGCGCCTACAACGATTGTCTGACCGGCGAGCCCGTCGCGCCCGACCGCGACGACTTCTCGGGCTTCGTCTTCAAGATCCAGGCCAACATGGACAAGAACCACCGCGACCGCATCGCCTTCGTGCGTATCTGCTCCGGCAAGTTCGAGCGCGGCATGACGGCGCGCCACGTCCAGGGCGAGCGCAACCTCAAGCTGGCCACGGGCACCTCGATGATGGCCGACGACCGCGCCATCGTGGACGAGGCATACGCCGGCGACATCGTCGGCCTGTTCGACCCGGGCATCTTCTCGATCGGCGACACCGTCTGCACGGGCAAGACCCCGGTGCGCTTCGCGGGCATCCCCACGTTCGCGCCCGAGCACTTTGCCAAGATCTCGCAGGTGGACACCCTCAAGCGCAAGCAGTTCGTCAAGGGTATGGAGGAGCTCGCCCAGGAGGGCGCCGTCCAGATCTTCCGCGAGCTGGGCACCGGCATGGAGTCGGTCATCGTCGGCGTGGTCGGCGTGCTGCAGTTCGAGGTCCTCGAGCAGCGCCTGGAGAGCGAATACCACGTCAAGGTCTATCGCCAGGCCCTGCCCTACAACGAGATCCGTTGGATCGAGGGCCAGATGGACGAGAAGGACGTCCGCTCGCTGAGCCTCACGCGCGACACCCTGCGCGTCGAGGACATGCGCGGCGGCAAGCTCCTGCTGTTCACGAGCCCGTGGAACCTCGACTGGGCGGTCGAGCACAACCCCGACCTGCACCTCTCCGAGTTCGGAAACGTCAACTTCTAGGCGTTTCGCCTGGCTGGCCGGCGGTCCTTCTCGGCAGGCTTGTCGACATGGGGTCGCCCGGCTGCATCCCGCACGCAAAAGGGAGCGCGCCCTCGGGCACGCTCCCTTGTTCGTATCGCGTCGGACTCTTGTTGGGGCGTCGTTCGATGTGGGTGGCTACAACGCCAGGATGCCCAAGTGCTCCAGCAGGACCTTCAGGCCGATGAGAATCAGGACGATGCCCCCCGCGATGCCGGCGGGGCGCTCGTAGCGCGAGCCGAAGTAGTTGCCCACGAAGACGCCCGCGACGCTCAGGACGAACGTCGTGATGCCGATAAGGACTGCCGAGAACGCGATGTCGACCGACAACGCGGCGAACGAGATGCCCACGGCCAGCGCGTCAATCGAGGTCGCGACGGCCAGGACCAGGTACTCGCCCAGGTCGATCTTGTCGGCGGGCTTGCCGTCGCCCTCGTCCGCGTCGGTCTGGGTGACGGACTCCCACAGCATCTTGCCGCCGATCAGGGCCAGAAGGCCGAAGGCGATCCAGTGGTCGATCGGTGCGATGACGTGCATGAACTGGCTGCCAAGCGCCCACCCGATGACGGGCATGAGACCCTGGAAGCCACCGAAGAACAACGCCAGCACGAAGGCGACGCGCAGGTTGACCCTGCGCATGCCAAGGCCCTTGCAGATGGACACGGCGAACGCGTCCATGGACAGCCCCACCGCGATAAGCAGCAGCTCGACGATACCCATGTCTTCCTCTCCCTGTGGCACCTGCGACAGTCGTGGCCGCACTCCTCGTCGGCGCTCGTGCGACGTGTTCGAGGCGGGTTTGACCCACGTCCGTCGCAAATGGCTATCTATCATAGGACATGCCGTCGGGCGAAAAGACGCGCGGCGGCGGTCCTTACGGGCCGAACATCGTTCCAACGAATGGTTTGCGGGCGGCCGACGTGCCTGCCGAGAAGGGAGTCCCGATGGAAGTAGCACTTGGAATCGACGTTGGCGGGACCAGCATCAAGGCGGGGGTCTTCTCGACCGAGGGCAAGCTTTTGGCGGAGTGCTCCGTCCGCACGCCTGCGCTCGACAACGAGGCCGCCTATGCCATCGTGACCGAGGGTCTGACGGGCCTGCTGTCCGACAACGGGTTTGCCCCCGACGACGTCGTGGCGCTGGGCCTGGACGTTCCCGCACCCGTTGATTCCGAGGGCCGTCTGGGCTTCGTCCCCAACATGACGCTCGACGGTGACGGCCTGCGTGGCGCCATCGGCTTGGCCTTCCCGTTTGCCACCATCGCCTTCGTCAACGACGCCAACGCGGCCGCCCTGGGCGAGATGTGGGCCGGTGCCGCGGCGGGCGTCCGCGACTGCGTGATGCTCGCGCTGGGCACGGGCGTCGGCGCGGGCGTGATCGTGGGCGGCAGGCTCGTGGCGGGTGCCTTTGGCGCCGGCGGCGAGGCGGGCCACATCACCGTGAACCCCGACGAGACCCGCGTGTGCGGCTGCGGCCGTCGCGGCTGCCTCGAGCAGTACGCGAGCGCCAAGGGCATCGTCCATCGCTACCTGCAGGAGTGCGAGTCCGCGGGCGTCATGCCCGCCAAGTTGGAGCACGCCACCGACACCCTCGGCGTCTTCGGTGCGCTCGACGCCGGCGACCCGTGCGCGCGTCGTGCGGTCGACGCCATGTGCGAGCGCCTGGGCCAGGCCATGGCGCAGATCAGCTGCGTCGTCGACCCCGAACTCTACCTCATCGGCGGCGGCGTGGCCGGCGCCTTCGAGACGTTTGGCCCCGAGCTGCGCCGTCGCTTTGCCGAGCACGCGCTGCCCCCCTGCAAGGCCGCCCGCATCGAGCCGGCGGCGCTGGGCAACAGGGCGGCGATGTACGGCAGCGCCAACGAGGCCCTGCGCCGTCGCGCCGAGGCATAGTCGCGCCCGGGGGGGTCGGGTCGGTCGTGACGAGCGCCGACACGACCCCTAGCTCAGGCAGGCCCAGTCCACGGGTGTGGCGCCGTTCTCCTCCAACAGTCTGTTGGCTGCCGAGAAGGGCCTCGAGCCGACGAACGCCGCGAGGTCGTCGGTGGCGCGGCGGGCGGACAGCGGCGAGGGGTGCGTCGAGCACAGGCGGAACTTCGGCGGCGTGCCGCCCACGACCTCGTCCGCGGCGTTGGCCACCAGGCCGCCCGCGAACCTGCCCCAGCACATGAAGACGACGGGCTGCGGCAGCTCCAGGCAGCGACGAACGACGTGTCCGGTCACCTGCTGCCAGCCCAGGCGTGCGTGCGAGTTGGCCTTGTGTTCGACCACCGTCAGGGTCGTGTTCAGCAGCAGCACGCCCTGCCTGGCCCAAGGCGTCAGGTCGCCCGTCGCGGGCATCTCGCAGCCGAGGTCGGCGGCAAGCTCCTTGTACACGTTGCGAAGCGACGGCGGCAGGCGGCAACCCTCGGGTACCGAGAAGGACAGGCCCATGGCCTGGCCTGGCTCGTGGTAGGGGTCCTGGCCCAAGATCACCACGCGGGTGTCGGTGGGCCCGCACAGCTCGAGCGCGCGCAGGATGGCGCCTTGCTCCGGGTAGACGACGCTGTCGGCCCGCATGTCGGCGACCTGCCCCAGCAGGCGGTCGCAGGCGTCTCGCGTCGGGCTGCCGGGCTCGCCGAGCCAGGCAGCGATGTTGTCCCTGTGGGTCATGGGGCTCCTAACAAGTCGTGTCAGGCGCCCGCCGGACGGGGCCTAACAGGTTACGTTGGACGCGTGCGGGCGTAGGCGCGCGCACGCAAGGGCGAGGACGCGGTTGCCGCCGCGCCGCGTGCGACGGGCGCCGCCGCCTCCGAGGCGACCGCCCTTCTCGCCACCCAGGGTCTGGGCGGGACGGCACACGACCAACGCGCCGAGTATCAGCACCATGGTCGCACAAAGGCTGATGGGGTAGACGGCCATGACCGTCGAGAAGCCCGGCGAGGCCGGGAAGACGCGCGCGATCCACCAGAAGCGGATGCCGCACACGCTGAGTGTGGTCAGTAGCGCGGGCGCGAGCGAGATGCCGTAGCCGCGCAGATACCCGGACACGTTCTCGTAGACCATGCTGAACGCGTAGGACGGGAAGATGTAGCAGAAGCGGATGTAGCCGAGCCTGACCACCTCGGGGTCGCCGTTGAACGCGCCCAGGATCGCGTGGCCGAAGCCCAGCAGCACCGCGACGGCCACGGCAGCGACGATGCCGTCCTCGACCATGCAGACCGCAAGGGTGTGCTTGCAGCGGGCGATCTTCTTGGCGCCGAAGTTCTGCCCGACGAAGGTCGTGCACGCCTGGCTGAAGGAGTTGAGCAGGCTGTAGCAGGGGTACTCGATGCTCGTGGAGGCGCTCGACGCCGCCATGGCCTCGGTGCCCAGGCTGTTGATCGCGGACTGGATGATGATGTTGGCCACGGCGAATACGGCCGACTGCAGGCCGGCGGGCAGGCCGATGCGCACGATGCGCGCGAGGGTCGCGCGGTCCAGGCGGAGCCGCGACGGGACCAGCCTGATCGCGTCGCGGCGGCGCAGCAGCATGCACATCAGGATGAGGGCGCTCACGACGTACGAGATCGCCGTGGCCGCGGCGATGCCTGCCACACCCCACCCCAAGACGGGAACGAACAGCAGGTCAAGTGCCACGTTTACCGAGAAGGACACCAGAAGTGCGACAAGTGGCGCACGCGTGAGGCCGATGCCGCGGAACACGGCGGCCTCGAGGTTGTACAGAAGGATCGCGGGCAACCCCAGGAGGTAGACGCGCAGGTAGAGAAGTGCCTCGGCGAAGGCCGCGGGCGGGACGGACAGCGCGTGCAGCAGCGGGGAGGCCGCGAGCTCGCCCACGACGGCGACCACGATGCCGAGGGCGGCCATCGCGACCGAGGTGTGCGTCGCGCGGGAGACCGCGTCGGCGTCGTCGCGGCCGACGGCGTTGGCGATGACCACGTTGGTGCCGAGGGCGAGTCCCACGAACAGGTTGATGACCAGGCCGGTGATGGGGGCGTTGGCTCCCAGGGCCGCCATCCCGATGGTCCCGTGCGGGCCCGACAGCTGTCCCATGACGGCGACGCCGACCGGGTTGGAGAGTTGCTCGAGGATGCTCGTCACCGCCACGGTGAGGGCGAACGCGGGAACCGCGCGCCAAAGCGAGCCGGACAGTACGTCGCTCGAGTTCTGTTTGCCCATTCGGGTGATGCCGTCCTTCTCGGCCGAGGTCGTGTAAACGTCCCTATGGTAGTCCGCTCACATGTAGCTGACGCGCAACGTAACTCTACCGAAAAATGTGTCGTGCCGCAGTATTTGCACCGTATGGGGGGTTGGGGTGCGGGTGTCCCAATTAGTGTCCGGACGGTCGGCTATTCTCGCCGGTAATCGGATTCCTCTTCGGGGTTCGGCGCGCCGGACACGTCGGCTGTGCCGCCCGTGGTCGGAAGGGTTGGCGTTGATGAACATCAAGCAGGTCAGGTACGTGCTTGCCGTGCATGACGAGGGCAGCTTCTCTGCGGCGGCCTGCCAGCAGGGCGTGTCGGTGCAGGCCGTGTCAAAGGCCGTCGGCGACCTGGAGCGCGAGACCGTCGGTCAGCTGTTCCGGCGCACCGGTCATGGCGTCGTCTCCACCCAGTACGGCGAGGACTTCTGCCGTCGCGCCCGCGAGGTCGTCCGCCTGTTCGACGGGCTCGTGGGCTTCGCCCACGGCACGTCCGATGACGCCTGCCTGGCGTCCCATTCCTGCAGGTTGGTGCTGTGCGTCCCGCCCTTCGTGGGGTCGGATCGGGTGGTGTCCTCCCTGGGCAGCCTGCTCACGCGCGGCGTCGGTCTCGACGTCGAGCTTGTCCTCGAGCACCCAAGCGAGGCATGTCGCATGCTGGAGCGGGGGGAGTGCAGGGCACTCATCACCATCGGCCGCTACGAGGCCCCCGAGACCGACTGCCATGTCCTGGGGTCGCTTCCGCTGGGTATCGTTGTCTCGCGCAACCATCCGATCGCCAAGGCAGGCAAGGCGCGCCTCGAGGACCTTGCCAAGTACCCCGTCGGCCTGTCCCCGGACATCGACCTGTTCAACGAGTCCCCCTTCGTCATGTGCCGAAGGCGCGGCCTTGTGGACAGGGTCGTGCGCAACGAGACCCGCGAGGACACCATCCGCCTCCTGCTCGATAGGCAGGGCTACCTGCTCTCCGTCATGGTGCCTGGCATCAACAGCCCCCACCTGTCGTCCGTTCTCGTGCCCCTCGAGCGGCCCGAGACCCTGTCCGTACCCATCTGCCTGGTCGCGCCCAGGGGATGCGACTGCGATTGCTCCCACCTGATCACGGAGTTCCTGTCGGGTGAGGTCGCGAGGCTGCAGGGGCATGCCCTGGATGCGGACGGGCGTTAGGCTGGGGCCGCCAAAGCCGGTCGTGCGCTAGGCGAGGGCCTCGAGTCCGGCGTCCTTCTCGCCAGACTCGAAGGCGGCGAGGCTGTCGAAGTTGCCCTTGACCATGTTGCGCACGCTCACGTCGGTGTAGAACGCGGTGTGCGGGCTCACGATGACGTTGGGGAACGACTTGAGGACCGCCAGCTGGTCGTTGTCGATGACGTCGCCCACGCGGTCGTAGTAGTACAGGCCGTTCTCGTGCTCGAGCACGTCGAGGGCGGCGCCACCCAGGTGCCCGGTGCGGATGCCGTCGATCAGCGCGGCGGTGTCCACGAGCTTGCCGCGCGCGGTGTTGACCACGACGGCGCCCTGCGGCATGCGCGCGATCGCGTCGGCGTCGATGATGTGATGGTTGGAGTCGTTGGCGTTCATGTGCAGCGTGACGACGTCGGACGCGGCCAGGACCTCGTCGAGGCTCGCGTAGGTGGCCATCGAGGCGGCCTCGTCGTTCTCGTAGGCGTCGAAGGCCATGATCTTGCAGCCGAAGCCCGACAGACGACGGATCACGGCGGTGCCGATGCGACCGGTGCCGAGCACGCCCACGGTCAGCTGCGACAGGTCGCGTCCGATCTTGCCGCGCAGGGTGTAGTCCTGCATCTGCGCGCGCTCGAGGATGTGGGGCAGGCGGCGCAGCGCGGCCAGGGTCAGAAGCAGCGTGTAGTCGGCGACCGCGGAGGGCGGGTAGCTGACGTTGTCCACATGCAGGCCGAGCTCGCGCGCGTGGGCGAGGTCGACGTGGTCGTAGCCGATGCTGCGGCACAGCGCGTAACGCACGCCGACCTCGGCAAACCTGTCGAGCACGCCGGCGGACATGTCGCACGGCGTGAAGCTGATGGCGTCGCAGCCGCGTGCCAGCTCGATGTTGGAGTCGTTGGGGTACTCGGTGGTGTGGACGAACTCGATGCCCGTCTCGCGTGACAGCTCCTGCGCCATGGGCAGCTCGTCGAACTCCCGCATCGAGTAGAAGCAGATCCTCATTGCAATCGCGCCTTTCAGCCTACTCGGAATTTTGCCAATCGCGCCCCATGGTATCCCAAGGGACTTGCGACCGCGCATCCCTTACGATTGGTGGCACGATGCGCCCGCCAGCGGGCGCCTGGCCGAGGGGAGACGCGCGTGGCGCCTGCAGAGAAGAACGACGGGTCGGCGGTCGAGCTCGTCCGCGACGAGGCCGGCGCGCTCGTCCTGACGGACGGCGTCATGCGCATGAGTTGCGACCTGTCCGCCTCGCTGCCGCGCCTGCGTGCGGACCGTCTTGGCCGCGAGCTGTTGGTCCGTGCGGCCCGCGTGCGCGGCGTCGACGGCCCCACCTGCGTCGACTGCACCGCCGGGCTGGGGGAGGACTCCCTCTTGCTGGCGGCGGCGGGCTTCCGCGTGACGATGTTCGAGCGCGACCCGACCATCGCGGCGCTTTTGGCCGATGGCCTCGCCCGTGCGGCGTGCGACCCCGCGCTGGCGGACGTGGTGGCGCGCATGAGCCTTGTGGAGGGCGACAGCGTGGCGGGCCTAGCCTCGCTTGGCTTTGCCCCTGACGTCGTCTACCTCGACCCGATGTTTCCCGGTCGCACGAAGTCGGCCGCGGTGAAGAAGAAGTTCCAGCTGCTGCACCACCTGGAGCGCCCCTGCGACGATGCCGAGGCCGATGTCCTGGTGCGCGCGGCCGTGGCCTGTGGGCCGCGCAAGGTCGTCATCAAGCGTCCCGCGAAGGGCCCGCTGCTCGCGGGCGCCAAGCCGTCCTACAGCGTTTCCGGCAAGGCCGTCCGCTACGACTGCCTGGTTCCGCCGCGCGACTAGGGGGCCCGCGGCACTTGCGATGCCTGCGATGCCGACGACCCGAGGCACTTCTCGGCAGGAAAACGCGCTGATACCGTGTGGGCGCGCGGCAGGGCCCAAGGCCTCGGGCGCGCCGTGGTATCGTCTGTTCGGAACATTCGGCCGCGCACGCGTTGCGCGACATACGTTAGGAGATACGAACATGGCACTCGCTGGCCGTCAGATCAGACAGCTCCGCGCCCTCGCGCACCACCTCGACGCAACCGTGTCGATCGGCAAGTCGGGCGTCGTCGAGGGCACGGCCACCCAGGCCGTCGAGGCCCTCGAGGCACACGAGCTGGTCAAGTGCAACGTGCTGGACTCCGCCGGCCTGGACGCCTGTGACGCCGCCAACCAGCTGGCCGAGATGGTCGGCGCCGAGGTCGTGCAGGTCATCGGCCATAAGTTCACGCTGTACCGCGTCTCGTCGCGCGAGGATGCCAAGCACATCGAGCTCGACTAGCCGTCGCGCCTGGTTGGGTGGTCCGTGCCGCCCGAGCCAACAGCGATCGTATGGAAGCGACCCTGTCCTGCGTGGCGGGGTCGCTTCTCGTATTTGTGGGGTCTGCGCAGCGTGCGGCCCTACGGCAGGATGCCCGCGGCTTGCTTGGCCGCAAGGACGCGCATGACCGACTCCTCGAGGCGCTTCTCGCTCACTCTGCCCTTCTCGACGGCGTCGAGAAGTCCCTGGTAGGCGGACGGCAGGTCCTCGGGCATGAGGATGACGTCGCCTCCCGCGGCCACGAACCTGGTTGCGGCCTCGGCTGGCGAGAAGTGCTGCGTTATTGCGCCCATGGCAAACGAGTCGGACACGACCAGGCCGTCGAACCCGAGCTGTTTGCGTAGCACCTTGCCGATCATGGTGGGGGACAGCGACGCGGGCAGGCCGTCGGCGGCGAATTTGGGCGTCTCGATGTGGCCGACCATGACCATGGGGCAGCCAGCATCGATGGCTGCCCGGAAGGGGACGAGCTCGCAGCCCTCGATCTGCTCGCGCGTGCGCGTGGCGCAGACGGCGCCGGTGTGCGAGTCGCCCGCGGTGTCGCCATGGCCGGGGAAGTGCTTGGCGCAGGGCAGCGTGCCGGTCTCGAGCATCGCGCTGAGCTCGGACACGACCATGCGCGCCACGAGGTCGGGGTCGCTTCCGAACGAGCGCTCGCCGATTACGGTGTTGACGGGGTTGGTCAGCACGTCGGCCACGGGGGCGAAATCCACGTTGAAGCCGATGTCTCGCAGGTAGGTCCCGATGGCGCTGCCGACCTTGGCGGCCTGTCGCTCGTCGCCCGTGGACCCGACCCTTGCCATGTTGGGAAAGCGTTCGACGTCGAACAGGCCCGAGTTGGCGACGCGTGCGACGAGCTTGCCGCCCTCCTCGTCGACGGCGAGAAACGGCGGCACGCCCGCGCCGACCTTCTCGCACGCCTTACGGGTGTCTGACAGCAGGTTGCGCAGCTGGCGCGAGCCGGTGATGTTTTGGGAGAAGTAGCACAGGCCGCCGACGGGGAATTCCGCAAGCGCCTTGGCGGTGGCCTTGCCGCACGCCGTTGCCACGGCGACGCCCGTGAGCTGCTCGGGGGTTACCACGAAGAGCTGGGCGACCTTCTGGCCGAGGGTCATCTTGGCAAGCGTCTGTTCGACGGGCGATTGGCCCTCGTCGTCTGGCGGCGTCGCGCGTGTGCTGGCCGTGCGCGTCGCGGGCGACGCGCTTGCCGTGGGGGATGGCGCGTCGTCGTCCGGCCTGGCCCCGCAACCCGCGAGGGCGATGGCCTGGGTTGCTGCCAGCGCGGCGGCAATCGCGGCGCGGCGGCTGATCCTGGGCGCGTCCATGGTCAGCGCCTGCCGGTGCGTCCGCGGCCCTGGCCGTTGCGGCCGTTCGTGTGGCGATCGTCCTGCGGCGCCTTGTGTGTGAGGTGCCAGCCGTGGCAGTAGGGGCACCGGTACACGTGCAGGTCGCGCGAGCCGTGCTTTTGGCAGGCACGAAGGGAGTCCAGGGCGTCGTCGCGGGTGGGGTAGCGCTTCTTGCGCTCGCAGGCCTTGTAGCGAAGGGCGGCGTCGTGCTGCGCCTCCATCTGGCTGCGATGCTCGTCCTCGGCGGCGAAGGCCGCGTCGAGGTCACCCGTGCCGCCGAACAGCGACTCCTCGAAGTCGGCGCGCTGCCTCGCCCACGCCGAACGCTTCTTGCTGCCCACCTGACACCCCCTAACGTGGCCCTAACATGCTTCCAACGTACTTCTCGGCAGTCCAACTGTAGCCGAACGACTTGCGGGATTCGTGTTGCTTGCGTAGCGTATGCGCAAGCGAGAAGGGGAGAAGCACATGCGATACACCGTCGTGGCCGTCGGCAAGCTGAAGGAGCGCTTCTGGCGCGATGCGTGCGCCGAGTACGTCAAGCGCCTGGGCGCGTATGCCAAGGTCGACGTGCGCGAGGTTCCCGACGTCGACCCGGCGCGCGCCGGCGGCGTCGAGGCGAGCCGCGAGCGCGAGGGCCAAACGATTCTGACGGCGATTCCCGACCGCTCGCACGTGATTCTTCTTGCGATTGACGGCAAGCAACGTTCGAGCGAGGCCTTCTCGGCCCACCTGGACGAGCTCGCGCTGCGTGGCAAGAGCGACCTGACGTTTGTGATCGGCGGCTCCGACGGCGTGGCGGCCGCGGTGCGCGCCCGCGCCGACGAGACGTTCTCGTTCGGGCCCATCACCCTGCCGCATAACCTGGCACGTGTGGTCCTTTTGGAGCAGGTCTATCGCGCCTGCAAGATCAGCCGCGGCGAGCCCTACCACAAGTAGCCATAAATATGTCCTTGCGTAACTGTATATAGCGTGTATATACTGTGCCTATCAGATATACACGGCTAAGGAACATGCATGGACATCATCATCTCGAACTCGAGCGACAAGCCCATCTACGAGCAGATCTGCTCGCAGCTTCGCTCGCAGATCCTGTCGGGCACCCTTGCCTCGGGCGAGCGCCTGCCCTCGATCCGGTCCCTGGCGGACGGCCTTGGCGTGAGCGTGATCACCACCAAGCGTGCCTACTCCGACCTCGAGTCCGAGGGGCTCGTCGCAACGGTTCCCGGCAAGGGGTGCTTCGTCTCCGAGCAGAGCAGCGACCTTCTGCGCGAGCGGCGGATGCGCCACGTGGAGCAGCTTCTTGGCCAGGCTGCCGCCGAGGCCCTCGAGCTTGGGGTCTCGCGTGCGGAGCTTCATGACATGGTCGACCTCATGGCCCCCGAGGGCCTCGAGTAGAGAAGGGCTGGAACTATGGCAAACCTGCTGGAGATGCATGGCGTGTGTCGTCGGGTGAGCGAGTCCTTCTCGCTCGCGGACGTGGGCCTGGCCGTCGCTGGCGGTGAGGTCGTCGGGTTCGTCGGCGCCAACGGCGCCGGCAAGACGACGACGATTCGCGCGGCGCTTGGCCTCGTGCACGTCGACTCGGGCTCGATCGAGTTGTTTGGCATGCCGTTTGGCGCCGACGCCGATGACGCCGCGCAACGTGACGTGCGCTCGCGCGTGGGCGTGGTGCTCGACAGCTGCCCGTTCCCGCGTGACCACACGGTTGCCCAGGTGGCCGCCTGCGTTGCCTGCGCCTATCCCCTGTGGGACCAGGCGCGCTTTGACGCCCTTGTCGCACAGGCGGGAATCACCCCCAAGACGAGGGTGAGGGACCTCTCCCGCGGTATGGGGATGAAGCTGCAGCTGGCGGTCGCGCTGTCACATGGCGCCGAGCTGCTCGTGTTGGACGAGGCCACGGCCGGGCTCGACCCTATCGCGCGCGACGAGGTGCTCGACATGCTGCGCGCCTTCGCGAGCGAGGGTGCGGATGGGGAGGGTCCCGAGCACGCGGTCCTTCTCTCCAGCCACATCACGAGCGATTTGGAGCGCATCGCGGATCGCGTGGTTGCCATCGATGGTGGACGGATCGTGTTTGACGTCGCGCGCGAGGACATCACCGACACGGCGGGTATTGCGCGATGTGCCGCTTCTCGCGCGCAGGAGGTGCTCTCGTGCGTCGACGGCGCCCGACTGCTTCGCCGTGAGTTTAGCTGTGATGTCTTGGTGCCCGACCGCTTCGAGTTTGCAGAGGCGTTTCCCGACATTGCCTGCGACCGCGCCAGCGTTGATGACTACCTGCACTTTTATCTGAAGGGGGAGACCCGATGAGAAACGCCGTCGTCTGCGACCTGAGGACCCTGCTCCCGTTTTTGCCCTCGGTCGGCGTCACCCTTGTGCTCGTCTGCGCGTTTCTGACCCTTGGTGGCGGCGCCCTGTCGGCGGTTGGCAGCGTCTGCGCCATGACGTTGCTGCTGTGCATGTTCTCGCTTGGGGGCTATGACGACCAGAACGGCTGGGGCAGGTTCCGCGCCACGCTGCCGCTCTCGCGTCGTGAGGTCGTCGTCGGCCGTTACCTGGCCGTGCTGGCGCTTGGGCTTGTCGGCGTGGTTCTCGGAGTTGCCATGGGCATGGCGTTCCAGGCTGTGGTCGCCGTCCTGCCCATGGCCGCCCATCCCGATGTGTATGGCTTGCCCGATCTCTTTGCGTCGTCCGTCGCGTCGATGGCATGCGGCCTGGTGATCTGCTCGGTGGCGATGCCCTTCTGTGTCAAGTACGGGGCCATTCGCGGCGCACGCATCTTTGCCTGTGCCGTGGCGGTCGCGGCCTCGCTTGCCATTGCGGCGGGCATGAACCTGGTGGGTCCCGAGACGCTTGCCGGAGTCGGGGCCTGGGTGGATGCGAACGTTGCCGCGTGCGTCGCGATCGTGACGGTGGTCGCTGCGGTGGCATATGCGGCGAGCTGTGCCGTCAGCCTGCGCATATACGGGGCGAAGGACCTGTAGCCCGCAGGGGTCTTGCGGCAATTTCGGCCGATTTTGCAAATTGGCGGCGGTTTACTGTGTTTTGGGCCCTGAATTTGGGCTTCGAAAGACAGTAAACCGTCCGTTTTTTGCACAGGGTCTCGCCTTTCGAAATCGTCTGATTAGAACTGGAATAAAATGCCTGGTAGATGGCTTGTCACTTTCAGCGGCTCGTCTGGTGTCGGGCGACGGGGCCTCTCGCGACACAGTAAATCGGCCATTTTTTCGAAAACACAGTAATCCGTCGGTAATTCGTGCGTGGCTCGGCGCGTGATGGTCGGGTGGCTTGCGCGACCCGCGGGCGCGGAGCGGGACGGCTCGCGGCGCTATGCCGGTGGGAGCTCCCATGGGTCAATCGGCCCTGCCCGTCGCTAATCGGCATCGCGCGTCAGCCTCGCCTGCATCCTTCGTTCTTCTCGGCAGTATGCATATTGCGGAATCAATCATTCGAGTCTCTCGATGCTTGGTACACGATTCCCGGCCGCTCCCGGTGCCTGGGATGCCGCTCGTATCGGGAACGTCTCCCTTCCCGTGCGCCAGTGGGCAAGAATCGACGGCGTTCGAAAGAGCTTGGCCCATGAAGGGAGACTGGAAATGGCTGAGAAGGAGGCGTCTGCCGGCGGGATGAAGAAGGAGCTCACGCTCTTCAACTTCTTCACCATCGGCTTCGGCGCGATTATCGGCACCGGCTGGGTGCTGCTCGTTGGTGATTGGATGGTGCTTGGCGGCGGCCCCGTGCCCGCCATGATCGCCTTCGCGCTCGGCGCGATCTTGCTGGTGCCCATCGGCATGGTCTTTGGCGAGCTCACGGCCGCCATTCCCATCTCGGGCGGCATCATCGAGTACGTGGAGCGCACGGTCGGGCGCAAGTCGGGATTTATCACCGGCTGGATGCTCCTGCTGGGCAACGCCCCGCTGTGCCCGTGGGAGGCGATCGCCATCTCCACGCTTTTGACGGACCGCTTCGCGGAGTTCCCGGCGCTGGCGTGGCTGCGCAGCGTGAAGCTCTACACGATCCTGGGCGCGGACGTCTACCTGTGGCCCACGGTCATCGCCCTGGGCTTTGCCGTTCTGGTCATCTTCCTCAACCTGCGTGGCGCCGGCGCGGCTGCGAAGCTCTCGAGCTTTCTGACCAAGGCCCTTCTCGGCGGCATGGTCCTTGCCATGGTCATCAGCTTCATGACGGGCTCGCCCGACAACGCCATGCCCGTGTTCTCGCAGGTGACCGACGCGGCCGGCGGCAGCTCCACCACGGCGACGAGCCTTCTGGGCGGCATCGTGGCGGTCCTGGTCATGACCCCGTTCTTTTACGCGGGCTTCGACACCATCCCGCAGCAGGCCGAGGAGGCCTCCGAGAACATCGACTGGAAGAAGTTCGGCCTGATCCCGGCCATCGCGCTTCTGGCCTCGGGCGTCTTCTACCTGATCTGCATCTACAGCTTCGGCAGCATCATCGACTGGCACGAGTTCGTGCGCAGCTCCGTGCCCGCCCTGGCCGTGTTGCAGCGCATCAACCTGTTCTTCTACATCGCGATGCTCATCATCGCGACCCTCGGCCCCCTGGGTCCCATGAACTCGTTCTTCGGCGCCTCGAGCCGCCTGATGCTCGCCATGGGCCGCAAGGAGATGCTGCCCGCCGACTTCGCCGAGATCGACCCCAACTCCGGCGTGCCCAAAAAGGCCGTCGTCGTGATGGGCGCCCTCACCCTCATCGGGCCCTTCCTGGGTCGCAACATGCTGGTGCCCCTGACCAACGTCGCCTCCCTCGGCTTCGTCTTCGCCTGCACTATGGCCGGCGTGGCGTGCTGGAAGCTGCGTCGCACCGAGCCCGACCTGCCGCGTCCGTACAAGGTCAACGGTGGCAAGTTCGGCATCGCCTGCGCCATCGCCGCCGGCCTCGTGATCATCGGCCTCATGGTCGTGCCCTTCTCGCCCGCGGCCCTCAAGCCGATCGAGTGGGCCATCACGATCGCCTGGGTCGCCATCGGCTTCGCGATTCTGGCCATCTTCGGCTCCAAGCGCGCCAAGGCGCGCAAGTAATAGCTGCTAGTAGGTTCGTACGTCTTTGACTGGAGGATTCATCATGGGCAAGTACGCATTTGTTGGGGGCATTCTCGTCGACGGCACCGGTGCCGCCCCGATCCACGACTCCCTCGTTCTCGTCGACGACGAGAAGATCGCCTACGCCGGTCCCCGCACCGAGGTCCCCGAGGGCTACGAGGTCGAGGACTGCACGGGCAAGACCGTCATGCCCGGCCTGATCGACACCCACCTGCACTTCTCGGGCAACCTGACCGACGACGACAACGACTGGGTCATCGAGTCCGTCGCCCAGAAGCAGGCCTGCGCCGTCAAGCAGTCCTACGACTGCCTCACCCACGGCCTGACCACCGTCTGCGAGATCGGCCGCAACGGCATCGCCGTCCGCGACCTGGTCAACATGGGCGTCATGAAGGGTCCGCGCATCTTTGCCACCGGCCTGGGCTTCTGCCGCACCGCCGGCCATGGCGACTCGCACAAGCTCCCGCTGCAGGTGAGCAAGGACTCGCACCCCTGGGGCGACCAGGTCGACGGCCCGTGGGAGCTTCGCCATGCCATCCGCCTGCGTCTTCGCGAGAATCCCGACGCAATCAAGATCTGGGCGACCGGCGGCGGCATCTGGCGCTGGGACTCCGGCAGCAAGCAGCTCATGAGCACCGAGGAGATCCAGGCCGTCGCCGAGGAGTGCAAGATGGTCGGCATCCCGCTGTGGTCGCACTCCTACAACTCGGTCAGCGCCGCCTACGACTCCGTCCGCTTCGGTGCCGAGCAGCTCATCCACGGCTTCGAGCTCGATGACAAGACCATGAACCTCATGGCCGAGCAGGGCACCTTCTTCACCCCGACCATCGGCTTCCTTCCCACCTGGTATGGCACCTACCCGCCCGAGGAGTCCGAGGCCAACGCCAAGTTCCCCGGCGACACCGTCGTCGAGCGCGAGCTGCAGCGCACCTACGCCAACCTGCGTCGCGCCAACGAGCTGGGCGTCACCCTCACCATCGGCTCCGACTCCTTCAGCTTCGTCACCCCGTACGGCTACGTCACCATCGACGAGATGTACGACTTCGTCGACAAGGCCGGCGTCTCGATTCTCGACACCATCAAGGCCGCCACGCTCAACGGCGCCAAGATGGTCCACCACGAGGACGAGTTCGGCTCCCTCGAGGCTGGCAAGTTCGCCGACCTCCTCGTCGTCAAGGGCGACGTCGCCGCCGACATCCACAACCTCACGCCCGACAACATGGACGTCATCATGAAGGAGGGCGAGAAGGTCATCAAGGGTGCCCTGTAGGCCCCTTGCGGACGGTCCTTCTCGACAGCCCCCTTGGTTCCAAGTGGTTTTCTGGCCCTTGGGCCTTTGATGCCACTCCCTCCCCTTGGGCTCCCCGTCGCGGAATCATCCGTGGCGGGGAGCCCCTCTTTGGGTAAAGCAAGAGGGCATGTCGCAGCCCCGTCTCGGGGCACGTCGCGCCCGGGGAGGGGCCATGGATTCGAGCGTTCACAAGATTCGCGCGTTTGTCGAGGTGGCGACCTTGGGCAGCGTCTCCCGCGCCGCCGAGGAGCTGGGCTGCGCGCAGTCCACGGCCAGCCGCGCGCTGGCGAGCCTGGAGCAGGAGTGGGGCGTGCGCCTGTTCGAGCGGCGCGGTCCCGTTCTCGAGCTGACCGAGGACGGCAGGCGCCTTCTGGACGACGCCCGCGCCGCCTGCGAGGCGTACGACCTTCTGGGCAGGCGCGTCGAGAACATGGCCGAACTCGAGGACGGCAGCCTTTCCATCGCGGCGCCGTCGAGCATCGTGTCGATGCGCCTGCCGGAGCCACTCGGCCACTTCGTCTCCGACCACCCTGGCGTCGAGGTCAACATCAGCGAGTGCACCTACGGCGAGGCCGAGCGCCTTCTCGCCGCCGGCGAGGTCGACATGGCCTTCATCCCCAACAGGCTCAAGGGGGAGGGCTTTCTGGCGTCGGTCTACGACAGGGACGAGATCGTCGTGGTGGCCCCGCGCGGCCACTTCCCGCCCGAGCCCGAGGACATCCCCGTCGACGACCTTTTGGGCATGCGCTTCATCGCCGACACCGAGACGGCGCCGCTCGTGCAGCGCAAGCTCCAGGGCCCCTGCATCCGCTGTCAGACGAGCAACATCGCCGCGATTCTGGCAATGGTCGAGGCGGGCCTGGGCGTGTCGCTTCTGCCGAGCCTCGCCATCGAGCGCGCCGACTACGACGTCGACGTGCGGCACCTGGCCAACCCCGCGTATCGCACCCTCTACCTCGTGCGTCGCCGCCTGACCGACATGGGCCTGGCCGCGCGGGCGTTTCTCGACTACCTGTAGAGAGGGGCGCGCTGGCCCGCCTCGGGAGCGCCTGCCCGTCGCCCCACGCATTCGCCGTGTCGCCCCGTGCGTCGCAATCCATACGCACCAAAAAGGGAGGCCCACCTGATGGCGGGCCTCCCTTGCGAATCGCTCGATGCGACGCGTCTGCCTTGTGCGGGCGCGTTGACTACATGCGGTCGTGGCAGGTACGGGCGATGACGTCGAGCTGCTGCTCGCGGGTGAGGTCGATGAACTTCACGGCGTAGCCGGAGACGCGGATGGTGAAGTTGGCGTACTCGGGCTTCTCGGGGTGCTCCATGGCGTCCTTGAGCTTCTCGACGCCAAAGACGTTGACGTTGAGGTGGTGGGCACCGTTGGCGAAGTAGCCGTCAAGCACGTTGACGAGGTTGGTGACGCGCTGCTCGTCGTCGTTGCCCAGCGCGGACGGGTTGATCGTCTGCGTGTTGGAGATGCCGTCGAGGGCGTACTCGTAGGGGAGCTTGGCGACGGAGTTCAGCGAGGCGAGAAGACCGTTCTTCTCGGCACCGTAGGCGGGGTTGGCGCCCGGGGCGAACGGGGTGAACGCCTTGCGGCCGTCGGGGGTGCCGCCGGTGGCCTTGCCGTAGACGACGTTGGAGGTGATCGTCAGGATCGACGTCGTGGGCTCGGAGTCGCGGTAGGTGTGGTGCTTGGCGATCTTGGCCATGAACGCCTTGAGCAGCCAGACGGCCACGTCGTCGGCACGGTCGTCGTCGTTGCCGTACTTGGGGAAGTCGCCCTCGACCTCGTAGTCGACGACGACGCCCTGCTCGTCACGGACGGTCTTGACCTTGGCGTACTTGATGGCGCAGAGGGAGTCGACGACGTGCGAGAAGCCCGCGATGCCCGTGGCGAAGGTGCGACGGACGTTGGTGTCGATGAGGGCCATCTCCTCGGCCTCGTAGTAGTACTTGTCGTGCATGTACTGGATGAGGTTGAGGATGTTGACGTAGAGCTCGGCCAGCCAATCCATCATCAGGTCGAACTTGTGCATGACCTCGTCGTAGTCGAGGTACTCGCTGGTGATGGGGGCATACTCGGGGCCAACCTGCATGTGGTTGCCCTGCTTGTCCATGAACTTCTCGTCCTTGCCGCCGTTGATGGCGTAGTTCAGGCACTTGG
>CAKVON010000011.1 GCA_934792625.1 uncultured Atopobiaceae bacterium
AACTTACGCTGTTCCCAAGGGTCAGTAAAACCATCGAACCGGATTTCGGGCTTGGTCTCGCCGGGTTTCGGAAACATCTTGTCGAGCATCGATTTCTTCACCGTGCACAGCTTGTCGTACTTACGCTGATGAAGGGTGATGAGATGATCGAGCTTGGTAAAAAATTTGCCAAGCTGCTTCTGCTCTACCGCAGAAGGAACAGGAACGCTCAACTCCATCACCTTGTTTTTGGAGATGTTGAACCTAGAGATTCCCTGAGCCAGCAGAGTGAGATTGGAACGCACTGAACTTGACCTGAGCATATAGGCAAGGTAATGCGGGTCAAACGTTGAATCTTGCCTGTAACCAAAACAGAAACTGTTGAGGTAAACGTCTTCCAGGTCAGAGAGCCAAACAGAGGACATTCCGACTTCACCCGGCGTTTCAGATGACACAGTAAAGAACACGTCACCATACGCAACTTGGTTTTGGCTCGAATCAATTTCGACTGCCTCGAGCCGCTTTGTGTCCGTCAGTGGGTTATCGAAGACATTGGTATACGGGATGAACCTTGCATTGCCGTGACCGAAATCCTCTTTGGTTTTGCCGGTCAAACCGCCATAGGTTGTTCCACAGTTGCCCAACTTACGCTGTTCCCAAGGGTCAGTGAAACCCTCAAAGCGGATTTCTGGGGTATTTTGTTTCCCTGTCATGCTACTCACCACCCAACAGCTTGCGCAGCTCGGCGACGCCCGCCATGTCGTACTCGTTGCCTCTAAGCTGCCCCAACATGTCTGCCAGCCGGCTTTCTGCATCATCTATCTGGTTGCACACGTCCGAGTAGGTTGTCGCGTATTTGGCGTTGAGCGCAGCTACCTTCGCGATGAAGTCGCTCACGACGGTTTCGGGAAGGGTCAGGAGCTCGGCCCGCAGCGGCTCTATCCACTTGGCGGCCAGCAGATCGTCGCGCTGGGCGTCGGTTAGGCCCTCGATGACCTCTTTGGTCGTCTCCTCAAGAGCCGCTCTCGCTTCCTTGTTCGCCTTCTTGAGGCTTTTCTCCTCATCGAGCAGCGCCTGCGCACGAACCAGACCTTGCTCGAAATCGTTTTCAGGGTGCTTTCCGATAGCCTTCACGGCCTTCTTGAGCTCAGCCGCCACAAACGAACCTTCGTCGTTGACAGCAGCAGAAGACCCCTTGTCCTCCTCGTCGAGGCTCTCGAGAATCTCGTCTATTTCCTGCGATATTTCGCCCAGGCGAGAATCGCGGGAAGTAATCTTCTTGACGTCTTCGGCAAGCAGTTGCTCTTGCACAAGCGCAAACGGCAGGATGCGGCCAGTCCAGCCGTCCTGTACTTCGACGTCTTTGCCGTTCTTCTTCTTGACCACCATGTTCGGATCCACCTTGAGCACGGAGCCTTTCCCCTCGGTCTGGATGACCTCCAGGTCGCTGGAGATTCCCACCCAGGCATCATCGAGCGCCTGGTAGGCGTCGTAGCTGTCGATAAGGGGTATGCCCGCCAGCGCGTCTTTCAAAAGCGCCGCGATGATCTCTTCCTCCGCTACGGTATCGACTTCATCGGCGCCGTCTACCAAACGGCTTCGCAGCGTGGCCGGTAAATGGCTTATCGCATCACGGTAGTCGCCCAGGAAGGCGTGGACGTCGGCGTTTTCCTTCGTCGCTTGCGCAACGTCGTCGACTGCGGGCGTAAGACACGACCCACCGGCGTCGCGGTAGAGTTGCCCTTTGAGGCTCGGCCATACCTTCCAGTAGCGCTCAAGCGCGTCGACCTCGGCCTTCGGAACGCCGCCGAACATGGTGGCGTACACGTCCCAGCTCTCGGCGGCCGCGCTCGAATCCACATAGCGCGGGATGTTGAGGTTATAGTCGTTGGCGCGGATCTCGTCGATGGGAACCAGGCGGCTGAACTTGTCGACGGTCGCGTTCGTTGTCACGGCGTCGACGATGCGCTTGATGTCGCTTGCTCGCAGCTTGTTGTTCTTGCCCTCTTTCACGAAGTGCTTGGAGGCATCCACCACCAAAATGTCGCTCGTCTCGCGCTGTTTGCGCAGCACCATGACTATGGTGGGGATGCCCGTGCCGAAGAAGATGTTGGCGGGAAGGCCTATGATGGCCTGGATGTGGCGGTTCTCCACCAAGTTTTTTCGGATGGCTCCCTCCTCGCCGCCGCGGAACAGCACGCCGTGCGGCAAGACGATGCACATGATGCCGTCAGGGCGCAGGTGGTACAGGTCGTGCAGCAAAAAGGCGTAGTCAGCCTTGGACTTGGGCGCCACGCCGAACCTGAAGCGCGGGTCGAGCTCCTTGTCTTCCGGGTCCCAGTTCTGAGAATACGGCGGGTTCGACACCACGGCATCGACGAACAGCGGGTCGTAGGTCTCGTCCTTGTTCTCGACCGTATCGAACCAGGGCCAATCGTCTTCGAGCGTATCGCCGTTTCTGGCCACGATGTTGTCGGGGAGTATTCCGCGCATAACCAGATTCATACGCGTGAGGTTGTAGGTGTTTTCCTTGAGCTCCTGCGCATAATACTTGATGGAGTCCGGGTTGCCGTTGCGGCGCGCCACGGTTTTACCAATGTTGATAAGCAAACTGCCAGAGCCGCTTGTGGGGTCGTAGATGGTGATGTTTTCGCGCCCCTCTAGATGCCAAGCCACAATTTCGCTCATGAGCAGAGAGACTTCGTGGGGCGTATAGAACTCGCCAGCTTTTTTGCCTGCATTCGAAGCGAATTTATCAAGAAGGAACTCGTAGATGTAGCCCAGCACATCGTAGTCGGCTCGGCCGTCCATCGGGATGTCCTTGATGAGGTAGATGAGGTCGCGAGCAGCTTTGGACTGGCTCCGTGTGTCGGTGCCGAGCTTGGAGAGACCAGTCTGCAGCGTGTCGAAGATGCCGTCGAAAACGCGCTTGCGGGCGGGGTCGATATTGCGGCTAAAGGCGGAAAGCGCGTCGCGCACGTTCGATATCTCGAAGTCGCCGCCCTTTGCCACCCAGGTGGAGAAGAGGTTGTTGTAGGCGATGAAGTAGCCGCACTCACCCTTGACGAAATCAACCGTCTCCTCGTCGTCTTCCACCAGGCTGGGCAGGTCCTCCTCGGCGAAGTCGCGCGCCTTCAGGCGGGCGACTTCGGTCTCGGACAGGAACTTATAGAAGATGAATCCCAGAATGTAGTCCTTGTACTCGTTAGCCTCAATCTTGGATCGCATCTTGTTGGCGGACTCCCATATCTTGGAGGCCAGCTGCTGCTTGTTCATCTAGTTTTCCTCGCTTCTATAGACTTGGTTGAGCGTTTCTCCATCGTCGCTTACCCATTCGGTCCAGCCGTTCTGGCTGCCGCCGAGCACGAACACCGCCGCGGCGCTGGGCGTCGGGAACTCAAGGTCCTCGGCGAGCTCTGCGATGCCGCCCGAATCGCCGAAGACCTCTCTGCGCGCGGCCGCGACGCCCGCGTTCTTCAGCACGGGCCTCGAGAGGTTCACTTTCGAACCGGCGAGCACAGTGAAGTGCCCGGTGGCCTTCTCGTAGCGCCCCGCCCCGCGTATGCCGTTCTTCTTCGTGTGGAAGACCGCCGGCGCACCCGCAGGACCCTGGTCGACCCTGTCGAGGTCGTACCCCAGAGCCGCCATCCTGAAGAGGATCCTCTCGTGCAGGCGCTCGACGGCCTCTTCCTTGTACGGGTCGACGTAGGGCTTTGGTGTCGCCGAGTTGTCGGTCTCGTACGAGCCGTGGGTGCGCACGTAGTCAATCGCCTTCGCCTCGAGGACGTCCAGCGCGTCCCTGCTGATGTTCTGGTCGTCGTCGAGGAACATGATGGCCCTGTTCCAGAACTCCTTCTTCGCCTTGTGCGCGTCGAGCCGGGCGATGCCCTGGGTCGTCTGCCCCGCGTAGACGCGGCTCACGTTGCCGTGGTCCTCGTCGAGCAGGTAGTAGATGCCGCGCTGTGGGATGTTCGGCAGTGACTTCGCCTCGGCGAGGTCGTCCCTCGGAACGACGATGGTCACGAGCGACTCGCCGTCGATGCGGCAGATGCGGATGCGGTCCGGCTGAGCGTCTATGAGCTGGACGGTGAGAGTCTTGACCCGAATCATGCTCACACCCCCTTCTTCGCGAGCTCTTCGATCATGCAGGTGCGCACGAAGGCGGAAAAGCTCATGCCTCGCAGCGTAGCCTCCTCTTTTGCCGCGTCGCGCAGGGTGTCGGGGATGCGCAGGGTCACGGAGACCTGGTCGCCGTTCACCAGGAAGCTCCTGATCTCGGTCTCGTCGGGATTGCCCTTGATGAGCTCCTTGTAACTGTCAGGCACCTGCGCTCCCATCGCTCGAAATGCAATACAAATGCGTTTACAGCATTGTAACGCGGCAGTACGCCGCAGTACTGGGAATGGGGGGATAGCCGATGTCCAAGCTCTATATGAGCGTGGGTGGCGAGGGAGCTCCGATTGGGCTTGGATGGCACCCCTCGTCCCGATTCCATCTCTTGGCTCCTCCGCGTAAAGAGCCACGTTATGCGCTTCTGGGATATGCGTGGCATCACCAATGCGCTCGACGCACTTTGGGGGTGTGGACAGATAGTTGGACCACGTAGTGATCCTGACTGTGGAGGTCTGCATGTATGACGGGGGGACGGTGGAGCTGCTCCCCCATGCCCTTGAGGAGGGCATGGGGACCGAGAAGGCGAGCGGGCTCTGCGGGGTCAGGCCGCGCACGGCGTACGGACTGGGCTGTCGGCGGATGCTTTGCAGCCACGCATCGCCGCCGTGTCTCTGGGACACCAGGATCTCGGGCGGGGTGGGCACACGGGAGAAGGGACTCCACATGGCAGGGATGGACGGGCCTACCACAAGCAGCCGAGGACGTCCCGGGAGGATCTCAAGGTCGAGGTGGCGGGTTGCCGGCTTGGTACAACTCGGGGAGGTTTAAGCGTTTCCCTGAGGGTGCGATCCGACCGGACGACCGACTACAAAAGGCGGGCGGCACGGGAACTGCTTCCGTTCCCGTGCCGCCCGTGACGCGCTTCTATACGACATGCCTGTCCGCTAGGCCATCAGGCATGGTCCTGCGTCGCCGATCGCCCGTGGCGGCTAGTCCCTAGCGGTGGTAGAACGACCCGCGCTCGAACTTGGGCTCGCAGCAGACGTTGATGCCCAGCTCGCGGTAGACGTTCTCGTCGGTAGGGGACACGATTACCGAGAAGTACGCGTCGCAGCCGCGAAGCATACCGGTGGCGTCGATCGCCTTGGCGGCGTCCTCGTTGGTCGCCGAGCTGATGGACAGCGCGATCAGCGTCTCGTCCGAGTGCAGGCGCGGGTTGCGGCTGTGCAGGTGCTCGGTCTTGAGGTGGCAGATGGACTCGATGGCCTCCTCGTTCATGATGGGCTTGTCGCACGACAGACCTGCCATGCGCTTGAGCGCGTTGATGAGAAGCGACGACGCGGCGCCCATGAGGTCGCTGGTGCTGCCGGTGACGAGGCTTCCGTCGGGCAGGACCATGGCGCCGGCGGGTTTGCCGGTGACCTCCTCCTGCAGCAGGGCGGCCGCGTGCGCCGGCGACAGGTTCTCGTCGACGCCGACCTCCTTCATCAGGAGGTTGGCCTTGG
The DNA here is from genome assembly GCA_934792625.1 of uncultured Atopobiaceae bacterium. Taxonomy (GTDB): domain Bacteria; phylum Actinomycetota; class Coriobacteriia; order Coriobacteriales; family Atopobiaceae; genus CAKVON01. Next base: position 5,598 of record CAKVON010000011.1, read on the forward strand.
CCAGCTCGGCCTCGCCGACGCCGGTGCGCTGGATCTTCTCGGCAATCTGGAAGTAGCGGCGCACGATCTCGTTGCGCGAGGCCTCGCGGCACGCGTCGTCGTCGATGATGCAGTCGCCCACGGTGTTGACGCCCATGTCGGTGGGGGAGGCGTACGGGCTCTCGCCCATGATCTTCTCCATCATGGAGCGCAGGACCGGGAAGGTCTCGACGTCGCGGTTGTAGTTGACGCAGACCTTGTCGTAGGCCTCCAGGTGGAAGGGGTCGATCACGTTGTTGTCGTCGAGGTCGAGCGTGGCGGCCTCGTAGGCGACGTTGACGGGGTGCTTGAGCGGGAGGTTCCACACGGGGAACGTCTCGAACTTGGCGTAGCCGGCCGTGACGCCGCGCTTGTACTCGTTGTAGAGCTGCGACAGGCACACCGCGAGCTTGCCCGAGCCGGGGCCGGGGGCGCTCACCACGACGAGCGGGCGGGTGGTGCGCACGTAGTCGTTGGCGCCGAATCCCTCGTCGCTCACGATGCGCTCGACGGCGGTGGGGTAGCCCTTGATGGGGTAGTGGCGGTAGACGGGGATGCCGAGCGACTCCAGGCGCGCCTGGTAGGCCTCGGCCTTCATCTGGCCCGAGAAGCGCGTGATGACCACGCCGCCGATCGCCAGGCCCATGCCGCGGAAGACGTCCATCAGGCGCAGGACGTCGTCCTCGTAGGCGATGCCGATGTCGCCGCGGCGCTTGCCGGACTCGATGTCGTTGGCGTTGATCGCGAAGACGACCTCGGCGTCGTCGGCCAGAAGCTCGAGCATGCGGGCCTTGGAGTCGGGCTCGAAGCCGGGCAGGACGCGGGAGGCGTGGTAGTCGTCGAAGAGCTTGCCGCCGAACTCGAGGTAGAGCTTGCCGCCGAACTGCGCGATGCGCTGACGAATCTTTTGGGCCTGAACCTCGAGGTACTTATCGTTGTCGAAACCGCGGCGCATGTTCGGCGTGCCTCCCTGTGACGTGTGATTCTGACGCGAGGCACTCCGACGGGCGACGGACGGGCGTCTTGCCGGCGGTGTCCTCGCAGTCGGGACTCCCTATGATATCCCGTTATCGGAAGGCCGCATAGGTTATTCTTAAATCCTAGTTGCCTGGTGGGGTTTATAGTGCCACACTCCATCCCAACCAAACGGAAACCCACCACGGAGAGGAAGCAACATGAAGGTCGCAAACCACATCGAGGCACTCATCGGAACCACCCCGCTCGTCGACCTGACCGAGCTTGGTAGCGGAAACGCCCGCATCCTGGGCAAGTACGAGGCCACCAACCCCGGCGGCTCGGTCAAGGACCGCATCGCCAAGGCCATGCTCGACGCTGCCGAGAAGGACGGCTCGCTCGCACCCGGCGGCACCGTCATCGAGCCGACCTCCGGCAACACCGGCGTCGGCCTGGCCATGCTCGCCGCCGCGCGTGGCTACAAGATGATCCTGGTCATGCCCGAGACCATGTCCGTTGAGCGCCGCAAGCTCGCCGCCTCCTACGGCGCGCAGATCGTGCTGACGCCGGGCGCCGAGGGCATGAAGGGCGCCGTCGCCCGCGCCGCCGAGCTCAAGGCCGAGACCCCGGGCGCCATCGTCGCCGGCCAGTTCACCAACCCGGCAAACCCGCAGGCCCACTACAAGACCACCGGCCCCGAGGTCTGGGCCGACACCGAGGGCACGGTCACCGCGATCGTCGCCGGCGTGGGCACGGGCGGCACCATCTCCGGCACGGCCAAGTTCCTGAAGGAGCAGAACCCCGAGGTCAAGGCCTTTGCCGTCGAGCCCGCCGAGTCGCAGGTCCTGGCCGGCAAGCCCTCCGGCGGCCACAGGATCCAGGGCATCGGCGCCGGCTTCGTGCCCGACACCTACGACGCCTCCGTGGTCGACGAGGTCGTCCCGGTTGCCTCCGACGACGCCATCACGACCAAGAAGGCCCTGGCCGAGGCGGGCCTCCTGGTTGGCATCTCCTCCGGCGCCGCGGTCAAGGCCGCGATCGAGCTCTCCGCGCGCCCCGAGCTCGCGGGCGGCACCATCGTCGCGATCCTTCCCGACACCGGCGAGCGCTACCTGTCCATGGACCTGTAGGGGCTTGGGGCCTGCGGGGCCGCGAGCTGCGGGACGCCTGCCGCCTCGTGGCACTTCTCGGCAGGTGACGATTGTGTTTCCTGAGTTGACGCGCCGGGCGCCGCGGCGTATAAACGTTGCAAGCCTAAATACCTCCGCTCAGGTATGAATTAAAGGGAGAGACTAACGGATGAAGCTAGACGTGGCATATGCCCTCGCAGCCTGCGCCTGTTGTCGCGACTGTCGATCGTGCCCGTCCCGCATCCGTGAAACTTGCTAGCAGACTCACGAGGCGGCACGGGCAACCGGGCCGCCTCCCTGTTGAGCCATGTGTGGGGCAGTCCGTCCGCGGGCTGCCCTTTGCATAAGGGCCCGCGGGACCGCGAGATCACGAGACCGCGCCGGCCTGGCGCAAAGCTTGGGGGAAGCAATGGAGAGGGTCGCAACACAGCCTGTCATGTCCGACATGCGCGCCATGCGTGACGAGCCTGGCGCGCCTGCCGAGAAGGACCGTGGGGTTGCAGGCTCCGCCGCGGCGGCGCCCGCGCGCCTGACGATCCGCGAGCGGATGCGCGAGGACGTCGACGCCGTCATGAGGCTCGACCCCTCCGCCGAGTCGCGTCGCGACGTCTTGCTGCACTCGAACGGCCTGCACGCCGTGTGGGCCTACCGCGTCCAGCACTGGCTGTGGCAGCGCGGCCGCAAGGGCCTGGCAATGTTTCTCGCGCGTCGCAGCCGCCGTCGCTACGGCGTCGAGATCCACCCCGCGGCCACCATCGGGCGTAGGCTCGTGATCGACCACGGCATGGGCATCGTCATCGGCGCCACCACGATCATCGGCGACGACTGCCTCATCTACCAGGGCGTGACCCTGGGCATGACGGGAAAGCACGCCGGCAAGCGCCACCCGACCCTGGGCGACGACGTCATGGTCGGCGCCAACGCCGTGGTGCTCGGCAACATCAACGTGGGCTCGGGCGCCAAGGTCGGCGCGGGCGCGGTCGTGGTGTGCGACGTCGACTGCGGCGACACGGTCGTCGGCGTGCCGGCGAGGCCGGTGCCGTGCATGAGGCACCGCAACGCGTTCGTGCTGCGCCTGACCGACCAGCTCGACGGCGAGAACGTGCGCTGGAGCTGCGCTCTGTAGCCGTGCGTCGCAGCCAAGCTCGCAACGCAAAGGGGGCCCGCCAACAAGGCGAGCCCCCCTTTTGCATGCAACGGGTGGAGAAGCGCTGACGTTCGCCGTTAGATGGCGTGCAGCGAGTCGGAGTTGCGCGCGCACACGAGCGACAGCAGGGGGGCGCCGATGACGCCGGCAACCAGGTCGCACTTGGTCATCAGCAGGAAGTAGACGTCGTCGCGGCGGCAGTCGTCGCACAACGACTCGAAGTTGCCCATGCCCTTGCAGATGACGACGTCGGCGCCGTAGTAGGCGTCGAGAAACTCCTGCGAGCAGCGGTCGAGGTCGGTCGCCGGCACGGCGGCGCCGCTCGGCACCACGCGCGCGACGTCGGCCATTCCCACCTGGGCGGCATCGTCGACGGTCACGTCGTTGATGACCGCGCCGCCGCGAACGCCGTAGGTGACGTCCACGTCGGGGTTCTCGCGACGGATCTCGCCGATGAGGACCTTGTCCAGCACGATCTCGCCGCAGTTGTCGCCCAGGTACATGACGCTCTTGGCGCGGCGCACGCGCTCCGTCAGGTTGGCCGAGTCGTCGACCGCGAACTCGATCGAGGGGACCTTGTCCAGAAGCTCGGTCACGTCGTCGCGCGTGAACTCGTTCTTCGCGCCGAAGTCGATGAGGTTTCCGGCCGCCGCGTAGCGCAGGGCCAGCTGGAAGGGGTCGTCGGCCGCGGCGATGTTGGCACGGCACTCGTCCTCGCGGTCCAGGAGAAGGGCGTTGTAGGCGGCCTTGACCTGCTTGTAGGGGTCGTTGGTGCCAATGAGCGGCTCGATTTGGGCCAACAGGTCGCCCATGAGCGTGGGCTTGACGCGCCCGCCCACGCGCGGGGCCTCGCGGACCATCCTGTCGGCCTGCTCGAGCATAGTGGCCAGCGTATCGTCGTCCAGGTGGCAGAACTCGGCCACGCGACGCATCTGACGGTAGAAGCAACCCTCGCAGCCATTTATGCCCATGCGCTACTCCTCCACGACCGAGACGGGCTCGCTGCCAAAGTCGATGGTGCCCGCGTCGGCGTCCATGGCGTTGACGATGGCGAGCGACTCCACGTGGTAGCCGCGCTTGCGCAGGCTGGCGCCGCCGGGCTGGAAGCCCTTCTCGACGGCGATGCCGATACCGGTGACGTTGACCTCGGCCTCCTCGCAGATCTCCAAAAGGCCGTTCATGGCGCAGCCGTTGGCCAGGAAGTCGTCGATGATCAGGACGTGCTCGCCGGCGGTCAGGAAGCGCTTGGCCACGATGACGCTGTAGTCGCGGCCGTGGGTGTAGGAGTGGATCTTGGTGCGGTACTGGCTGCCGTCCAGGTTGACCGACTCGGACTTGCGCGCGAAGACCACGGGCACGTTGCCAAACTGCTGCGCGGCGACGCAGGCGAGGCCGATGCCGGAGGACTCGATGGTCAGGATCTTGTCGACGGGCTCGCCGTCGAACAGGCGGCGCCACTCCTGGGCCATGTGCGAGTACAGCTCGACGTCGCAGCGGTGGTTGAGGAAGCTGTCAACCTTGAGCACATTGCCCTGACGGACGATTCCCTCACGCGCGATGCGCTCCTCGAGTTCCTTCATGCGGTTGCCTTCCCTGTCCATGCCCCGAATGCCGGCGGCCGTCTGCGTATTTCTCAACACTATAGCAGCGTTTCGTGGCCCCTCCGAAAATCCGGGCGAGCAGTGCCGTCGACCTCGCCGCGCACTTCTCGGCAGAAAGAGGGGAGGCCACGGGCGTGTGCCCATGACCTCCCCAAAGGTGTCGCTAAGGTGTCGCTTGGCGATGCCTGCGAGGCTACTTGGTGAGGGCCTCGGTGATGGAAGCGGCGGCCTTCTTGCCGGCGCCCATCGCCAGGATGACGGTCGCGGCACCGGTGACGATGTCGCCGCCGGCCCAGATGCGCGGGTCGGTGGTCTGGCCGGTCTCCTCGTCGGCGACGATGTAGCCCCACTTGTTGAGCTCCATCTTGCCACCGATCATCTTGGCGAACGGGTTGGCGTTGGTGCCGATGGCGCTGATCGCGACGTCGCAGGGGATCTCCTCGATGGCGCCCTCGATGGGCACAGGGCGACGACGGCCGGAGGCGTCGGGCTCGCCGAGCTCCATCTTCTGGACGCGCACGGCGCAGACGTTGCCGTCCTCGCCGGCGACGAACTCCACGGGCGAGACGAGCGGCATGACCTCGACGCCCTCCGCCTTGGCGTGGTGCAGCTCGGCCTTACGGGCGGGCATCTCGTCCTCGGTGCGGCGATACGCGATGATCGCGTGCTCGGCGCCCAGGCGCTTGGCGGTGCGCACGGCGTCCATGGCGACGTTGCCGCCACCGAAGACGATGACGTTCTTGCCGTGCTTGGTCGGGGTGTCGAACTCGGGGAACCTGTTCGCCTTCATGAGGTTGACGCGGGTGAGGTACTCGTTCGCGAAGAAGACGTTGGGGAGGTTCTCGCCGGGGACGTTGAGGAACTTGGGCAGGCCGGCGCCGGTCGCGATGTAGATCGCGTCGAAGCCCTCGCCGAACAGCTCGTCGGCGGTGGTGATGCGGCCGACGACCGAGTTGTACTCGAACTTGACGCCGAGCTCGGCGAGCGAGTCGATCTCGCGCTTGACGACGGCCTTGGGCAGACGGAACTCGGGGATGCCGTAGACCAGCACGCCGCCGCCGGTGAAGAAGGCCTCGAAGACGGTGACGTCGAAGCCGTTGCGGGCAAGCTCGCCGGCGCAGGTGATGCCGGAGGGGCCGGAGCCCACGACGGCGACCTTCTTGCCGTTGCTGGGGGCGACCTTGGGCTTGCTGGCAAGCTCGGGCTGGTCGCCGACGAAGCGCTCCAGCTGGCCGATGGCGATGGGGTCGCCCTTCTTGCCGAGGATGCACTTGCCCTCGCACTGGTTCTCCTGCGGGCAGACGCGGCCGCAGATGGCGGGCAGCATCGAGTCCTCGTGGATGACGTCAAGCGCGCGGCCGAAGTCCTCGTCGCGGATGGCCTCGATGAACTTCGGGATCTGGACGTTGACGGGGCAGCCCGTCACGCACAGCGGCTTCTTGCAGTCCAGGCAGCGGTTGGCCTCTGCCAGGGCCATCTCCTTGGTGTATCCCTTATCGACGGGACGGAAGTCCTTAGCGCGCTCGGCCGCGGGCTCCTCGTTGTCCGGGGTGCGCGGGGCCTTGGCGTTGGGAACGTACTTGCCGTTTACCTGTGGCATGCGCAGGTCGCCTCCTCGTAAGCCTTGACAGCCTGACCTTCCTCGGTGCGATAGGCGGCCTGACGCATGCGCAGGTCGTCCCAGTTGACCTTGGTGGCGTCGAAGTCGGGACCATCGACGCAGGCGAACTTGGTCTCGCCGTCGATCTCGACGCGGCAGCAGCCGCACATGCCCGTGCCGTCGACCATGATCGGGTTGAGCGAGGCGACGATGGGCGTGTCGTACTTCATCGCGGTGAGGGTCGAGAACTTCATCATCGGGACGGGGCCGACGCAGAAGACCTGGCTCACGGCCTTGTCCTGCAGCAGGCGCTCCAGGGGCGCGGTCACGACGCCCTTCTCGCCATAGGAGCCGTCGTCGGTGGTGATGTGGATGTGGTCGTCGTCGAGCAGCTCGCGGAACTGGTCCTCGAGCAGCAGCAGGTCCTTGGTGCGCGCGCCCATGATGGCGTGGACCTCGTGGCCGGTCTCGACGAGGTGCTTGGCGACGGGGAAGGCGATTGCCAGGCCGACGCCGCCGCCGATGACGGCGCAGGGGCCCTCGTCCATCTCGGTCGGCTCGCCCAGGGGCCCGGTGACGTCCAGCAGCGAGTCGCCGGCCTCGTAGGTCGACAGCATCTCGGTGGTCTTGCCGATCACCATGAAGATGAACTCGACCCAGCCCTCCTCGGCGTTCCAGCCCGCAAGCGTGAACGGGACGCGCTCGCCCGTCTCGTTGGCGCGCACCATGAGGAACTGGCCGGCATGGGCATGCCTGGCCATCTGGGGCGCATCGATGCGGAACTTGAACACCTTCTCGGAGAACTGCGTCTTATCGAGGATCTTGTACATGCAACGAACTCCTCTCCGCTTTTCTCTCCATCGCGCGTCCGGCCCTGTGCCGCCCGCGTCGATTCCTTCCTTCGTGGCCCTTCTCTGTGTCGGTCCACATAGGCTACATTTTATGCCTATTGCAGCTCACCGACGCCGGATTGACGTGCGTTAGGAGTTTTCTACCACTCGTGAGACCCCGTCCTTGACACAGGCCTCGCAGACCCTGGCGGCGTCCATGGCGAGAAGTTCGAACTCCTCGAGGTACTTGCCCTTGAGCTGGCGCAGGGCGTAGTCGGCGACGCTCATCTTTCCGGGCGGACGGCCGATGCCGCAGCGGACGCGCGCGAAGTCGGGCGTGCCCAGCTTGTTGGAGATCGAGCGCAGGCCGTTGTGGGCGTTGAGCCCGCCGCCGAACTTGGCGCGCACCGTGCCTTCGGGCAGGTCGACCTCGTCGTGGACGACGAGGACCTCGTTGGGCGCCACCTTGAGCTGGCGCATGAGCTTGGAGAGGGGGCCGCCGCTCGTGTTCATGTAGTCCTGCGGCTTGGCGAGCACGACCTCGCGCCCGGCGATGCGGACGCGGGCGACCTGGCAGCCCGCCTCGCTCTTCCAGTAGTTGGCGCCGTGGGTCGCGGCGAGCGCGTCGACGGTCGCGAACCCGATGCTGTGGCGCGTGCGTGCGTACTCGTCGCCGGGGTTGCCCAGGCCGCAGATGATGCGGACGTCTGCCGGGGTGGCCTTTCGTGCCATGGTCCTTCTCTCCATACTCGTCGGTTCAAGAGAGGCGGGCCGTCCCGTGGTTGGGGCGACCCGCCTGCGATGGTGCTTGGGGTGCGTGCGTCGACCTACAGCTCGCTGTTGCCGCCGAAGATCTCGGAGATCGAGTTGTTGGCGTAGACGGCGTAGATCGCGTCGGCCATCTCCTTGGCGATCGAGATGGTCTTGATCTTGGAGCCGGGCTTGTTGGCGACCTCGCAGGGGATGGCGTCGGTGACGACGCACTCCACGAGCGGGGCGGCCTGCAGGCGCTCGATGGCGGGGCCGGAGAAGATGCCGTGGGTGGCGCAGACGTAGATGTCGCCGGCGCCCATCTCCTTCAGCTTGTTGACCGAGCCGCACAGGGTGCCCGCGGTGTCGATCATGTCGTCGTTGATGATGCAGGTCTTGCCCTTGATGTCGCCGATGACGCCCATGACCTCGGAGACGTTGTGCTTGGGACGGCCCTTGTGGGCGATGGCGAGGTCGCAGCCCAGGTAGTCGGAGAGCTTCTTGGCGGCCTTGGCGCGGCCCATGTCGGGCGAGACGACGACGGTGTTGTCCCAGTCGAAGTCCTTGGTCTTGAAGTAGTCGCCCAGCTGGAACAGGGCGGTGAGGTGCGTGACCGGGATGTCGAAGAAGCCCTGGATCTGGCCCTGGTGCAGGTCGAGCGTGATCACGCGGTCGCAGCCGGCGGCCTCGAGCAGGTTGGCCACGAGGCGCGCGGTGATCGGCTCGCGCGAGGCGGCCTTGCGGTCCTGGCGCGCGTAGGCGTAGTGGGTGATGACGGCGGTGAAGCTCTCGCAGGAGGCGCGGTGCGCGGCGTCGGCCACGATCAGGGTCTCCATGAGCAGGTCGTTGACGTTGGTGCCCGAGATGCTCTGGATGAAGAACACCTCGTCGCCGCGGACGGACTCCTCGAAGCGAGCGTAGGTCTCGCCGTTGGCGAAGCGCTCGATCTTGAGGCCCTGGAGCTCCAGGTGAAGGATGTCGGCAATGGAGTGTGCGAGCTCCGGGTTGCCCGTGCCGGAGTAGAGCTTGATTTCCTTCTGGTAGGTCGTGGGCTTGCTCAGGTTCTCGTACATTTAGTCCTGCCCTTTCTTCATGCGCTCGCGCCGCTTCGCGGCATAGCCTTCGATTATCGTCTCCTCGGAGCGCTCGAGTGCGAGCGCGTCCGCGGGAACGTCCCTCGTGATGCAGCTGCTGGCACCGACCAGGGCGCCGTCGCCGATGGTGACGGGCGCGACCATCATCGTGTCGGAGCCGACGAAGACGTCGTCGCCGATGGTGGTGTGGTGCTTGTGCACGCCGTCGTAGTTGCAGGTGATGGAGCCGGCGCCGATGTTGACGCCCGACCCCATGGTGGTGTCGCCGATGTAGGAGAGGTGCGGGACCTTGCTGCCGCGGCCGATGGTCGAGTTCTTGATCTCGACGTGGGTGCCGGCCTTGGAGCCGTCCAGCAGGTGGGCGCCGGGGCGCAGGTAGGCGCGCGGGCCGCAGTTGACGTCGTTGTCGAGCGTGGCGCTGATGGCCACGGTCTCGTCGACGACGCAGCGGTCGCCGACGGTGGTGTCGGTCAGGCGGGAGTTGGGGCCCAGCTGGCAGTCGCGGCCCACGTGGGTCCGGCCGATGAGGTGGGTCTGGGGCCAGACGACGGTGTCGCGGCCGACGGTGGTGTCGGGGCCGATCCAGGCCTGGGTCGGGTCGACGAACGAGACGCCCTCGTCCATCAGGCGCGCGTTGATGCGGTCGCGGGCGATGGCGTTGAGCTGCGCGAGCTGGGAGCGGCTGTTGACGCCGAGGCCGTCGCGGTAGTCGTCGCAGTGGCACACCGAGACCGAGCCGCCGTGGGAGCGCAGGATCTCGAGCATGTCGGGCAGGTAGTACTCGCCCTGCGCGTTGTCGCAGCCGACCTCGCCGATGTGGCTGGCGAGAAGTGCGCCGTCGAACGCGTAGCAGCCGGCGTTGCACTCCAGCAGGCAGGCGCTCTGCTCGGGCGTGCAGTCCTTCTGCTCGACGATGCGCAGGACCTGGCCGTCGGCGTCGAGCTCGACGCGGCCGTAGCCGGTCGGGTCGGGCGGCGTCATGGTGAGCACCGTGGCGGCATGGCCGTCCGCCACCGACGCGGCGAACGACTCGATGGTGGCGGGTTGGATCAGCGGCAGGTCGCCGTTGAGGACGACCACGGGACCCTCGCAGATCCCCGTGGCCTCGAGGGCGACGCGCACTGCGTGGGCGGTGCCCAGGCGCTCGGCCTGCTCGACGCACTCGACGCGCGCCGGGGTGCCGTCGTAGCGTCCGTCCAGGAGGGCCCTGACCTCGTCGGCATGGCTGCCCACGACGACGGCGACGCGCTCGCAGCCGGCGGCCACGGTGGCGTCGACGATCCACTGGATCATGGGCTTGCCGAGAAGGGGATGGGAAACCTTGGCGTGGTCGGACCTCATGCGCGTTCCCTCGCCGGCGGCGAGGACGATCGCGTTGGTTGGCATGAAATGGCCTCCGATTGGATGGCGACGCGTGCCGGCGGGGTGTCCGCCGACGGGGTGCGCCGCACCTTACGCTCTTCTTGCAACGCCATGATAGCGCAGGCCCCCGGGGCCGGTGCGCGTGCGTCCGTAGGCGTTAGGCCAAATCCACGCCCTGCTCAAGGTCGCGCGGCAGCGTGCGCGTCGACCACAGCCCGCCGAGCATCCGGCACGACTCGCGGTCGAAGTCGCTCGCGGCGCGCATCCGGGCAACATCTGCCAGCGCCTGGGCCCATCGCTCGGCGGAAACGCCGTACGGCGTCGCGTCCCAGCCCCGCTCGCGCAGGTCGCGGCGCGCGTCCGCCACGTCTGCGGCCGTGAGCTTGCCCATCTCGACGCCGACGCTGGCGAGAAGGTCTTCCTCGAGCGAGTCGTCGTACATGAGCGAGGAGGCAAGTCCCGCGCACGCGACGGCCATGCGCGGCGGCAGCGAGTCCATCTCGCGAAGCTCGACGAAGCCCTTGAGGCGGAAGCTCGGCCACGTCATCGAGATCAGGTGGAGCAGCTCGTCGTCGGTGAGCGGTCGCGTCGCCATGACGTCGGCGGCGGTGGCGTCGCCGGTGGGGTAGGTGCGGTGGTCGGCGTCGGTCATCAGGATCGGCCGCACCGTCGAGATCCACTCGCAAAACGTCCGCAGCGAGAAGCCCCTCTCCATGGCGTGGGGAACCTGGCCGCAGCGTTCGGGGTCGAGGTCGTCCCAGATCTGCGCGCGGGCCATGCCGCGCGACGGCTCGCCGCGAAAGACGGGGGAGTTGTCGAACAGGAACGCCCACAGGGGACCCAGCGCGCTCGCGCGGCGCGCCATGCGGGCCGCGTCGTCGGCATCGAGGTAGTCGACCGAGACCTGCGTGCTGCACGAGCAGCGCATCATGTCACGCGCGTGGCTGCCACGCCCGGGCAGGTAGGCGTCCATGATGTGGTAGCGCTGCTTGGGGATGAGCTCGACGTCCTCGGGACGGCGGGCGCCGGGGTCGTAGCCGCGCGCCACCAGGTGCGCGTCGAGGCCGATTGCCAGGCATGCCTCGCGCACGCGGCGGTCGAAGTCCGTGAGGGCGGCGTACAGGGCCTCGCCGGTGCGCGCCGGCCCGCACGACAGCTCGACCTGGGCGCCTGGCTCCAACGAGACGTTGCAGCCCACGCGCTCGCCGCAGACCTCGGCCACGTAGGACAGGCCCAGAAGCGTCCCGTCGATCGTCACGCGCTTGGCGTCCGTGTCCAGCTCGCACATGGAGGCGATGACGGCCCCCACGCCCTTCTCTCCCGAGAAGAACACGCGGTTTCCCGCGGCGTCGGTGAGGATGCGCTCGAGCTCGAGCCCGACCGTGCGCCCCTCGGGCGTGTCGGGGTGCCTGTCGAGCATCGCCACCATGGCGTCGAGGTTGCGCTCGTAGTAGTTGGGGGTGTCCATGGGCTCTCCTGTCGCGTTGGTACGCAGATGATACCCACAATCGCGCATGGCCCTGCCGCCCCCGCGGCATCGTCACAGGGGCGAAACGAGCGAGGGGCCGCCCGACGTGGTCTGTCAGGCGGCCCCTCGCGGGCGTGCGTTGGCTGGGGCAGAGGGATTCGAACCCCCATTCCAGGCACCAAAAACCCGTGTCCTAGCCGTTGGACGATGCCCCAGTGTCATGTGCCCCATCGGGGCCAGAAGAGTGTAGCAGGTGCGCGGCCCGTCCGGGCGCGCGACGCGACGTCCGTGCGGCTATCGGGCGTCGGGGGTGAAGGCGGTGCAGATAGCGTCGAGCAGAAGGACCGCGAGGGTCTGGGCGTCGCTGGACGAGAAGGTCCCGTCGTAGCTGTGGCCGACGGGAAGCTCGAGCCTGACGACGGGGTTGTCCGTGCGCGAGCTCTCGCAGGCGGTGCGGATGCGCAGGGGCAGCGTGTCGGGGTCGTCCACCTCGACGTTGGCCATCTTGCTGCCGACGGCGGGCCCGCCCACGCCCAGGAGGAAGACCAGGCGGTCCTGCTTGGCGTCGGCGTCCAGGTTCTCGAGCAGGTGGACGTCGGCCTTGTCGTTGGTTGCCTGCGCGAGGTTCCAGATGCGCGCGGCGACGTTGCGCGAGATCGGGTCCGTGGCGGCCAGCGCCATGCTCGTCTCCTCCAGAACGCTCGCGGCGCGCGCGAAGCCCATGCCGCCCTGGGGGTGGGGGCCGGCCGCGGGCTTGCCGCCCCAGACGTGGTGCAGGCGCTCGATGGCGTCGAACGTGTCCTGGAAGGCCATGCCGTCGGCGAGCACGCCGACGTTCTCCTGGAACTGCTTGACGGCGGCCTCGGTGTGGACGCCGTAGCAGCCGTCGGGCTTGCCGCACGAGAAGCCCAGCACGTTGAGGCGCTCCTGCAGCGTGTGGACGTCGCGGCCGTGCTGGTTGGGCAGTCGCAGGTACAGCGTGCGGTCACCGAGCTCGTAGCCCTCGTCGACCAGGGCCGCCCACGTGGCCGAGTCGACCTCGGAGCCCAGGGACAGGTCGTGGTCCAGGCGGAACTTGGCGACGGCGGTCGCGGTGGACTTGCCGAAGCTGCCCTTCTCGCGCTCGTCGGCGTCGATCTCGTAGCCGAGACGGCCGAGCCTCTCCTGGATGTCCTCGACGGCCGCGCCGTCCATACCCTCGCGAATGGGGTCCATGTCTTGTCTCCTCGTAACCGTTCCTAGCGAGTGGGCGGCTAGCTCAGCCGCTCCACGAAGAAGTCTGCCATCGAGATTAGCGTATTGCGGGCCTCTGCCTGAAGCTCGATGCCGTCCAGGGCGCCGCGGGCGTCGCGAACCAGGCCGTGGGCGCGGTCGCGGGCGTAGTCGATGGCGCCGCACTCGCCCATGAGCTCGACGGCGCGTGCCAGCTCGCGCTCGTCGGTCGCGTGCGACGACAGGATGCCAACGAGCTCGTCGCGCTTCTCGCCCGAAAGCGTCGCCAGCGCGCGCACGGCCACCAGGGTCCTCTTGCCCTCGGTGACGTCGCTGCGGAAGTCCTTGCCCTGCGCTTGCGCGTCGCCGACCAGGTTGAGAAGGTCGTCCTGCAGTTGGAAGGCCAGGCCGCAGGCCATCCCGAAGCGCCTGAGCGCCTCGACCTGGGCGTCGGTGCCGCCCACGGCGATTGCGCCGGCGGCAAGCGGGGTGGCGGCCGAGTAGTAGGCCGTCTTGCTGGTGGCCATCAGGTCGTAGTCGGCCTCGGTGAGGTCCCAGCGCCCGTCGCGCGCCCAGGCCAGGTCGAGCGCCTGGCCCTCGACGGTGTGGCCCTCCATGCGGGCCAGCTCGCGCAGGAGGCGCAGGCGCGTCGCGTCGTCGGCGTCGCCGGCGTTCAAAAGCAGCGAGAAGCCCGCCACCAGCGCGGCGTCGCCCATGTTGATGGCGGGGCCGACGCCGCACGTCAGGTGCAGGCAGGGCTCGCCGCGGCGCAGCTCGCCCTCGTCGGCGATGTCGTCGTGCACCAGCGCGGCGCTCTGGAACTGCTCGATCGCGACGGCCATCGGAAGCGCCGCCTCGGCGTCGCCGCCCACGGCCTCGGCGCCCAGCAGGGTCAGCGCGGGCCGGGTGCGCTTGCCGCCGCGTGCGGTGAACGCCTCGATGGGGGAGTACAGGTCGCGTCCGAGGTCGTCGTCGCGCCTGTCCTCGCCCACGAGCAGGGCGCGGACGGGGTTGTCGGCGATGAAGGCCTCGATGCGCGGGAGCCGTGCGGCCAGGTATGCCGAGAAGAGCTGTCCGGGTCGCGACTCGGCGCACTTCTCGGTAGATGCGGTGGTGTGGGTCACGCCAGCCTACTCCTCGTAGCCGTTGGGGTTGTGCGACTGCCAGTTCCAGGAGTCGCGGCACATGTCGTCGATGTCGTACTTGGCCGTCCAGCCCATCTCGTCGGCGGCCTTGGAGCAGTCGGCGTAGTTGGCCGTGACGTCGCCGGGGCGGCGCGGGTCGATGACGTAGGGGATTTCGTGGCCGCAGGCGGCGCCGAAGGCCTTGATGATCTCGAGGACCGAGGTGCCGCGGCCGGTGCCCAGGTTGAAGACCTCGACGCCCTCGCGGCCGTTCATCCACGCGAGCGCGGCGGCGTGGCCGCTTGCCAGGTCGCAGACGTGGATGTAGTCGCGCACGCCGGTGCCGTCGGGCGTGTCGTAGTCGTCGCCGAAGACGTGGACGGCGTCTCGCTTGCCGATGGCGGTCTGGGCAACGTAGGGCACGAGGTTGTTGGGGATGCCCTTGGGGTCCTCACCCATGAGGCCCGAGGGGTGAGCCCCGATGGGGTTGAAGTAGCGGAGAAGGACGACGTTCCACTCGGGGTCGGCGGTGTGCAGGTCGGTCAGGATCTGCTCGATCATCCACTTGGTCCAGCCGTAGGGGTTGGTGGCGCTCTTCTTGGGGCTGGCCTCGGTCAGCGGCAGCGAGTCGGGGTCGCCGTAGACGGTGGCCGAGCTGGAGAAGATGATGGACTTGCAGCCGTGCTCGCGCATGACGTCGACGAGCGTGAGCGTGTTGCCGATGTTGTTGGAGTAGTACTCGATCGGCTTGGAGACGGACTCGCCCACGGCCTTGAAGCCGGCGAAGTGGATGACGCGGTCGACGTCGTTGTCGTCGAAGATGGCCTCCATGGCCTCGCGGTCGTTGACGTCGGCACGGTAGAACGACAGGCGTGCGGCGGCCTCGGCGCCGACGATTTGGTCGATGCGGTCGATGACCTTGTCGGAGGCGTTGGACAGGTCGTCGACGATCACGACCTGGTAGCCGTCCTGCAGAAGCTCGACCACGGTGTGGCTGCCGATGAAGCCGGCGCCGCCGGTGACGAGGACGCAGGTGTCCGCGGGATCCTTCTTGGTTGCCATGGGACTCCTCCTTCTTTGCGGTCGGGCAAGCGGCCCGGCCGGTGCTTGGCATTGGCGTGACGTGCGGTCGCGCGATTGGCCCACACGCACTTCTCGAAATTATACGTCGGGGCCATGTGGGCTATGTGGCAGGGCTTGTTAACAGGGTGCGGCGGCAGGCCGGCGTGCGCCCCGCGGGTGGTACCATGCCCTCACAAAACGCCGCGCCCGCCTGGCGGGCCAAACCAACCACAGTTGGGAGCCGCACATGTCAATGGAGTTCGGGCGCCACCTGCCCATGGCAAGGGACGTTCGCGAGCAGATGCCGCTGTCGGCGGAGCTCGCCGAGCGCAAGCGTGCCTTCGACGCCGACGTCGCCGCCGTCATGCGCGGGGAGGACCCGCGTCGCCTGCTCATCATCGGGCCGTGCTCGGCCGACCGCGAGGACTCGGTGCTCGACTACATGACCCGCCTGGCGGGCATGGCCGAGAAGTGCGCCGACAAGCTGATCGTGATCCCGCGCGTCTACACCAACAAGCCGCGCACCCGCGGCACGGGCTACAAGGGCCTTTTGCACAACCCCGACCCCGAGGCGCCTGCCGACCTTCTGGAGGGCGTCAGGGCGGTCCGCCGCATGCACCTGCGCGTGATCCAGGAGACGGGCTTCTTCACGGCCGACGAGATGCTCTACCCGACCAACTACCAGTACCTGGTCGACCTTCTCTCCTACGTGGCGGTTGGCGCGCGCTCGGTCGAGAACCAGGAGCACCGCCTGGTGTCGGCCGGCATCGACGTGCCCGTGGGCATGAAGAACCCCACGGCCGGCTCCACCACCGTCATGCTCAACTCGATCTGGGCGGCCCAGGCCAGGCAGGAGTTCATCTACCGCGGCTGGGAGGTCACCTGCGACGGCAACCCGCTGGCCCACGCGGTGCTGCGCGGCTACATCGGCCTGGACGGCCGCAACTACCCCAACTACCACTACGAGCACCTGGAGCGTCTTGCCCAGCGTTACACGGCCGACAAGTTCGCCAACCCGTCGGTCGTGGTGGACTGCAACCACGACAACTCGGGCAAGCGCCCGCTGGAGCAGACGCGCATCTGCAAGGAGGTCCTGGACTCGTGCCGCCGCAACGACGAGATCGCGGGCATGGTCAAGGGCTTCATGGTCGAGAGCTACCTCGTCGACGGCAACCAGCCCATCGACGGGGGCGTCTACGGCAAGTCGATCACCGACGCCTGCCTGGGTTGGGACAAGACCGAGCGCCTGATCGACGACATCGCCTCGCGTCTGTAGCGCGTCTGGCCTACAGGCAGGCCTCGGCGATGAGGCGCTTGAGGTCGTCGATGCCCTGGCCGGTCTCCGACGAGGTCACGAGCAGCTGCTCGCGGTCGATGCCGAACTGGCGTGCGAGCGTGTCGCGGGCGCGTGCCTGCTTGGGGCGGCTAAGCTTGTCGGCCTTGGTCAGCGCCACGACGAAGGGCAGCTCCTCGGAGCGCAGGAAGTCGAGCATCTGGACGTCGAGCTTCTGGGCGTCGTGGCGGATATCGACGAGCGAGACCACCAGGTTGAAGCTGCGCTCCTGGTGGTAGTAGCCGTCGATCAGGCCCGCCCAGCGCTCGCGCTCGGCCTTGCCGACCTTGGCGTAGCCGTAGCCGGGAAGGTCGACCAGGGTGATGCCGTCGACGTCGAAGAAGTTGATGTTGGCGGTCTTGCCGGGCTGCGAGGAGACCTTGGCCAGCGCCTTGCGGCCCACGAGCCTGTTGAGAAGCGACGACTTGCCCACGTTGGAGCGGCCCGCGAACGAGACCTCGGGTGTGGTGGGGTCGGGCAGCTGCCCGAGCGTGCCGTAGGAGGCGACGAAGCGTGCGTTCTGGTAGTTGATGGCGGCCATGGGCCCCTCGTTTCTCTTGTGCCCGCGGGTCCGTGCGGGTCTGTTTCGACGCGGTTATTCTACCCGCACCGCATCCCCCGAATGGGTACGCTTGCCAGTTGGAGGTCTGTACGAGCTGGCTTTTTGCGGCAATGTCCGCGGGAAAGCCACAAGGGCACCGCATGTTCGGCGCCGGGTGGGTGTGATCAGGATGAACGAGCGGACGCTGCGCATCGTCGGTTGGATGAGCGCGCCGAACGAGTCCCCGACGCTGTCGGAGCTTGCCGAGCGCTGCGGCGTGAGCGAGCGAACCATCAGAAACGACGTCACGACGCTCAATCGGCAGCTTGCCGAGAAGGGCGTCGGCCCGGTGCGCTTCCTGTCCGGCGGCAAGGTGAGCCTTCCGGACGGGTTTGCCTGGGCCGCGGCAAAGCTGCCGGTGTCCGACACGCTTGCCTACAAGATGTCGCGTGGCGAGCGCGTGCGCCTTGCCGTGGCGGTTATGCTCGGCGAGGCCGGCTACATAACGCTCGCGAGCCTGGCCAAGGTCTTCTCGGTAAGCAGGGCGACGGTGATGAACGACCTCGACGACATCCGCGAGGCCGTGGCCGACGCCGGCTTCGAGCTCGAGACTCGTCCGAGCCATGGTGCGCGCGTCCTGGGGCCCGAGAGCTCCAAGCGCCTGTGGCTCGCCGGCTTTCTGTGTGGGGACGCCCCCATCGTGGAGCAGTGGCTTTCGGTGCCGGAGTTTGCCCGGGCCCGAAACGCGATGGCCGACGTGCTCGAGATCTTGAACCTGCTTTGCCGCAGGCACCACGTGACGATGCCCGACCCGACCTTTCGTCTGGCCGTCGCGCTGCTGTGCGTGAGCGTCATGCGCAACTCGGTCGGGGAGCGCCTGGCGGCCCCGACCCTCGGCGGCCGGGTGACGATGCTCGGGGAGACGTCCGACTTCATGATGGGCGCGGTGCGCATGGTCGCGCAGCGTCGCGGCGTCCCCATGGGACCCGAGGAGGCGAGCCTGCTGTCGGTCGCGCTGCGCCCCTCCGACTGGCACCTGGACAGCGTCGGCCTGCACGACTTCGAGGCCGAGGTCGTCGCGCGTACCATCATCCGCGGGGCGGCGCGGGAGACGGGCGTGCCCCTCGGACGTGACCTGGAGCTGTTCTCCCGCCTGTCCGACTACGTCGAGTCGGTGCTTCGTGCCCCCGACCTGACGCCTATGAAGAGCCCCGTCCTGGAGGCGGTCGCCGCGACGCATGTCGAGGAGCTTCGCCACGCCCGGCAGGTCATGGGCCCGCTTGAGGCGGCCCTGGGCAGGCCCGCGACCCCGACGGAGGTCGCCTGCGTGGCGCTCCGCCTGACCGCCGCCATGGAGAGGCGCGCGTCGGGCCTGCCCCAGCCTCGGGTGTTGGTGGTGTGCGACGCCGAGGTGACCACGGCGATCGCTCTGGTCGCAGAGCTCGAGGTTCGCCTGTTCGCCAACGTCGTCGACGCGGTTCCCTCGCACGACCCGGCCTTGTTCAGGCGGGATGACGTCGACCTCTTTGTCTCGACCGTGCCGCTCGAGGGGGTGGGGGCGCCCTGCGTCGCCGTGGAGATGCCCATGTCGGATAACGATGTGGTCGCGTTGCAGCGTGCGCTGGCGGACGTGCGCGGGCGGGCGGCACGAGGCCACGTGGACGCCCCGCCGGCGCCCCTGTCGGCCGACGAGGTGGTGGCGTCGCTCGGGCCGGTGCTTGCCAGGCATGGTGCCACCGACGCGATGGCGCGCGACGTCGCCCGGGCCATACGGATTGCCTTCTGCCGTCGCGACGACGAGCGCGGCGTCCTGCCCTCGCTCGGGCGCCTCTTGCCTCCCGACCGCATCCTGATGGTGGCGGCACAAGACGACTGGCGCCATGCGGTGGCCGAGGCGTGCATGCCGCTCGAGAGGGACGGCTGTGTCGCCGAGGGCTATGCCGACGCCTGCGTCATGGCCGTCGAGCGCCACGCGATACGCCAGGTGGTTGGCGGGGGCATGGCCATCGCGCATGCGACCTCCGAGGACGGCGTCAAGCGCTGCGGCATGTCGCTCGTGCGCCTGGCCGAGCCCGTGGACTTTCCCTACGGGAGGGTGGACCTCGTGGTGGCGGTGGCCGCGCCTGACCGCAGCGCCCACTTGCGCGCGATGGCCACGCTGCTCGACCTTGCCGCCGACCAAGAGTCCCTTGCGGCGCTCAGGCGATGCCCCGATGTGCAAACTGCCTGGAGTTTCCTCGTCCGAAGGGACAAATTCGAATAAATCGCTTCACGTATTCGTGAAAACAGTTTCTCTGGTGTGGTCGATGCGTGGAGCGTACCGTCGGGTTCCGATAGGTGCCGCGCGTGCGGCATCCCTTGTCGTGGGTGACAGAAAGGGAAAGGAACCTAATGGACGTTCTACTTAGCGTTGTCCAGTACATTCTGGGCTTCGGTGCGGCAGTATTCGTGCCGCTGATCATGCTGATCATCGGTCTTCTCTGCAAGATGAAGTTCTCCGATGCCTTCGTCGCCGCCCTTACCCTGGGCGTTGGCTTCACCGGCATGAACATGCTCATCAACTTCATGACCGAGGCCATCACCCCGGCCGCCCAGGGCCTCGCCACCGCGACGGGCATCTCGCTGCCCGCCGTCGACGTGGGCTGGCCTGCCCTGTCCGCAATCGCCTGGGCCTGGCCCTACGGCGTCCTGTGCTTCCCGCTGCTCATCGTCATCAACGTGATCATGCTCAGCCTCAAGCTCACCGACGTCCTCAACGTCGACCTCTGGAACGCGTGGACCAAGCTGTGCACCTGCGTCATCACCTACTACCTGTGCAAGAGCGCGGGTATGGCCGAGGGTGTCGCCATCGCCATGGGCTTTGTCGCGGCCGCCGTCCAGATCGTCGTCGAGCTCAAGATCGGTGACGCCGTCCAGCCCACCATCGAGCACGTCACCGGCATCCCCGGCGTCACCGTCCCGCACGCCCTGATGCTCTCCTGCACCATGGTTCTTCCCTTCGAGCTCATCCTCGAGAAGATCCCCGCGATCGAGAACAACAACGTCGACGCCAAGTGGCTCCGCAACAAGATCGGCATCTTCGGCGAGAACTCCGTCATGGGCTTCATCATCGGCATCCTGCTCGGTGTCGTCGCCTACCGCGACCCGCAGAAGGCCCTGACCCTCGGCGTCCAGGCCGCCACGGCCATGCAGCTCTTTCCGATGGTCTCCAAGCTCTTCATGCAGGCCCTGTCGCCGATCTCCGACGCCGTGGGCGAGTTCATGAAGAAGCGCTTCGCCGGCCGTAACCTGATCATCGGCCTCGACTGGCCGATCGTCGCCGGCTCCAACGAGATGTGGGTCACGATGATCCTGCTCATCCCGTTCGAGCTCGTCCTGGCCTTCGCCCTGGCCCCGCTGGGCAACGTCGTCCTGCCCTTCGCCGGCATCGTCAACATCTGCATCGGGCCGGTGCTTCTCATCATGACCGGCGGCAACCTGGTCAAGATGCTGATCGAGGGCATCATCGTCACCCCGGTCTACCTGATGGCCTCCTCGAGCTTCGCCCCGTACCTGACGCAGCTTGCCCGTACCTTCTCGCCCGACTCCCTCAAGGGCGTCGGCGACAACGCCATGGTCACCTGGTCCACGCTGGAGACCCCGGACTTCCGTTGGTCCATCGCCAACGCCCTGTCCGGCAACATCGCCGGCATCGTGATGCTCGTGGTCTGGCTTGCCCTGTTCGTGCTGCTGCTCAAGTACTTCTCCAAGCGCAACGCGAAGCTGGCCGCCGAGAAGTAGCGCCTGTCGCATAAGATCTTCTCGGCAATTGTTTGCTGTCACCCTGGGAGGGGCGCGTGCCATCGACTGGCATGCGCCCCTCCTCTTTCGTGCGTCTGTGGTGCGTGAGGCGCGCGCCTGCGGTGTGCGGCGCGCATGCCACGGCGTGCGTCACGCGCCCGCGGCCGTCCCCTACAGGACGTCCTCGACGAAGCCCACGTGGTAGTTGCGGAAGACGACGGCACCCTCGTCCTGGGTGGCGTCGAGGTCGACGTCGGCCCAGATGCCGAAGTCGGAGTCGCCATCGGCGTCGTGGAACGCCTGGTGGACGTGCCAGAGGTGCTCGGTCTTCTCGGCGGTCTTGTAAATCTGCAGGAAGGCGCTCGAGCGCGCGTCCGCGTCCAGCAGGATCTCGTCGTGCTGCTCGTAGAAGCCGTCCAGGGCGCGGCGCCAGGGCATCTCGCGCCAGCCCCAGTCGGCGTCGAGCTCGCCGAGCTCCTCGGTGCGGTCCGACGCCGCCAGGCGCACGCGCGCCCACAGGGCGTTGCGGACCAGCAGGGTCACGCCGCGGCGGTCGCGCACGACGACGTCGGCCTCGCCGGGGGCGGCGCCGGCGTCGACCTCGTCGGTCTCGGTGCCGGCCCACTCGTCCATCAGGCTGGAGTCGACGGTGCGCACGACCAGGCGCAGCCACGAGACGATGTCGTCGAGCCGCTCGTCGCGCTTCTCGGCAGGCACGGTGCGGTCCAGGGCGCGGAAGGCCTCGGACAGGTAGCGCAGCAGGGTGCCCTCCGAGCGGGCGATGCCGTAGCGCTGGATGTAGCCCTTGAAGTCCGACGCGGTCTCGATCATGTCGCGCAGGACGCTCTTGCAGCTGAGCTCGTAGTCACGCGCCCAGGGGACCTCCTCGCAGTACCTCTCGAACGCGGGCTCGAGCACGTCTGCCAAGGGCTTGGGCCAGGTCACCTCCTGCAGGCGGTCGATGCGCTCGTCGTAGTCGACGCCCTCGGACTTCATGCGCGTCATGGCGCGGTCGCGCTCGATGCGCTGCTGGGCGCGAAGGATCTGGTTGGGGTCCTCCAACGTGGACTCGACCATCGAGATCACGTCGAGGGCGTAGGTCTCGGACTCGGGGTCCAGAAGCTCGAGCGCGGCCAGCAGGAACGGCGAGAGCGGCTGGTCCAGCGCGAAGTCCTCCGGCACGTCGACGGTGGTCGACCACTCGTCGCCGTCCGGGCCCTCCTGCTTGGTCACGACGCCGGCGTCCAGAAGCGTCGCGAAGATCTCGTCGGCGCGCTGGGCGAGAAGTGCCTTCTCGTCGTCGGGCTGTGCCGAGGCGTCCACGAGCTCGTGCACGCGCGCCCAGGCGTCCCCGCCCTGGGAGACCTCGGCCAGCACCATCGAGTGCGTCACGCGCATGCGCGGGCGCAGCTTCTCGGGGGTGGCGGCGACCAGGCGGTCGAAGGTCTGCTCGTTCCAGCCGACGAAGCCCTCGGGCGGGCGCTTGGCGCGGCTCTTCTGGCGGGCCTTCTTGGGGTCGCCGCCGGCC
Source organism: uncultured Atopobiaceae bacterium (assembly GCA_934792625.1). Classification (GTDB taxonomy): domain Bacteria; phylum Actinomycetota; class Coriobacteriia; order Coriobacteriales; family Atopobiaceae; genus CAKVON01. The sequence continues at coordinate 28,132 of CAKVON010000011.1, forward strand.
TTGCGCAGCGCTCGGGCGTTCTCGATGTCGTACTCGGTCGCCTCGGCCACGACCAGGCCCTCGGTGTCGAAGCCCGAGCGGCCCGCGCGCCCTGCGATCTGGTGGAACTCGCGCGCGTTGAGGTGGCGCATGCGGCGGCCGTCGAACTTGGAGAGCGCGGTCAGCAGCACGGTGTGGATGGGCACGTTGATGCCCACGCCCAGCGTGTCGGTGCCGCAGATGACGGGAAGGAGCCCCTGCTGGGCGAGCTTCTCGACCAACAGTCGGTAGCGCGGCAGCATGCCCGCGTGGTGGACGCCCACGCCGCAGCCCAGCAGGCGCCGCAGGGTCTTGCCGAAGCCCGTGGTGAACCTCGTCCCCTTGATGGCCTGCTTGATGGCCTCGCGCTGCTCCTTGCTTGAGACGCCGTAGCTGGCCAGGGCCTGGGCGCTCTTGAGGGCGGCGTCTTGCGAGAAGTGCACGACGTAGACGGGTGCCTCGCCGTTGCGGATGGCCAGCTCGACGGTCCCCTCGAGCGCGGTGTCCACGAAGCGGTACTCCAGCGGCACCGGGCGCTCGGCGTCCAGGACGCGGTCGACGGCGCGGCCGGTGCGCCCCTCCAGCGACTCGGCGATGTCGTTGACGTCACCGAGCGTCGCGCTCATGAGGAGGAACTGCGTGTTGGGCAGGGCCAGAAGGGGCACCTGCCAGGCCCAGCCGCGGTCGCGGTCGGCGTAGAAGTGGAACTCGTCCATGGCGACGCAGCCCACGTCGGCGCGCTCGCCGCCGCGCAGCGCGTCGTTGGCCAGGATCTCGGCCGTGCAGCAGATCACGGGCGCGCCCGAGTTGATGGCCACGTCGCCGGTGATCATGCCCACGTTGTCGCGTCCGAGCACGTCGACGAGCTCGAAGAACTTCTCGCTGACGAGCGCCTTGATCGGGGCGGTGTAGTAGGCGCGGCGGTCGGTGCACACGGCCAGAAAGCACATGCCCAGTGCCACCATCGACTTGCCGGAGCCCGTGGGGGTGCCCAAGATCACGTGGTTGCCCGCGGCCAGGTCCAGCAGGGCCTCGGCCTGGTGATCCCACAGCTTGATGCCGCGCGACTCGACCCAGCCCAAGAACAGGTCGAGTGCCTCGTCGGCGGGGATGTTGGCGAAGGTGTCGTCGTCGGGCCAGGGGATGAGCTGGCCCAGCGTGGCGGTGTCGCGCTCGGTCGTGGGGTCGGTGTTGTTGGCGGGCATGCGTGGCCTTCCCGCGGGACGTGCCCGCCTTGGCTCGGGTTGCTTGTTGCGGATTTTCCATTCTAGCGCGGGTGGGACGGGGCGACCGTCCCTCGGCGCGGCGGCCTGGCGGTCGCGCTACAGCGTGGTGGCGCGCCACCTGGCGCCGTAGCCGAGGCGGACCTGCTCGAGCTTGTCGCGCCTGCCGGCGATGATGTCGCACATGAGGTCCGCCGCGGCCTCGCCGGTCTTCTCGCCATACATCTCGGCGGTCGTGAGCGCGAGCGAGCCGTTGCGCGAGACGACGTCGTTGCCGATGCCGGTGACCTGGATGTCCTCGGGGACGGAGCGACCGGTGTGGTAGGCGGCGCGGATCACGCCCCCGGCGAGTGTGTCGCTGGAGCAGACGAAGGCGTCGGTCTCGGGGTGGGCGTCCATGATGCGGCAGGCGGCCGCGGTGGCGGCGGCCGGGTCTACGCGCAGCACGGCGTCGTGCGGCACCGTCACGCCCGCCTCGGCGCAGGCGTCCAGAAAGCCGTGCCTGCGCTCGTCGGCGGTGCAGTAGACGTTCTCGTTGAGGCCCAGGAAGGCGGGGTGGCTCGAGTCGCGCAGGACGCCTTGGGTCAGCTCGTGGACCGCGCCGTGGTCGTCGTGGGTGACGCTGGCGTGGCCCGTGCCCGACTGGCCGATGACGACGACGGGGACGCTCAGCGCGTCCAGGCGGTCGGCGAGCTGGCCGTCGATGCTCGAACCCGTGAAGACGAGGCCGTCCACGAAGTGCGGGTCGGTGCAGGCCTCCAGGCGCTCGAGCTCCTCGTTGATGTTGTGGGCCGTCTCCAGTAGCAGGCGGTAGCCCCTGGAGCGCAGGCGGCTGGTGAGCCCGCCGACGGTGTGGGCGACGCTGGGGTCGTCGAGGTGGGTGGTCACGAACTCGACGAGCATGGTCCTGCCGGTGCGCAGGTTCTTCGCCTGGAGGGAGGGCCTGAAGCCCGTCTGGCTGACGACCCTCGCAATCGCGCGGCGCTTCTCGTCCGAGATGTAGCCGTTGTTGAAGTAGCGCGACACCGTGGCCCGGGAGACCCCGGCCCTGCGTGCCACCTCGTCGATGTTCATGCCGACATACCCCCGCCTTGTGCGCGGACGGTTTGGCACGCGGCCCCGACGGGGCGTCGGATGCGTGTGTCTACCTGCGCAAAGAATCTGTTGGATGCAGTGTTGGCCATTTTAGCAAACAACGCCGCGATGCCCTACAATCGCCACGAAGCCGAACGAGGAGGAACCGCCTATGGAGAAGATCGCGAGCTTCACGATCAACCACCTGACGCTCGAGCCGGGCGTCTACGTCTCGCGCAGGGACCGCGACCCGCAGACGGGCGCCGTCGTGACCACCTTCGACCTGCGCATGACCGCGCCCAACCGCGAACCCGTCATGAACACGGCCGAGCTGCACACGATCGAGCACCTGTGCGCGACGTTCCTGCGCAACGACCCCGAGTGGTCGGGCCGTGTCGTCTACTTCGGGCCCATGGGCTGCCGCACGGGCAACTACCTGGTGCTGTTTGGCGACTACGAGAGCGCCGACGTCATCGGCCTGGTCACGCGCATGTTCGAGTTCGTGCGCGACTTCGAGGGCGACGTGCCCGGCGCCGCGGCTGCCGAGTGCGGCAACTACCTCGACCAGAACCTGCCCATGGCCAAGTGGCTCGCGGCGCGCTATGTCGAGAAGACCCTGCGTGGCATCGACGAGGCGCACATGACCTACCCCGCGTAGGGGGGCGCCCGGACGGGCGCGCGATGAATCGCACGAGAGGGGGCGCGGGGGCCTGATGGCCCCCCGCGCCCCTGCGCGTAATCTGCCTGGCGGCAAGCCGGCGCCGCGCGACGCTATGACGCGCGGACCGACCTTGCCGCGACGACGTCCACTCCCGTGCCACACACGTCGGCGACGATGACGTCGCCCGTGGCAACCGGCGCCGTGGCCCGCGCCTCGTACACGCGCTCGAGGCACTTGCGAAGCAGCTCGCGCGGGATGGCGGCATCGCTCACCACGGGCAGCCTGCGGATGTCGGCGCCCTCGAGCCTGACAGTGGTAGTCAGGGTCCTCATGGGATGGGTGTGCTCGCTCGTGGCATAGTCGCGCCCGCGAGGGCAGCCCTGGCCCGTGGCGACCGGGCCGCAGGGCCCGTCGGCCACGGTGATGCGGCATCCGCGGGGGCAGACGATGCAGGTGTATGTCGACTCCATCTACCTCGCCTCCGAAATCTCGATCGTGGGCTCGCAGTTCGCCGGCAGGGTCGCGTCGACGGAGACCATCGTCGTCGGCGTCACGGCGCTGAGGCGCCGGCGCACGACCTTCTCGCCCGAGGAGGCGACCGTCACGGCGACGTCGGACATGGGGCGCGTCACCCTGAGGAAGAACGAGGTCTCGCCTGCGGGGGCGTCCCCGTCCAACCTGACGCGCTGGGGGATGCAGGCCCCGACCATCCCGCCCTTCTCGACATCGCGATACGTCGGCTCGTCCGACATGTTGCCCGCGATGAAGGACAGGGCGCCGCGTGCCGCGCGCTCGCCGGACGCCGAGACGTAGTCGACCAGGTCGAACACGATGGACACGTTGCCCGCCGCGAAGATGCCCGGGACGCTCGTCATGAGGTCCTGGTCGAGCACGGGTCCCCTGGTGACGGGGTCGATCTCGATGCCGGCCGTGCGGGAGAGCTCGTTTTCCGGGATGAGGCCGACGGCGAGCACGAGCAGGTCGCACTCCACGTCGCGCTCGGTCCCGGGGATGGGCCTGCGGGCCTCGTCCAGCTCGGCGACCGTGACGCCCTCCAGGTGGTGCTTGCCGTGGACGCGCGTGACGCCGTGCGAGAGATGCAGGGGGATGCCAAAGTCGTCCAGGCACTGCGTGACGTTGCGCGCGAGGCCGCCGGGGTGCGGCATGACCTCGTACACGCCCTCGACCTCGATGCCCTCGAGCGTCATGCGGCGCGCCATGATGAGGCCGATGTCGCCGGAGCCCAGGATGACGGCGCGGCTGCCGGGGAGGTAGCCCTCGACGTTGATGTAGCGCTGGGCGGCGCCGGCGGTCAGGACGCCCTGGGGTCGGTATCCCTGCAGCAGCACCTGCTGCGCCGTGCGCTCGCGGCAGCCCATGGCGAGGACGATCGCGCCGCACTCCAGACGCACCATGCCGTCCTTGGGGTTGCATGCCCAGACGATCCTGTCGGGCGAGACCTCGAGCACCATGCTGTCGAGAAGTACCTCGACCTTCGGGTTCTTCTCGACCTCGTCGATGAACAGCTGCGCATAGCCCGGGCCGGTGAGCGAGCGTCCGGTCCTCTGGAGGCCGAAGCCGTCGTGCACGCATTGCTGCAGGATGCCGCCGAGCTCGTGGTTGCGCTCGACGACAACCACGCTCGCGCCGCCGCGCGCGGCCTCGAGCGCCGTCGCGAGTCCCGCGGGGCCGCCGCCGATGACGGCGACGTCACACCTTATCTCCCTCATCGGGCACCTCCCTCAGACGTGCGGTTCTCGGACCTCAGCACCTCGGAGCCCGGGCCGCCGAGTCTCACGTCCGTGGGCTCGCAGCCAAGCTCGCGCGCGATGATCTCCAGGACCTTCGCCTGGCAGAAGCCTCCCTGGCAGCGGCCCATGCCAGCCCTTGTGCGACGCTTGATCGCGTCGATGGTCGTCGGGACGATGGGGGACCTGAGCGCGTCCAGGATCTCGCCTTCGGTGATCTGCTCGCAGCGGCAAACGATCCTGCCGTACTCGGGACGCTTGCGGATGAGCTCGTCCTGCTGCTCGTGCGTGAGCTCGTGGAACCTGACGGGACGGTCGCGATGCGGGTCGAAGTCGGGGTTCTCGCCGACGGGTGTGCCCTCGGCCTCGGCGTCCGCGCACAGGATGTCGCGCACCATCCTCGCGATGGCGGGGCTGGAGCCGACGCCGGGGGACTGGATGGCGCCCGCGTTGATGAAGCGCCTGGTGATGTCGCTCATGCCCACCTGGAAGTCCTCGGAGAAGTCGGCGGGTCGGTCGCCGGCGAAGATCCTGATGATGTCGGCGGTCGAGGTGTCGGGGTTCTCGTTGATCCGCATGATCCACTCGAGCTCCTGCGCCGTCGTCTCGGTGTCCTCCTTGTCGGGCACCTCCACGGCGGACGGGCCGATGAGGATGTTTCCGGACGGGGTGAACTCCATGCCGCCGCCCTTGGAGTTGGGGTCGCGGCCCTGCTTCTTCTCGGGGTTCATGCGCCCGGTCAGGTGGTCGTACATCGGCCGCTTGGCCTTGTCCAGGATGGCGATGGTGCCGCGGCGCGGGTGGATGGTGAAGCAGCGGTCGCCCGCCATGGCCGTGAGGTCGTCGGAGTACAGGCCCGCGGCGTTCACGATGTAGCGGCACGAGATGAGGCCGCGGTCGGTGAGAAGGCCCGTGACGACGCCGTCCCTCGTCTCGACCGCGCAGGCCGCCGTCTCGAGCATGACGCGGACGCCGTTTTGCGCGGCGTTCTCCGCCATCGCGATCGCGGCCTCGTAGGTGTGGACGCGACCCTGGCTTGGCAGCCACAGGCCCATTACGGGCTTCTTGCCATACAGGGCAAGGCGTGGCTCGATCTCGAAGCACTGGGTCCCGTCGATCAGCTTGGGTCGCCAGTCGCCGTTCTTGACCGCGGTCTTGAACTCGTCCGCCAGCTCGTCGACGTCCTCCGGGTCCTCGACGTACAGCAGGTCGCCGCAGCGGTTGAACTCGAAGCCGAGGTCGTCGGCCAGCTCGTCCCACATGCGGTTGCCCTGCACGCTCAGCCTTGCCTTGAGCGTGCCCGGCTTCACGCCGCCGGCGTGGTGGACGCCGCCGTTGTTGGACTTGGACGCGCCGCAGGCGACGTCCTCCGCGATGTCGATGGCGATGATGTCGAGGTCCAGGCGTGACAGCTCGCGTGCGATCGCGCAGCCGACTATGCCCATGCCGACCACGACGACGTCGCACTCGGCGAGTTTGCCCGCGGCACGCCCCCTCTCGATGAGCGGCCCGTAGTCGCGCCGTGGAAGCGCCTCTCCGCCGACGGTCATGTCGCTCACGACGTTTCTGACCCCGGGCAGCCTTGCGACCCCGTGTCCGATGTCAACGAGCTGCTGGTAGGTCTTGCAGTCGCCCGAGAGCGTGACGATGCTTCTGTCATCTGCCTCCGCCTCGATCTCCACGTCGGGGTAGCTCTCGGCGAGCCAGGCGCGTACCTCGTCGATTGTCATGGGTCCCTCCTTTCCAAAAGGTCCCTAGTAGATGTCCTTCGATATGGGCCTAAGTGCGTTGGTGAGAAGGTCGTAGCGCTTGAGCGCCGCATCGTATGCCTCGCGGTTGGCGGGGTTGGGCTCGTAGACGTTCTCGACCTCGGTTACCTTCTGGGCTATCTCGACGAGCGACGGCCAGATGCCCACGGCGGTGCCGGCGACCAGCGCCGCTCCCAGGGCGGCGGCATCCTGCGTGTTGCGCATCGTCACGACGCGCCTGCCAAGGACGTCCGCCTTGATCTGGCACCACAGCGGGCTCTTGGAGGCGCCGCCGAGCGAGCGGACCTCCTCCACGCGGGTGCCCGTGACCTTCTCGCCATAGTCGACCATCCGGCGGATGTTCATCGCCGTGGCCTCGAGGAACGCCCTGATGATGTGTGCCTTGGTGTGCTGGATGGACAGTCCGTACAGCGTGCCCTTCGCGTACTGGTCCGTGTCGGGTGCGCCCGCGCCGCCGAAGTTGGGGAGAAGGACGAGCCCGTCGCTTCCGGCCGGGACCGTCTGGGCGAGGTCGTCCATGAGGGAGTAGGCGTCGAGGCCGAGGTCCTGGGCGATGCCCATCTCGCTGCGGCAGAGGTTGTCGCGCAGCCAGCGGAACATGATGCCGCCCTTGGCCCCCGTGTGCAGCATGTAGAGGCCGGGGACGACGCCGTAGAAGCAGGGGAACTCGCCGTTCGGGTCGAGCACCGGGTGGGTGACCTTGGTGCAGACGACGAGCACGGCGCCGGTGGACTCCGAGAAGATGCCCGGCACGACGTTGCCCACGCCGATGGTGCCGCACGAGGTGTCGAGGCCGCCGACGACCACGGTCAGCGTGCGCGGCAGGCCAAGCTCGTCGGCGATCTCGGGCAGGATGGTGCCCAGCGGGGTGCCGCTCGGCATGACCTGGGGCAGCTCCGTCGTCTTCACGTCGAGCCGCTCGAGCATCTCGGGCCACCAGTCGCGCGTGTTGATGTCCCACAGGTAGGAGGTGCACCACAGCGACCCCTCGCCGATCGACGTTCCCGTCATGCGCAGTAAGAACCAGTCCTCGAGCAGCGCGACGCGCCTCGAGCGCTCCCAGACGTCAGGACGGTGGCGCTTGAGCCACAAGATCTTCGCCGCGGGATACAGCGAGGTGATGGGTCCCTGCCCGGTGTGCGAGAGGATCTCGTCGGCGGAGAACCACCGGTTGATCTCCTCGGCCTCGTCCTGTGCCCTCGTGTCCATCCAGACGATGAAGTTGCCGAGCACGTCCTCGTTCTCGTCGAGAAGCGCGAACGTCTCGCCCTGGACGGAGAAGCTGAGCGCGGTGATGGCGTTGCGGTTCACGCCCGCGTCATCGAGCACCCGGTGCATGCACGTCTTGAATGCCTCCCAGTATGCGGAGGGTTGCTGCTCGACTATGCCGCCGCTCTCGACGATGAGGTTGTGCTCCTGGGTCCCCACGGCAATGGTGGCCCCCTCGTCGTCGAACAGGCCGACCTTTACGGCGGTCGTTCCCAGGTCCGCCCCGATCACGTATCGCTTCTGCATAGCGCCCCCTAATCCGGTGGTTGCCGCTGCTTACGAATGTGTGGCCAAGCTCTCGATGCGCAATATGATGACTTTTTCTGTCAGACCTTGTGAAAAGAAAACCGCAGAAGGCATAACGACTAACGCAAACGCTTTAAAACGAAACTGAGTGGAAGATTTCAGCCATCAAATGGCAGTATTGGCTAGAGTAAACTTGGCATAGCGCCATTGGTTTCTTTCGAAACAAAGATTGATGACGAGAAGAACGCCACGCACTTCTCGGCAACGACGTCCTTCTTTCGGGGGTTGCCCTTGGCTATGCTCGAATGACGCAACGGGCGCCCAAGGGCGCGAGGGAAGGAGCGCGAATGCCTGTCATCCACACGTACACCTCCACGGCCGTCTCCCGCGAGCAGCGTGAGTCGCTCAAGGCCACGTTCGGCCAGGCCATCGAGGCCGTTCCCGGCAAGAGCGAGCAGTGGCTCATGTGCCTGTTCGAGGACGAGGTGCCCATCTACCACGCCGGTACCGACGACGAGCCCGCCGCCCTGGTGACCGTGGACGTCTATGCGACGTCCCCCGTTCCCGGTGAGGCGTGGAACGAGATGACGGGGCAGGTCACTGGCGCGTTGAGGGACGTTTTGGGCATCGACCCCGCGCGCGTGTACGTTAAGTACGGGACGACCCCCGACTTCGGCTGGAACGGGTCGAACTTCTAGCGGGGTGTGCCCTCCGCAAGGAGGTGACATCTTTCGTTCGGTAAGCGAGGGGGCGTCCGGGCTTTTGCCCGGACGCCCCCGATCACTTTTTTGTCTGCGTGCCGATTCGGGACTACGCGAACAGGTTGCCGAGGTTCTTCTCGGCAAGAAGCGTGAAGTAGATCTTCTCGCACAGGTGCTCCATCAGCATGGCCTTCTCGAAGGCCTCGTCAAGGGTGGCACCGACGGTGACGGCACCGTGGTTTGCCATGAGGGCCCAGTCATAGCCCTGGCCAAGGGCCTCGGCGACGACCTCGCCGATCCTGTCGTCTCCGGCGGGGAAGAAGTCCGTGCAGGGAATGACGCCGGTGTAGCCCTCGTTGGCCTTGTCCAGCGGCACGTCCATCCGCAGCGCGGCGAAGACGGACGACCAGACGCCGTGGGTGTGCAGGACGGCGCCGACGTCCTCGCGGCGGTTGTAGATGGCTATGTGCATCGGGTGCTCGACCGTCGGCGAGGACCACGGGACAAGATCCTCGGTCTCGGAGTTGGAGACCCAGCGCTCCCAGCCGCGCGCGTCCAGAAGGTTCTTCTGGAAGCACCACTCGGGGCTGCCCGAGATATACATCAGGCCGGTGTCGAGGTCACGGACCGAGCAATCGCCTGACTCGCCGGACTGGGAGAGTCCTCTGATGTTGAGCAGGCGCGTTCCGCGCGCGACCTCGTTCTTATAGAGCATCTGCTTGGGGCTGTCGTAGACGTGGTAGTTCTCCATGGGTGTCCTCCTTCGGATGTGTCGGGGCGCTAGCCGATCCACTGAACGTCGCCAATGAGGGACGCGCGATAGATCTTCTGCGCGACCTCTTCCATCCAGGCGAGGTAGTTGAGGGCCTCGTCGACGTTCGATCCGACGGACACGGAGCCGTTGTCGTGCATCATCACGAACTTGGTCCCATGGAACTTCTCGATAAGCTCGTCGTAGTACTCCTGCGTATCGGCCTTGGGCATGGCGACGACGTCCGAGGAGATGCCGCCGGAGTAGTCGAAGTCGGTCATGTAACCCTGCTCGACGAAGGCGAACGGGATGCCCCTCTTGTTGGAGGAGAAGACGCCGCAGTAGGTTGGGAAGCTGTGGATGATGGCGGTGACCTCGGGGCGCGCCTTGTAGATGGCGAGGTGCATCCCGATGTTGTCATTGGGCGGGGTGATGTCGTAGACGACGTTGCCGTCGATGTCGACGACCGCCATGTCGGTGCCGTGCAGGTCGTCGGGATCCGTCATGGGCAGGAAGCCCGGCTTCGGGGTAGTGACGACGATTCCGCTCTCCGGGTCTCGGACGGAGACGTCCATGAGGTCGAGGGTAGCGGCATGGCCCTCGTCGAACAGGCGATGGACGCAACGTGCGACCTCGTCCTGATAGAGCTTGATCCTGTATGCGTCGTTCCTCTCAGACATGTAACCACCTTCCATTCCTTTGCCTGTCAGTCGTTGTCGCCGTCTCGTGGCAGCGAGTCGGCGTGGTGCCCTAGACCTCCTTCGAGAGCTCCTCGGTATAGCCATGGGTGGCATCGATGAGGAGCTGGTACTTCTTGATGAGCCTGTCGTAGACGGCTCGGTTCTCGGGATTGGGGGTGTAAACCTTGTCGACCTCCGCGAACTTCAGCGCGGTGTCGGCGATGGAGTCGTAGATCCCCGCGCCATAGCCGGCGATGATGGCGGCGCCAAGGCACGCGGCGTCCTGGGTGTTGCGCATGGTCACGACCTCGCGGTTGAGCACGTCGGCCTTCACCTGGCACCAAAACGGGCTGAGCGAGCCGCCGCCGAGGCTCCTGACCTGCGTGACCTTGACGCCGGTGAGATCCTCGCAGTAGTTGACGATCATGGCGATGTTGACGGCCGTCGCCTCGAGGAACGCGCGCACGATGTGGCCGCGCGTGTGGCCGAGCGACATGCCGTACAGCACGCCGCGACCGTAGATGTCGGGGGTCGGGTTGGAGCCGCCGCCGAAGAAGGGCAGGACGAAGAGTCCCTCGGCACCCGCGGGCGTCTCGGCCGCGAGCTTGTCCATCAGGTCGTAGGCGTTGCCCTCGCCGCGGGCCTCGGCGTCCTTCTCGGCCTCGCAGAGCGTGTCGCGCAGCCACTTGATGACGATGCCGCCCTTGGCGCCGCCCTGGATCATGTAGCCACCGAGGTCGGAGTAGTTGCAGGGGACGTTGCCGTTCTCGTCGTAGAACGACTTCTCGAGGGTGGTGCAGACCATGAGGGCGCCGCCGGTCGACTCGGAGAACGTCCCGGGACGCACGTTGCCGACGCCGATGGCGCCCGCGCTCTGGTCCTGTGCGCCCATGACCAGCAGCATGTCGCGTGACAGCCCGAGCTCGTCGGCCATCTCGGGGAGCAGGTGCCCGATGGGGGTTCCGGTCTCGAGGATCTCTGGGAGCTGGTCGGCGGTGACGCCGAGGTAGTCCAGCATCTCGGGCCACCAGTCGCGGGTGTTGATGTCCCACATGTAGGAGGTGCACCAGCTCGAGCCGTGGCTCACCTTCTTGCCGCACATGCGCCACAGCAGGTAGTCGTCGGTCATGAACATCATCGAGACGTGCTCGAACTTCTCGGGCTTGTTCTTCCTGAACCAGAGGACCTCGGTGGCGGGGAAGACGGGCTCGATGGGGCACTGGCCCGTGTGACGGCCAATCTCGTCGGCCGAGAAGCGCTCGTTGATCTCGACGGCCTCTTCCTCGGCGCGGTTGTCCATCCAGACGTAGAAGTTGTCCAGCGGCTCCATGTTCTCGTCCATGAAGACCATCGTCTCGGCGGAGGAATCGAAGGCGAAGGCGACGATGTCGTCGGGGTCGACCGCGGAGTCGCCGAGGACGCGGGACAGGCACGTGCGGAAGGTGTCCCAGTAGACCTCGGGCTTCTGCTCGACGCGCTGGGCCGACGGGCGGATGAGCGCATATTCCTCGGCGTGGTGGACGACCTTGTTGCCCTCGGTGTCAAAGAGCGCGACCTTGATCGCGGTGGTGCCGCAATCCGCGGCAAGTAGGTACTTCTTCTCCATGGCCTACTCCGCGAGTCGATTGGCGACGGCGGTGATGTTCTCGGCGAAACTGTCGCCGAACTTCTTCTCGAAGAAGGCACCGCCGATCGTGAAGCCTGCGAGGTTGTTCAGCGTCTTGAGGTAATCGATCCTCTCGAACGTGTTCACGGAACCGGCGATGCGGAACGGCTTGGTGACGCTCGCGTCCACGCTGGCGAGAAGTGCCTCGGGTCCCTCCTCGCCCAGGTAACGGAATGCGGAGAGGGTGATGCCGTCCACGCCGGCAGCCTCCTTCTCGGCGATGTCGGCGACGACGTCCTTGACGGGCCTGCGGATGTGGGAGTCGGGGTCGAGCGCGGGGAACGGGGAGTAGGAGATTCCGGCCTCGCCGAGCATCTCCTGGACGGAGGGCCAGTAGGGCGTGCCGAGCATGTGGTCGACTCCGCCGGCGATGCACTGACGTGCGGCGGTGATGCAGTCCTCCTCGGACATCGCCAGGACCTCGATGAACGTCTCCTTGCCGTTCTCCTTCATGCACGCGGCAAGGTCGGCGAAGCTCTCGGGGGTAGTGCCCTCGATCTTGAAGCCCCACTGGTCGCAGGGGGCATCCTTCGCGCTGAGGAAGATTTCCTTCGCATCGGGAACGGTGACGTCGTGCCAGGTGAGCATGGTGATGAGCTTGCAAGCCATAGTTGCCTCCATGTCTTTCGATACGAAACACACGACTTAGCGGATATGAGCAGTGTAGGAAGAAAAACGACAAGCACTAATCAAAAATAGACCAGATGAGGAGCGAGCGGCTGCAATTCGGCTTTAAGCGGATTGTTGAAAATAAAAGAATAATGCTTTCGTTACGAAAAGAATAATTATTACATTGCGCATGAATAAAGCCCATCGCAGACGACGGGCTTTGGGCTGAGCGATTATTTCGGTGGTCGCTTTACTCGAGCGGCGCTTCCACGAGAGTGACCCCGGCTTCCTGGAGCCATTGCCTGTGCTCGTCGGACAGCTCGCCGGATGTGATGACCGTCTCGGCGGTGGCGAGGTCGCGGATGGCCCTGAAAGACGTCTCGCCGAACTTGGTGGAGTCTGCGACGACGACCAGTTGCTTTGCAGAGCGGCGCACCTTGGCGAATATGCCGCTCTCGATGGTGCTGGAGAACGAGTAGCCGAAGTCGCGATCGATACCCATGACGCCGAGGAAGGCGATGTCGAAGGACATCGTCTCGAGCGGGGTCTCGAACGCCTCGCCATAAAGGAAGGGAATGGGGGCGTCGTAGAGGGTGCCCCCCGGGATGATGACCTGGCCCTTTGTGCTGCCCGAAAGGGCCAGGGCGACCATGAGGTTGTTGGTCACGACGTTGACCTCACGGCCCACGAACGCCTTGGCCAGGGAGAGGCACGTCGAGCCACAGCCGAGGAAGACCCAGTCTCCTGGGTTTACCAGCTTGCAGGCGGCGCGTGCGATCGCAGCCTTTGCCTCCTCGGCCTCGCCTGCCCGGACGCTGCTGAGTGCGGGCGTCATGTCCATGCGCGCGACGGCACCGCCATGGGTCCTGATGAGCTCTCCTCTGTCCTCGAGATTGCGGAGGTCGTTTCTAATGGTTACGTCGGAAACGCCGAGAAGTTCGGAGAGCTCTGAGACGGTTGCCTTGCCGATGGCGCGCACGCGATCGGAGATGAGCTTCTCTCGCTCGGCCTTTCTCATGTGATCTCCTTTCGCGCGGATTGTACTGGTGTCATTGTAGTTTACGTTTTCAGACCGAAAGCGCGAGCGATCGTTTCGATGGATTGACAATCACAAAAGGTCCCGCGGGCGTATGCCCGTGGGACCCATTTGCAAACCTTGAATTGCCTTGCGTCGGGACCATCCTATCCGGTCTGGCGTGACGCCTGATGATGGTTAGTTGCTGCTGGGAAGCATCGGGGCGATTGCCGCCGCGACGTTGGAGATGGGCATCGTCTGCAGCCAGATGCGGCCAGGTCCGGTGAGCACGGTGTTGAACATGCCCTCGCCGCCGAGGAAGATGTTCTTGGCGCCCTTGACCATCTGGGTGTCGATGCTGACACTCTCCTCGAAGCCGGCGACGTTGCCGGTGTCGACGATCATCTGCTGGCCTGCGGCGAGTTCGTACTCGACCAGGTCGCCGTCGATCTCTGCGAAGGCGATGCCGGAGCCGCTCAGCTTCTGCATGATGAAGCCCTCGCCGCCGAAGATGCCGGTCTTGGCCTTCTTGTTGAAGTGCATGCTGAGCTCGACGCCCCTCTCGGCCGCGAGGAACGAGCGCTTCTGCAGAATCCAGCTCTTGCCGGGGCCAACCTCGATCGGGACGATGCGACCGGGGAAGCTCGAGCCGAACGCGATCATGGCATCGCCGTTGGCGGTCCAGATGTTCTGGAACATGCTCTCGCCCGAAAACGCCTTGGAGAACATCTTGCCCAGGCCACCGCCGGTGGTGGCCATCTCCATGTTGGCGGTCATCCAGACCATGGCGCCACTCTCGGTGATCATGGACTCGCCGTTGCTGAGGTTGCAGGTGACGACTGGGAAGGTCCCTCCGATGATCTTGTACTGCATGGCGTGCTCCTCTCCTTGAGGGGTCGGCCGGGGCCGACGCTTTGCGTCTGCGCGCAGTCGGAAGCAGGGGGCCGTGCTTGATGCCGTGCGCGCTAGCTACCTGGTCAAAGCATACGGTGCGAGAGACCACGTCGTCGGTGTCAAGACAGTGGTATCGGTGGGCGGGATGGTCGGTCGGTGGCGTTGGTCGGGTGGAGCGCGAAACGGGGCGAGCGGTCGATACGACCTCGTCGCGCCGTCTTCGCATCCAGTTCGCGCCCTGTTCATGCCCTGCTCGTCACATTTTCGCCTGCATGCCTGCGCCTTCCACAAACGGCATTGCCCCGCGCCAGGCAAAGGGGCTTTCTTACTTCTGGACGAGCAGGCGTGCCAGGGAAACGAGGTTTCTTACGGATGCAGTGTCACGCTGAAGTATTAAGGGGAGAGGGCATTCTGCAAAAGCGCAGGTAGATAAGGTGTCGATTCAGAAGCCATGCCATCGACTGGCGGCATCGGTCTCGTATGGCGTTTCCGGGCCGTAAGAAAGTCCGTTTGCCTGGCATGCGCCGCCTCCGGCCCGTAAGAAAGTCCGTTTGCCTGGCGTAGTCGCATGTTCCAAAAGCGTGGCGGGTCCCGTCACCCCGCCACCGTTTGCGCACGCTCCGTAAGGTCGAGTCCTACCACTCTCGCGTCAAAGGCACCGCATATTGGTATGAAACAGATTGTTGCCTGTGTATGCTTCGCCCTGTGATAGCTTGATGCCGAGAAGGGCCGCGAGACTGTGGGACCGCAGGTCCATAGATTTCCCGCCGCGACCACCACTGCCATCGCGCGGCCGACCCAGCCGCCCGAACCCCAAGCCGAGAACCCGGGAGGGACCATGATCAAGCTCGTCCTGACAGACATCGACAACACGCTGATCCCCCTGGGTGCCGATGGCGCCACCGACCACGCCATGAGGGCCATCCACGCGCTGCTGGACGCGGGGGTCGAGTTCGGTCCCGCCACCGGTCGCGACATCGACGGCATGGAGCGCTTCTTTCACGGCGACGAGGCCTGCTGGAGCACCAGCCTCATCTCCAACGGCAAGCTGATCTTCCGTCACGGCGAGCTGGTCAAGCTGACCTGCCTCGACCACGACGCGGTGCAGCGCCTGTGCGACTTCGTCTGCCCGCTCGAGGACTCCATGGTTCTCATTCGCTCCGACAACCAGGACCTCCTCCTTGGTGCGACTCCCGACCTTGTCGAGAAGTGCATCTGGGTCTTGGGTCCCGACATCCCGCTCATCGACGAGCTCCCCGACACGCCTGTCACCGCCTGCACCATCACGTGCGTGGGCGACGCCGAGCGCAACGCGTGGCTCATCTCCCGGGTGGAGGAGATCTGCCCCGGCCTCGAGTGCCTGTCGCCGGTTCCCGGCTGCTACGACGTGGTCCCGCGCGGCTGGAACAAGGCCACCGCGCTTGCCGAGCTCATGCGCATCATGGGCGTGAGCCCCGAGGAGGTCGTCGTGTTCGGCGACTCCGAGAACGACGTGCCCATCCTCAAGATGGTCCCCAACTCGGTCGCGGTGGCAAACGCCATGCCCGTCGCCGCCGAGGCCGCCCGCTACCACATCGGCTCGTGTCCGGACGATGCCGTCGCCGACGCCCTGTTCGACATCGCCGAATCCACCCGGCGCGGAGAGATGCCCTCCTTCATGAGGCAGCAGGAATAGCCCGTCGTCTTCCATTCGCCCAGGCCACAGGCCTGACCCACAATCGTGCCCCTTCCGCCGGCCATCCCTTCGGGGGCGGCCGGCGAATTTGTGTCTGGGCTCTCTCTCATAATGCGAACGCATGTTCTAGAATGTTCGCAAGGGAGGGGGAGCATGGCAACGTATCCGGCGCACGAGCCACGCCGCGGGTTACCCGCGAGGGAGAAGCACTATGTCGAGGTCGTCTCTAAGACGGATCGCGACGGCCACGTCACGCCGATGGAGGTCATCTGGGACGATGGCGTCCACTTCTCGGTGGACCGCGTCCTTGGCAGCAGGCAGGCGTGCTCCCTCAAGACGGGTGGCACCGGCATCCGCTACACCGTGGTGGTGGAGGGCCGCTCCACCTACCTGTTCTACGAGGGCCCGCGCTGGTTCGTCGAGGCCAAGGTGGTTGGCATGCCGTAGCGCCGTTGCCGCGTCCTCCCGTCATGTTGCCTTGGCGTTGCGCCTCCTTTGGCTGGCGGCGCTTCTCGTGTAGGCTTTGGTGGTCAATCTAGAGAAGTACCGTGCGTGTCGCCGCAGTGCCGGACGCACGGCAGGAGAGTGGGGGAGTAGCGCATGATTCAGGGTGCCATCTTCGACATGGACGGCCTGATGTTCGACACCGAGGTCATTTGGTACGAGTCTTGGGGTCCGGCCCTGGCCAAGTACGGCTACACCCTGCCCGACGGCCTTGCCGCAGACTGCCGCGGCTCGGCGGTCGAGCGTACCGTCCGCGTCCTTCGTCGCTACCTGGGCGACGACGTGCCCGCCGAGGGCATCATCGCCGAGCTGCGTCGCGTCGCCCATGCCGCCATCGCGGCCGATCTGCGCAAGAAGCCCGGCCTCGACGAGCTTTTGGAGTGGCTCGGCGACCACGACATCCCGTGCGCCGTCGCCTCGTCCAGCGCGGTCGAGCTCATCCAGAACAACCTGGCCCAGTCCGGCATCGCCGACCGCTTCGCCGCCGTCGTCAGTGGCGAGCAGGTCGAGCACTCCAAGCCCGAACCCGACGTCTTCTGGCTTGCGGCCCGCCAGATCGGCGTCGACCCCTCCCGCTCGCTGGTGCTGGAGGACAGCTTCGCGGGCGTGCGCGCCGGACACGCCGGCGGCTTCATCACGGTCATGGTTCCGGACATGTCCGCACCCAACGACGAGATCTTGTCCCTGACGGATGCCTGCTGTGAGTCCCTGCTCGAGGTCCGCGACCGCCTGGAGGCCGGCACCCTCGGCTAGTGCGGGGCGCCTTCGTCCCCGTCATCCGCACCTGGCGCGCCCAGTGCCCGTTGCCTGCTGCTTGGCGCCCGCACTTGCGCGACGTCTCGCATCCGCCACGCCGGCGCACCCAAGAATCTTTCTGCAGCTGCACGAAAAAATGCCCGCACCCCGGATGGGATGCGGGCATTCGCGTTTCGGGCGCCCGCGTCGTCTGCGACTCGCATGGGCTCACGGACCAGGCATGCGTGCCGTGCGACGCGTCGGTCCCGAAAGATCGCGTCGAGACTGCGAGCTAGGCGCTCGGGCAGATCTTCTTGAAGAGGGCGACGACGTCGTCGTGGTTGGCCTCACGCGGGTTGCCGGGGAAGCAGGCGTCGTTCATGGCGTCGGTGGCGAGCTGGTCGATCTCGTCAGCCTTCATGGCCTCGCAGACGTGCGGGATGTTCACGTCGGCGGAGAGCTGCTTGACGGCGGCGATGGCGGCGTCGGC
>CAKVON010000012.1 GCA_934792625.1 uncultured Atopobiaceae bacterium
CTCCAACACCGCCGAGTACGGCGAGTACTACGCCGGCCCGAAGGTCATCAACGAGCAGTCCCGCGAGGCCATGAAGCAGATCCTGCACCGCATCCAGAATGGCGAGTTCGCGCAGGAGTTCGTCGACGACTGCAACAACGACCACAAGTGGCTCCTCGAGCAGCGTGAGGCCATCAACACGCACCCCATCGAGGTCACCGGCGAGAAGATCCGCTCCATGTTCAGCTGGATCAAGAAGTAGGGACGTCCTACGCGCTCGCGCGGACGCATCACGTTCCGCTTGGACCCGCTCCGCCTTCCGGCGGGCGGGTCCTTTTTCATGGCTGGCGCAAGCGGGCGTTGCGCGCCACCAGCCCCAGGAACGGGTCGACGATCGCGGGCTGAAGGCGGCGGCGGACGTCGGCCAGGCGGGCGGGGATGTCGATGTGCTGCGGGCAGTGCCGCGCGCACTTGCCGCAAGCGACGCAGTTGCTGACCAGGCGTGGGCTCTCGGTCCGAACGCCACTTGCCGTGAAGTACTGCTGGACCCCCGCGAACCAGCCGTACGCGTACGAGGCGTTATATGCCGAGAAGCACCCGGGGATGTTGATGCCCCTCGGGCAGGGCATGCAGTAGTTGCAGCCCGTGCAGGGCACCCGGTTGCATCGCTCGAACTCGGCGACCACGCGCGCGATGACGTCAAGGCCCTCCCGTCCGAGCGCCCCGGGAAGCGCGAGCTCCGCCACGTCGCAGTTCGCATCCACCTGCGCGGGCGACGCCATGCCCGAGAGAAGCATCGTGACCTCGGGATGGTTCCAAACCCAGGACAATCCCCAGGCGGCGGCGTTGGCGGCAGGCGACGTAGCGCCATCCCCGCCCGCCACCGCAAGCCCGGGCAGGGGCGCGCCCGCCGCGTCGAGGATGCGACGGGCGCGATCGGGCATCTTGTCGGCAAGACGGCCGCCGAGCAGCGGCTCCATCACGAAGACCGCCATGCCACGCTCGTGCGCGGCCATAAGGCCTGCGGTTCCCGCCTGGTACCGCTCGCCGACGTAGTTGTACTGGATCTGGCAGAAGTCCCAGTCGTAGGCGTCCAACAGGACCGGGAAGTCCCCCTCGCTGCCGTGAAACGAGAACCCGACCTCGCGGATACGCCCGCTCGAGCGCTGCCTGTCCAGCCAACCCTCGATGCCGATGGAACGCAGGCGCTCCCACTGCGCCGGACTCGTGACGTTGTGCATGAGGTAGTAGTCGACGTGGTCGCGACGCAGGCGGCGCAGCTCCTCGTCGAAGAAGCGGTCGAAGTCGCCCGCCTCCACGCACGACGCGTGCGACAGCTTCGTGGCAACGAGCACCCTCTCCCCCAGCCCAAGCCTCTCGAGCGTGGCGCCCACCAGCTCCTCGTTCCCCGGGTAGAGATACGCCGTGTCCAGGTAGTTGATGCCACGCTCGGCCGCGCGCGAGATCACCGCCTCGGCAGCCACGGGGTCGGGACGGCCGACGGCATAGCCGGGAAAGCGCATGCAGCCCAGCCCCAGGGCCGAGATCTTGTTGCCGCTGCGCGGGTCGACGCGATACTGCATGGGATTCCTTTCGCGAGGGTACGACGGGTGAGAAGGGCCGGCGGGCCAACCCCGTCGGACGGGACATCCCGAATGGCGCGGGATTGCCTGTCGCCTTCGCTACGCGAACTGCGATCGGTACAGCTCGGCGTAGGCACCGTCCGCGGCAAGCAGCTGCTCGTGGGTACCCTGCTCGATGATGTCGCCGTGGTCCATCACCAGGATGAGGTCCGCGTCGACGACCGTGGAGAGGCGGTGCGCGATGACGAAGCTCGTGCGGTTCTCCATGATGGCCTCCATCGCGCGAACGATGGCCTGCTCGGTGCGGGTGTCGACGCTCGAGGTCGCCTCGTCCAAGATCAGGATCGCAGGGTCGCACAGCATGGCGCGCGCGATGGTGAGCAGCTGGCGCTGGCCCTGGCTCACGCTCTCGGCGTCGTCGGTGAGCACGGTGTCGTAACCGTGCGGCAGCGTCCTGACGAAGAAGTCGACGTGGGCAGCCTTGGCCGCGGCGACAACCTCCTCTCGCGTGGCGTCAGGCCTGCCGTAGGCGATGTTCTCGGCGATGGTGCCGCCGAACAGCCACGCGTCCTGGAGGACCATGCCGAACTGGCGGCGCAGGTCCGCGCGGCGCATGCGCGACGTGTCCACGCCATCCAACAGGATCTGTCCGCCGTCGACCTCGTAGAAGCGCATGAGCAGGTTGATGAGCGTGGTCTTGCCGGCGCCCGTGGCACCGACGATCGCGACCTTCTCGCCAGGCTCGGCGACGAGCGAGACGTCGTGCATGAGGCGCTTCTCGGGCGTGTAGCCGAAGGCCACGTGTCTGAACTCGACGCGGCCGCGCGCGGGGGTGACGGGCGCGAGGGGCTCGGCGGGGTCGGGCACCTGCTCGGGGGCGTCCAGCAGGCGGAACACGCGCTCGGCGGCGGCAAGGGCGCCCTGCAGCATGTTGGTCGTCTGCGACAGCTGGGTCAGAGGCTCGCTCGCCTGTGTGCAGTACTGGAAGAATGCCTGGAACACGCCGACCGACAGGCGACCGGACACGAGCATGCCGCCGGCGAGCACACCGAGAAGGACCTGGCCGAGCCTGCCGACGAAGCGGACGGCGGGGCCGACGGCGTTGGTCAGGAAGTCGGCGGTGGCACTCGCATCGGCGAGCTCGGCGGCCGAGGTCGCGATCGAGTCGGTGGTAGAGGCCTCCAGGCCGAACGACTTGACGATCAGGCGGCCCGAGTAGGCCTCCTCGACGCTGCCGGTGAGCTCGCCGGTGACACGCTGCCTGAGCGCGGCGACACGCAGGGTGCGCGAGGCGACGAACTTGGTCAGCACGAGGCCGCCCGCGGCGAACACGAGGAAGACCAGCGTGAGGGGCACGCTGTAGCGGCACATCATCGACACGGCACCAACGAGGGTCACGACCGAGATAATCAGCTGGGTCACGGCCCTCTGCAGGACCTCCGAGATCTTGTCGAGGTCGTTGGTGGCGCGGCTGATGGTGTCGCCGGGCTTGTGGGCGTCGTAGTAGCCCAGCGGCAGGCGTCCCATCTTGGAGGAGATTCGCTTGCGCAGGTTGAGGTTCAGACGCTCGGCAAAGCTCGCCATGACCAGGACCTGAACCGAGTAGAAGGCCCAGGCGGCGGTCCAGATGCACAGGTAGGTGAGTACCTGCGGGCCACCGTCGGCCATGGTCACGCTGAAGGGCCTGCCCTCGGCGAAGGCGACCTGGATGCGTCCCCACAGGTAGTCGATCACGTGCGCGCTGTAGGCGGGCGCCGCGACGGAGAAGCAGACATAGGCGACAGAGGCGACCGCGGCGACCACGAGCCTCCAGCGGTCGGGCCCGGCCTCGACCCACAGGCGCCTGGCGGACGCCAGCGCGTTCTCGGGGATCTCGAGCTCCTCGTTCTTCTCGGCAGCGCGGTCCTTCTTACTACTCATCGTTGGCACCTCCCTTGGCCTGGGACTCCGCAATGGCACGGTACGTGGGGCACGACGCCATCAGCTCGTCGTGGGTGCCCTGGCCCACGATGCGGCCGTCGCGCAGGACGACGATGCGGTCGGCGTCGTGGATGGTCCCCACGCGCTGGGCCACGATCAGCTGCGCCGCGTCGGCGAGGTCGGCGCGCAGGGCGTGGCGCAGCGCCGCGTCGGTCTTGTAGTCCAACGCGCTGAACGAGTCGTCGAACACGTACAGGTCGGAACGGCGGACCAGGGCGCGGGCGATCGCCAGGCGCTGGCGCTGGCCTCCCGAGAAGTTCGTGCCGCCCTGGGCCACGGTCGTGGCGAGCCCGTCGGGAAGCTCGCGCACGAATCCAGCCTGCGCCACGTCGATGGCGTGCCACAGCTCCTCGTCGGTGGCGTCGGCGCGGCCATGGCGCAGGTTGTCGGCGATGGTTCCCGAGAAGAGCCAGGCGCGCTGCGGGACGTAGGACACGTGCGAGCGCAGGTCGGCCTGGGTAACGTCGCGCACGTCGACGCCGCGGAACAGGACCCTGCCCTCGGTCGCGTCGTGCAGGCGGAGGAGCATCTTGGCGATGGTCGACTTGCCCGAGCCGGTGTTGCCGATGATGGCCACGACCTCGCCGCGGCGCAGCGGGAAGTCGAGGTCGAACAGCGTGCACTCGTCGGCGTCGGGGAAGCGCAGCGACGCGTGGTCGAAGCGGAAGACCTCGGACGGGTCGTCGAGAAGCGCGCTCCTCTCGGCGGAGCGGTGGTCGAGCTCGACGGGATTCTCGGGGTCGCGGACGCTGGGCACGTGGGTGAGGACCTCGTTGGCACGGGCCAAACACGCCATGGCGCGCGGGACCGACAGGATCGCGAACTGCATCATCATCATGAAGAAGAGGATGAGCATCGCGTACTCCACCAGCGCCGAGATCGAGCCGATCTGCATCGCGTGGGCGCCCACGCGGTCGGCGCCCAGCCACACGACGACGACCTCGGCCATGTTCATGACGAAGAAGGTCAGGGAGTCGGTGACCGAGAACACGTAGTTGACCTTGATGGCGTTGTCCGCGTACTCGGAGAAGGTGCGGTCCAGGCGGTCCTTGTCGGCAGCCTCGCGACCGAACGCGCGGATCGGCCGGACGCCGGTGATGCTCTCGCGCATGCGGACGTTCATGCGGTCGATGAAGCCCTGGAGCCTGGTGAAGACCGGCGCGGTGCGACCGACCGCCGCCAGCGAGACGGCGCCGACGACGATGGCGATGGCCAGCAGGACGAGGCCCATGACATGGTCGACCGACCAGGCCAGGCACACCGAGATGACGCACAGGATGGGCACCGGGAAGATCATGAGGATGCTCATGAGCAGCGTCTGCTGGATGACGTTGATGTCGGAGAGCGTGCGCGTGATCATCGAGCCGGTGCCGAACTGCTCGAAGTCGGCGCCCGAGAAGGACAGGGACGCCTCGTAGACCGCCACGCGGATGTCGCGGCCGACGTTCGCGGACAGGCGCGCGGCGAACCAGCTGCTGGTCACGGCGCCACCCGAGCCAACGATCGAGGCGACGAGCATGGCCGCGGCGGACTTGCCCACCACGGCGGGGTCGCCGCTGTTGACCGCGGCGTTGATGAGGGCGGCGAGCTCGGTGGGGACGAAGAGCATGCCCGTCATGTCCAGAAGGACCGTGAGCACGGTCATCGCCACAAGGCCGCGATGCCTGCTGACGAAGCTCCACAGCAGCGCGAGCGACGCGCCCCAGTCGATGTCGCGGTCGACGGACCGCACGCCGGACGCGGCCTTGCCGTCAGATACGGCCTTGCCGTCCGCAACAGCTTTGACCTGCGTTTTGTTCTCTTGCTCCACGGGTCCTCCCCTCACAGGAAAAGGTATGCACGGTTCTTCCTATCGTGCATGAAACACCCCGCCCGTAGCAACAGCCAAGGCGGCGGAAAGGCAACTATCCGACGAACGGCACCACTGGCGAGAAGTGCGCCGAGATTGCTATTGACATATGAGCGATCGCTCATATACTCATTCTCAACAGTACATATGAGCGTTTGTTCACATGTTCGAACAAACAGAGAGCGTAAGGGAGGAACGACATGGCAGACACGCGTGACAGCGCAACCCCGGGCGACGCCGGCGCGGCGCGGCCCATCCCCGCGGGACAGGCGCCCGACCAGCTACCCGACGAGGAGCTTCTCTACGACCTCGCCGACCTGTTCAAGGTCTTCAGCGACACGACGCGCATCAAGATCCTGTTCACGCTGATGGGCCGGGACCTGTGCGTGGCCGACATCGCCGACGAGACGGGCACGACGCAGAGTGCCGTCTCGCACCAGCTGCGCACCCTCAAGCAGGCCCACCTGGTCAAGTTCGAGCGCGACGGCCGCAACGTCGTCTACTCGCTGGCCGACGACCACGTCTACACCATGCTCAACGTCGGGCTCAGCCACATCTGCGAATAGCAAGGGAGGCGCCGCCGGCGCCCCGCGAGAAGGGAAACCACCGTGAGGAAGTCTTTCAAGCTGGACGAGATCGACTGCGCCAACTGCGCCCGCGAGCTGCAGGACGAGCTCTCCAAGCTCGAGGGCGTCAAGTCCGTCTCGGTCAACTTCATGACCCAGAAGCTCACCCTCGAGGCCGACGACGCCGAGTTCGACGACGTGCTCGACCGCGTTGTCGACTTCACCGCCGACGCCGAGCCCGATTGCGAGATCCTGCGCTAGCGGGTCCGCTCCCCCGTGGTTGTCCCATAGGGGGCGCCGCTCAGCTTCGCCGCTGGCGCGGCTCAGAAATCGCGGCACCCCCTATGGGACAACCTGCGCGCAAACCACTGGCGCAGCGGAACGACCGAGGGGCGGGCGTCCGCGCCCGCCAAGCTCACGTACCTTGAGGACAACACCATGGCAGCAAGCAAGCAGACTCCCAAGAAGAGGCGCCGCAAGAAGGAGTCGCTCACCCACAAGCGCAATCGCATCCTGTGCGCGCTCGCGGTGTTCGCGGTCGTCTTCGCCCTCGACGAGACGGGTCTTCTCGACAGGCTCTTCGGTGGGGTCGGCAGTGTCTACGCCAGCTTCGCGCTCTACCTGGTCCCGTTCGCGATTGCCGGCCACGACGTGCTTGCCAAGGCAGCCAACAACATCCGTCGCGGCAAGGCCTTCGACGAGAGCTTCCTGATGGCCGTGGCCACGCTCGGCGCGTTTGCCATGGTCGCGTTCCCCGACACCGACCCGCACATGGCCGAGGGTGCCGCCGTCATGCTGTTCTACCAGGTCGGCGAGCTGTTCCAGGCCTACGCCGTCGGCAGGAGCCGCAAGTCGATCGCGGCCATGATGGACATCGCGCCCGACTACGCCAACGTCGAGAGGGACGGCGGGCTCGTGCAGGTGGACCCCGACGAGGTCGCCGTGGGCTCCACCATCGTGGTCAAGCCCGGCGAGCGCGTCCCCATCGACGGCGTGATCGTCGAGGGCGCCACGCAGCTCGACACCGCCGCCCTCACCGGCGAGTCGGTCCCGCGCCACGCCGAGGCCGGCGACGGCGTCGTCAGCGGCTGCATCAACATGACGGGCCTCGTCAGGGTCCGCACGACCAAGCCCTTCGGCGACTCCACGGTCAGCCGCATCCTGGAGCTGGTGGAGAACGCCAGCGAGAAGAAGGCCAAGACCGAGAACTTCATCACCCGCTTCGCCCGCGTCTACACGCCCGCGGTCACCGGCGCCGCGGCACTTCTCGCCATCGTCGGCGGGGCCGTCACGGGCTGCTGGGGCGACTGGATCTTGCGCGGCCTGACCTTCCTGGTGGTCAGCTGCCCGTGCGCCCTGGTGATCAGCGTGCCCCTGTCGTTCTTCGGTGGGATCGGCGGGGCAAGCCGCATCGGCGTGCTGGTGAAGGGGTCCAACTACCTCGAAGCGCTCTCCGAGGTCGACACCGTCGTGTTCGACAAGACCGGCACGCTCACCAACGGCACCTTCAACGTGGTGGCCATCCACCCCGAGGCCGGCATCGACCCCGACTACGTCCTGAGCCACGCCGCCTACGCCGAGGCGTTCTCGGACCACCCGATCGCCCTGTCGGTCAAGGCCGCCTACAGCGGCAAGATCGACCGCGACCTCGTCCGCGACGTCCAGGAGCAAAGCGGCCACGGCGTCTCGGCACGCGTTGCCGAGAAGACCCGCGAGGCCGAGCACGTGGTCTTGGTGGGCAACGACAAGCTCATGCGCGAGCACGGCACGAGCTGGCACGACTGCGAGCTCACCGGCACCATCCTGCACGTCTCGGTCGACGGCGCCTACGTCGGCCACATCGTCATCGCCGACGTCGTGAAGGACGACGCCGCGCAGACGATCCGCGACCTGCATGCCTGCGGCGTGCGCCGCTGCGTCATGCTCACCGGCGACCGCGAGGAGGTCGCCGCCGCGGTGGCCGCTCAGCTCGGGCTCGACGAGCACCACGCGCAGCTGCTCCCGGGCGACAAGGTCGACCGCGTCGAGGCGCTTCTGGCTGCCGAGAAGAACGGCCGCAAGCTGGCCTTCGTTGGCGACGGCATCAACGACGCGCCCGTCCTGACCCGCGCCGACGTGGGCATCGCCATGGGCGCGATGGGCTCGGATGCCGCCATCGAGGCCGCCGACGTCGTCCTTATGGACGACAAGCCGTCCAACATCGCCCGCGCAATCGGCGTCGCACGCAAGACCATGCGCATCGTGTGGGAGAACATCGTCTTCGCCCTGGCCGTCAAGCTGATCATCCTGGCGCTGGCCGCCCTCGGCATCGCCAACATGTGGCTGGCCGTCTTCGGCGACGTGGGCGTGGCGATCATCGCCATCCTCAACGCGATGCGTGCCATGCGCGTGGGCAGCAGCGAGGCTGCGGGCAGGTAGCACAACCCCACGACCTCGCGGCTGGGCGCCACGAGATAGGCACGGCCCCCGCCGCGTTGCTACCATGGTCCGTACGAGACGCGAGCGAGGGGACTGACATGGCCAAGCACACAGGCGGCAAGGCGGGCGCGCCCGAGCGTCCTTCTCGGCAGGCTTTCCTGCCCGTCTCGCGCGCCGACATGGACGAGCGCGGCTGGGACCGGTGCGACTTCGTCTACGTCTGCGGCGACGCCTACGTCGACCACCCCAGCTTCGGCATGTCGATCGTCACCCGCACGCTCGAGGCGCACGGCTTCCGCGTGGGCGTGATCTGCCAGCCCGACTGGAACGACCCGGACAGCGTCTCGGCACTGGGCGAGCCGCGCCTGGCCTTCCTGGTGAGCGCGGGCAACATGGACTCGATGGTCAACCACTACACTGTGGCCAAGCGCCGCCGCGGCAAGGACTTCTACTCCCCCGGCGGCAAGACGGGCATGCGCCCCGACCACGCCTGCGTCGTCTACGGAAACCTAATACGCCGCAGCTACAAGCACGTGCCGATCCTGATGGGCGGCGTCGAGGCGAGCCTGCGTCGCCTTGCCCACTACGACTACTGGTCCGACTCGCTCAAGCGCTCCGTCCTTCTGGACTCGGGCGCCGACATGATCTTGTACGGCATGGGCGAGAAGTCCATCGTCGAGGTCGCGGAGGCCCTGGACTCGGGCCTTCCCGTCAACCAGATCACCTGGATCGCGGGCACGGTCTACCGCACGCGCACGACCGACGACCTCGTCGATTACGAGACGCTGCCCGCATACGACGAGCTACGGCGCGACCGGATGGCCTACGCGCGCAGCTTTGCCGTCCAGTACCGCAACATGGACTCGATCACCGCGCATTGCCTGGTTGAGCCCTACCCCGACGACAACCTGCTGGTGGTGCAGAACCCGCCTCAGCCGCCCCTGACCACCCCCGAGCTCGACGCCGTCTACGAGCTGCCCTACGCCCGCGCCTGGCACCCCGACTACGACGCGGCCGGCGGCGTGCCCGCCTTCGACTTCGACGAGGTGCGCTTCTCGATAGCGGCCAACCGCGGCTGCTTCGGCGAGTGCAGCTTCTGCGCGATCACCTTCCACCAGGGCCGCGTCCTGCAGGTGCGCAGCCACGACAGCATCATGCGCGAGGCCGAGGCGCTCACGCACGACCCCAGCTTCAAGGGCTACATCACCGACGTCGGGGGCCCGACGGCGAACTTCGGCCGCCCCGCCTGCGACAAGCAGGCCACCCGCGGCGTGTGCTCCAACCGCCGCTGCATGTGGCCGACCATCTGCAAGAACATGGTCGTCGAGGAGGACTCCTACGCACGTCTGCTGCGCGATTTGCGCCAGCTTCCCGGCGTGAAGAAGGTCTTCGTCCGCAGCGGCGTGCGCTTCGACTACACCCTGGCCGACAAGTCCGACGAGTTTTTGGACGAGCTCGTCCAGCACCACGTGTCGGGCCAGCTGCGCCTGGCGCCCGAGCACGTGAGCGACACGGTGCTCGCCGCCATGGGCAAGCCGCCGCGCTCGGTCTACGAGGCGTTCTGCCGCCGCTTCGAGCGCGTGACGCGCGCGGCCGGGCTCGAGCAGTACGTCGTGCCGTACCTCATCTCCAGCCACCCCGGCTCCACCATGAAGGAGGCCGTCGAGCTGGCCGAGGCAGTCCGCGACATGGGCTACATGCCCGAGCAGGTGCAGGACTTCTACCCCACCCCCTCGACCATGAGCACGTGCATGTTCTACACGGGCGTCGACCCGCGCACGATGGAGCCGATCTACGTGCCGCGCGACCCCCGCGAGAAGGCCATGCAACGAGCCCTGATCCAGTACCGCAAGCCCGAGAACTGGCACCTGGTGCGTGAGGCCCTTCGCCGCGCGGGCCGCGAGGACCTGGTCGGGTTCGGCCCCAAGTGCCTCATCCGCCCCTACCCGCCCAAGGACGCGGGTGCCGACGGGCGCGGCGGCAGGGGCGCGGCAGGCGGCAAGGGCTCAGCCGGCGGGCACGGGCAGCGCGCGGGCAAGGGCTCGGCGTCCGGCAAGGGTCGCGGCGGCAAGGGCTCGGCGTCCGGCAAGGGTCGCGGCGGCAAGGGCTCGGCCGCGGTTGGCGGACCCAAGGGTCGTGGCGGCAAACCCGCGCCTGGTGGCGGCCACAATCCCAGTGGGATGCCCAAGGGCCCGAAGGGTCCGGGCAGCCCGAAGGGACCCAAGGGACCCAAGGGCATGAGCCGATCGCAGAACGCCGCCGCGCGCAACCGCGCCGCACAGGGCCGCCAGGGGGCCAACCGCGGCGGGCATCGCCACTAGACGGGTGGCGTCGCGGCTCGCGCCTACCCCAGGGTGACCGCGTCGGCGCCGTCGATCACGACGTTGGCCGAGAGGAACGCGCGCAGGGCCGCCTCGCCCAGGGCCACGTCGGCCACGCCCGCCGTCTCGAAGCAGGAGTGCATGGCCAGCTGGGGCAGGCCCACGTCGACGGCGTGCATGCTCACCTGCATGTTGGACAGGTTGCCCAGGGTCGAGCCACCCGCCATGTCGGAGCGATTGGCGAAGACCTGGTGCGGCACGCCGGCGTCGTCGAGGATCGCCGCGAACACGGCACGACTGAACGCGTCGGTGCAGTAGTGCTGGTTGGCGGCCTCCTTGATCGCGATGCCCCCGTTCAGACGGCACCTGTTGGCCTCGTCGTGCTTCTCGGCATGGTTGGGGTGGACGGCGTGGGCGTTGTCGCAGCTCACGAGCATCGAGCGGGACAGGGCGCGCAGGTGCTGCTCGCGCGTCAGGCCCAAACGGCCGCTCACGCGCGACAGGGTGTCGCGCAGAAGGGTCGACATGGCGCCCTGCTTGGTGTTGGAGCCGACCTCCTCGTTGTCGAAGATGGCCACGACGCTGACCGAACGGTCGTTGTCAGACGCCACGAGCGCGCGAAGGGCCACGTAGGCGCACATGAGGTCGTCGAGCCTGGGCGCCGAGACAAACTCCGACGCCTCGCCCCACACCAGCGGCCGCTGGCGGTTGACCAGAAACAGGTCCCTGGCGAGAAGTGCGTCCGGCTCGCAGCCGGCCTCGCGGGCGACCATCCGGTCGAACGCGCCGGCGGAAAGGGCGCCGGCGGACATGACGGGGCACAGGTCCACCTGGCGGTTGGGCGAGAAGGACTCGTTGACCGAGTGGTCCAGGTGGATGGCCAGGCTCGGGATGACGGCGATGTCGCGGTCGGGCGCGACCAGGCGGCTCTCGACGCGCGCGCCGTCGCGCACCAGGGCGCGGCCGGCGACCGAGAGGGGTCGGTCGAACCAGGTGTGGTCGATCATGCCGCCGTAGGCCTCGACGTCCAGACGCAGGTAGCCCTCGGGCCCGGACAGCTCGGGCGAGGCCTTGACCTTGAACGTCGGCGAGTCGCTGTGGGCGGCCAGCAGCTGGAAGTGGTAGCCCGCCGTGGGGTCGACGCCAGCCGCGGGGTCGGCCGCGGCCGCGTCGCCCAGCGCGTTCGCGCCCACGCGGAACGCGACGATGCTCGAGTTGTTGCGCGTGACGTAGTAGCTCCCGCCCGGCTCGACGTCCCAGGCGTCGCCCTCGCGCAGGGGCACGAAGCCCGCCTCGGCCAGGCGACGCTCGCAGGCGGCAACGGCGTGGAAGGCGCTCGGGCTCTCGGCGACGAAGTCGCACAGGCCGCGGGCGGCCTCGACGTCGGCGGCGGTCGGCTTCACGGCGGTGGCGTCGGTCGCGGCGGTGGTGGCGACCTCATGGTTCTTCTCGGCAGTCATGGTTTCCTCCTAATCGGCGACGAGGACGCGCTCGACCTCGGCGACGTACATGGTGTGGTAGTCGGGGTCATCCGACCCCGCGAACTCGGGATAGTGGTCGGCGGCGGGGGCCGGGTCCAGCATGCACTCGGGGCGGATGTCGTCGGCATACAGCTTGCGGCACACGAACACCATGTTAGCCTCGGCAAACGCGCAGGTCCCGTCCATGAAGACGGGCGTGAAGCCGACCTCGGCCACCTTGTCGGCGTCGCGGCCGCTCTTGGCGCCCAGAACGCCCAGCGCGCGCCTGTGCCCGGGCGCGTAGAACGAGACGGTGAAACGCTCGGCGGCGTCGACGAAGGCCTTGGTGTGGCGGGAGGGGCGGATGTAGACGGTCACGACGTCGCGGCCCCACAAGGTACCCATCTGGCCCCAGCTGACCGTCATGGTGTTGAGGCCGGACTCGTCGCCGGCCGTGACCAGGGCCCAGTCGCTGCCGAACCTGGTAAACGGGTTGAGGCTCAGCCCCCGGATGTCGATCTCGCGAAACGCCATGGATTTCCTCCTGTCGCCACGCGCGGCCCACGGGTCGCGCACACCTTCCCACACTATACTGTCGAGAAGAACGTGCACGTCGGGAAGGAGACGCGATGCTGAGGTTCGAGCGCTACGAGACGCCCGAAACGCCGCAGGCGGCATACGAGCTGTTGCAGGAAACGAGGGGCGCCACCGTCATCGGCGGCATGATGTGGCTTAGGCTCGCCAGCCGCGTCGCCCCCATGGGAATCGACCTGTCTCGCTGCGGGCTCGACAAGATCGAGCACGAGGGCGGCGAGTGGCGGATCGGCGCCATGGTCACCCTCGAGCGCCTGAGCGCGCACACGGGCTTTGCCGAGGCCACGCGCGGCTGCTTCACGCAAGGCGTGCGCGACATCGTGGGCGCGCAGTTCCGCAACCTCGCGACCGTGGGCGGCAGCGTCTACGCGCGCATGGGCTTCTCGGACATCCTGACCGCGCTTCTGCCCCTGGACTGCGACGTCGAGCTGGTGGGCGCGGGCAGGGTCGGGCTCGCCGAGTTCGCGGCGAAGGGCGCCCCCAAGGACGTGCTGACGCACGTGGTCGTGCGCGACCACGACTACCGCGCGCGCTTCGAGAGCGTGCGCAACTCCGCCACGGACTTCTCGGCGGTCAACGCCTGCGCCGCGCTGTGGGACGGACGCTGGCGCGTCGCCGTGGGCGCGCGCCCGTCGCGCGCCACGCTCGTGGGCGAGGGCGGCGTCGCCCTGCCCGAGCACTTCTCGGCAGACGAGCTCGAGGCACTTCTCGCCAGCGTCGCCGGGGTCAAGTTCGGCGACGACCGCCGCGCTTCCGCGGCATACCGCGCCCAGGTGGCGCCCGTCCTGGTTCGCCGCGCCATCGAGGAGGCACTCGCATGATCACCCTGACCCTCAACGGCCGCGAGGTCACCTCCGACGTCTCGCCCGACACCACGCTGTTCGACTTCTGCCGCACGCACGGCCTCAAGTCGGTCAAGTGCGGCTGCGAGACGAGCAACTGCGGCCTGTGCACCGTGTGGCTCGACGGCAAGCCCGTCCTGTCCTGCTCCGTCATGATGGGCCGCGTGGACGGCCACGAGGTCACGACCCTCGAGGCCTTGCAGGCCGAGTCGGCCGAGTTCGCCCGCTGCATGGCGGAGGAGGGCGCCGAGCAGTGCGGCTTCTGCTCGCCCGGCCTCGTGATGGCCGTGCTTGCGCTGGACCGCGACTTCCCCGACGCCGACGAGCAGACCATCCGTCGCGAGCTGTCGAACAACCTGTGCCGTTGCTCGGGCTACGCGGGCCAGATGCGCGCCATCCGCCGCTTCCTGGCACGCAGGCACAACGCCGACGGCCGGGTGGCCGACGTCGTCGACTCCACCGTCGAGAACGCCCGCTCGATCGCCGAGCGCGGTGGCCAGGTCGACGGCGCCGAGCGTGGGGAGACGCTGTCGCGCCCCGTGGTCAAGAAGGACGCCGCGTCGCTTCTGGCGGGCAAGCCCGTCTACGCGGGCGACCTGGCGCCGGACGACGCGCTGGTCGTGAAGATGGTCCGCTCCCGCGAGGCCCACGCGCGCGTGACCTCGATCGACTGCGAGGCCGCGCGCGCCCTGGAGGGCGTGGTGGCCGTGTTCACCCCCGATGACGTCCCGCACACCCGCTACACCCTGGCGGGCCAGTCGCTCCTCGAGTCGAGCCCGTACGACACCGCGATCCTGGACACCACCGTACGCTACGTCGGCGACGAGGTCGCCATGGTCGTCGCCGAGAGCGAGCGCGTGGCCGAGGACGCCGTGCGCCTGGTCAAGGTCACCTACGAGAAGCTCCCCGCCATCGTCGACATGGAGCAGTCCCTGGACAGCGACGTCGTCATCCACGACGAGGACGACTGGAGGTACGGCTCGGACGAGTCGGGCGACCCCAAGCGCAACCTCGTCGCGCACGGCGGCCACGAGTACGGAGACGTCGAGGCGGCGCTGGCCGCGGCCGACGTCGTGATCGAGCGCAGCTACCACACGCAGGCCACCCAGCAGGCCATGATGGAGCCCATGACGTCGTACGCCTACGTCGACGCCTTCGACCGCCTGACCGTGGTCAGCTCCACCCAGGTCCCGTTCCACATCCGCCGCCAGGTGTCCAACGCCCTGCAGATCCCGCAGTCGCGCGTGCGCGTGGTCAAGCCCCGCGTGGGCGGTGGCTTCGGCGCGAAGCAGACGGGGCACAACGAGGTCTTCTCGGCATTCGCGGCCCTCAAGACCGGACGCCCCTGCAAGTGCGTCTACACGCGCGAGGAGACCATGTCGTGCTCCAACACGCGCCACGAGATGAGGATGGACGTGCGCGTCGGCGCCATGCGCGACGGCACGATCACCGGCATCGACCTGTACACGCTCTCCAACGCCGGCGCCTACGGCTACCACGGCCCCACCACCATCTGGCTGGTGGGCGGCAAGGGCCTGAGCCTGTACAACCGCGCCGCGACGCGCTTTGCCTTCGACGTCGTCTACACCGACACGACTCCCGGAGGCGCCTACCGCGGCTACGGTGCCACGCAGGGCTGCTTCGCCGTCGAGTCCGCCCTCAACGAGCTGGCCGACGAGCTTGGCATGGACCCGGGCGAGCTGCGCCTGAAGAACCTGGTAAAGCCCGGCGAGAGGCTCCACCAGCTGGACGAGGAGCCCCTGTACAGCTGCCGCGCCGACGAGTGCCTCGAGCGCGCGATGGAGATGGTCGGCTGGAAGGACCGCCCGCTTCGCGAGGACCTGGGCGATAAGGTCCGCGGCATCGGCATGGCGCTGACCATGCAGGGCTCGGGCATCTCCAACGTCGACATCGCCAGCGTCGACATCCGCCTGGCCGACGACGGCTTCTACCTGCTGTCCATTGGCGCCACCGACGTCGGCACCGGTGCCGACACGATTCTGGCCCAGATTGCGGCGGAGGTTCTGGGCTGCGACGTCGACCACGTGGTCACCAAGGGCGTCGACACCGACGTCTCCCCCTACGACACGGGCTCCTACGCCTCGTCGGGCACCTACACCTCCGGCGGGGCCGTCCTGCGCGCCGCCAACG
Organism: uncultured Atopobiaceae bacterium; assembly: GCA_934792625.1. Classification (GTDB taxonomy): domain Bacteria; phylum Actinomycetota; class Coriobacteriia; order Coriobacteriales; family Atopobiaceae; genus CAKVON01. The sequence continues at coordinate 15,744 of CAKVON010000012.1, forward strand.
AGCTGCGCGACGTCATCCGAGCGCAGGTCGCCAAGTGGTGGGGCGTGGACGTCGAGAAGGTCGAGTTCGGCGGCGGCCGCGTCTGGTGCGTCGAGCCGGCGGCCGACGGCGGCGAGCTCGCCATGAGCGTCGCCGAGGTCGCCAACCGCTCCATCGGCGTCGGCAACCAGCCCGGCTCGCTCACCGCGCATGCCTCCAACACCCAGCCGCAGTCGCCCCCGCCCTTCATCGCGGGCATCGCCGAGGTCGAGGTCGACAAGACCACCGGCAAGGTCGAGCTAACCGACTACGCCGCCGTCGTCGACTGTGGCACGGTCATTAACTCGAACCTCGCGCGCATCCAGGCCGAGGGCGGCCTGGTGCAGGGCATCGGTATGGCGCTGTTCGAGGACGTCGCCGTCGACGCGCGCGGCCACCTCAAGACCAACAACTTCATGCAGTACAAGCTGCCCACCCGCATGGACGTGCCCGACGTCCGCGTCGAGTTCATGCCCAGCTTCGAGCCGACCGGCCCGTTCGGCGCCAAGTCCGTCGGCGAGGTCGTCATCAACACCCCCTCGCCCGCCATCGCCAGCGCCGTGGCCCACGCCACCGGCAACTACGTCCGCTCGCTGCCCATCACCCCCGAGAAGGCACTTCTCGGCGAGCCCGAGCCTGCCGAGAAGAACGCCGGGGCGGCCGAGGCCTAACGACGCCACGAAGCCAGGCAGACAATGCCCCGTACACGGGCCCCACGCTCGCTCCGCAGGTAGATGACGTGGCAACCAATAGTTGCCACAAATTCCAACCAGAGTCGGTCGCGCGTGGGGCCCGTCTTTCGTAGCGTGCCACATGAGGAGACGACCACGGCGCCCCACGGGCGCCGTGCCCAAACAGGAAGGGAACATGATGGACGCAACGATGGCGGACAGGCTCATCGCCAGGCGCAAGGCCGCGGGCCTCTCGCAGGAGGCGCTCGCCGACAGGCTGGGCGTCAGCAGGCAGGCGGTCTCGAAGTGGGAGCGCGTCGAGTCCTCCCCCGACACCGACAACCTGATCGCCCTGGCGGCGCTCTACGGGATCACGCTCGACGAGCTCCTCTACGCAGACCCGCACGCCGACGCTGCCGAGAAGGACCGCGGGCACGTCTCGGTCTCGTGGCGCGAGGGCATCCACGTGGTCGACCCCAAGAAGGGCGAGGAGGTCCACATAGGTTGGAACGGCATCCACGTGGACAACCCAGGCAAGGGCGAGAGCGTCCACGTGAGCCCGGGTGGCGTGCACGTGGACACGCCGGACGACGGAGGGCACTCCGTCCACACGCGACCCGACGGCGGCGTCACCGTCGACGGCCACGACTTCAAGAGCTGGGGCGAGGCCCACGACGCCCTCGGGCACGGAGGCAAGGGACCCAGCGCCTTCCTTCGCGGGTGGCGACGCTTCCCGTTCCCGGCGATCGTGGGGGCAGCGTACCTTGCCCTGGGGGTGGCGCGCAGCCTGTGGGCATGGGGCCTGCTGCTGTTCCTGCTGGTCCCCGTCTACTACACCCTTGGCAAGGCCATCGACAGGCGCGACCCGTTCGGGTTCGTGGCGGGAGCGTGGCCATGGGCCGCCGTCTGCCTGGCAACCGTCGCGCTGGCCGCGCAGGGCAACGCGCTTCAGGCGCTCATGTGGATTGTCGTGGGCATCCCGGTGGTCTCGGGACTCGCGGGGTCGCTCTCGAGGTGGTGGCGCCACCGCTGACGAACACGTCGTCGGATAGCTCCGAACGAGAAGTGCGGGCCACGTACCCCCCCGTACGCGGCCCGCACGCTCTTCTCGTTAGTGTTTGGCCGTCCCTGTGGCGGCTTGGCTACTTCTGCACCAGCGCGAGACCGAAGGTGCCCGGCCCGCAGTGCGAGGTGATCACGTTGCCGGTGTCGAACCAGCTGACCTGCTCGAAGCCGAGGTCGAGGGCGTGCTTCTCGGCGGCCTCCTGGATCTGGAGCGGCAGGCCCGGCGAGCGCACGAAGAAGATGCGCTCGAGGTCGACGGCACCCTGCTCGACGACGATGTCGATCAGCCTGAGCACGGCCGACTGCTTGGAGCCGCGGAGCTTGCTCGTGGCCACGAGGCGGCCGTCGACGATCTGGATGACCGGCTTGATCTTGAGCAGCGTGGCACCCAGGAACGCGACGTTGGACAGGCGGCCGCCGGCGCGCAGGTAGCCCAGGTCGCCGGGGATGAAGGCCATCTGGACCGAGGCGGCCAGGCCGTCGGCGTAGGCGATGAGCTCCTCGGGGCCAGCCTCGGGATGCTCGGCGAGCCACCTGGCGGCGCCGGTCACGATGAGGCCCTGGCCGATGGTCACCTGGGCGGTGTCGGTCGCGAAGACGTAGTCGCGACCCTCGGCTGCGGTCAGCGCGTTGTCGTACGAGCAGGTGGTCACGGCCGAGTAGGCCAGAACGACGATCTTGGCCTCGGGGTCGGCGTCGTGGATCTCGTCGAACACGCGGGCGTAGTCGCCGGGCATGGCCGCCGAGGTGTGCGGCATGACCACGAGCTGGCGGCAGTCCTCCAGCATCTCGGCGGGGTCCATGTCGCCGTCGTTGATCGTGCGGTCGCCGATCGAGACGTGCATCGGGACGATGTGGATGCCGAGCTCCGCCGCAAGGTCGGCGGGGATGTCGGAGCCGCTCTCGGCGACGATGACGGTCCTTGCCATGTTGCCCCCTTATGCGAGACGCGGGCTCGCCGCACTTCTCGCCAGTCGAAATTCGAAAGTCAGTCAGTTTATGCGCACGAACCCACGCCAGGTGAGAAGTGCCACGCAATTGTACGACATGTTGACGAGTCAAAAAGTAGTCACACATATGCCACAGGACTCGCGACACGAAAAGACCCCGCCCCGCGGCATGCGGGACGGGGTCGCTGCACTCATGGTGGAGGCGCGGAGAATCGAACTCCGGTCCAAAGCAATCCCCTGGCAGGTGTCTCCAGGCTCAGTCGCCGATTAGGTCTCGGGCGCGTCACACTCGGTGACCCGCGTTCGGCGCCCCAGTTGGTTCGGTCTTAGCGCGCGGCATACCAACGACGTCCGCGCGAGCGTCTCCCTAAGATGACGTCTCCGCGGGGGCAGGAGAAACCCCCGCCTCGACGGCCACTAATTAATTAAGCGGCGAGGGCGTAAGAGCCCTGGAAAGAGTTGTCGTCAATTCAATTTGACGGGACCCCTGTTTAGCGTGGCGAGGAGACCACGGCCTGCTGCCCACCTCAGGACCACCCTGTCGAAACCAGTCGCCCCCACATAGGGTCGGGGCCGATTGCCACCATGCGAGTGTCAGTGTTCGGGCCCGCGACGAGCGCGGGTCTGTCCATTCTACCCACTTTGCGTCCCACCATGCACGGCGCCGTGCCGAGAAGGACGTCGCGTGGGCCATGGCGCGAACGACGGCAGCACGGCCCGGCGGCGCCTAGCGGCGGGCGCGCCAGCCGCCACGGGCGATGTGGTCGCGCAGGTCACGCTCGATCTGGGCCTCGACCTCGCGCGAGACGGCGTCGGCGGGCTCGTCGCCCTCCTGGGAGGTGAGGCCCATGTCGTGCAGGACGTCGAGCTCGATGTCGGCGGCGTGGCGACGCTCGATGCCATGCGCGACGCGCTCCTCGGCACGGCGCTCCGCCGCGGCAAGGCCGACTGCGGGCAGGCTGGCATCCTGGGACGCGGGCTCGACGCCTGCGAGGTCGGCCTCGAGGTCCTTCTCGACGATTCGCTCGACGTGGCGACGCTCGCGGTCGACGAACATGATGAGGAAGCACGCGAGCAGGAGCGCGGGTGCGACCAGGATCATGAGCGTGCCCATGGCCGGGATCAGGGTGCTGCCGATAACCGCGCCGAGCACGAAGCAGACGATGGTGAAGTAGCTCAGCAGGCCGCCGCGCAGCTGGTCGGAGTCGTGGTCGTGCACGTAGCCCACCATCGACTGGGTGCCGCTGCGCAGGTTGCCGATGCACATGGTCGTGGCCAGGGCTCGTCCGTGGAACTTGCGGAACGCCTGGACCTGGATGCCGCACGCGAACGAGGTGATGCCGTTGGCCCACAGGCTGTGACCGACGGGCACCTGCGACACGACCACCAGGGCCACGATCTCGACCGCCAGGGCAACCTGGCGCCAGTGCAGGTGGCGCTCGTGCGAGGCGAGCTTGATCGCATGGCACAAGGCGATGCCCAGGGCAAAGCAGACGACGGGCACCGCGTAGTGAAGGCACATGCCCCAGTTGCGCTCGGCCACGCTGACGCCAAACAGCAGCATGTTGCCCGTCTGCGCATTGGCGAAGACCTTGTCGCGCACCAGGTACGAATAGCAGTCCATCGTGCCGCCGGCCAACGCCAGAAGCACCGCGAGCTCGATCGACTCGGACTCCTGCCTCGCGAGGTTCATCCGCCTTCCCTCCCGCGGCGCCACGAGGTGGCGCACGCCCGTTCTTCTCGGCATCCGACGTGGATGCATACCAGAAGCACGATACTCCAAAGTGTCGATGTCTCAATCGGCGAACGGCACCTGGTTGGACTACGATTGGAGAGAAGTGCGCCCCGTGGCGGGCGCCGCGTATCCGCGGGAGATGGTCCGAACGGCACAGAGGGTCACGAGGGCACGACACGACGGCATTGGCCGCCAGCACATGCAGGCAAACTGGGGGGAGGTCGTCGACGGGGGCGAAACCCTCGCGCGCGAGGCCTCGCTGGCCGACAAGTCCACCATCATCTGCCGGACGGGACAGCTCATGCTCGCCTCGGGAACGGGCGCCTGGCGTGTGCGCGACTCGATGAACCGCGTGGCCCGCGTGCTGGGCGTCACGGTCCACGTGGACCTCTCGCTGCTGTCGATCGAGTGCACCTGCATCGAGGGGCACGAGACATTCAGCGAGGTCGTGAGCCTGCCCACCACGGGCGTCAACACGCACCGCATCTGGCTGCTGGAGGACTACGTCCACGAGGTGGAGCAGCGCGGTCGCTCGCTGAGCGTCAACGGCTACCACCGCCTGCTCGACGTGGTGGAGAACTCGTCGCCGGACTACAGCCACGCCCAGCTGGGCCTGGCCGCGGCGTGCGCCTGCGCCGCGTTCGTCTTTTTGCTCGGCGGCGGCCCCGTCGAGATGGCGTGCGCCTTCGTGGGTGCCGGCCTGGGCAACTACGTGAGGGCGAGGATGCTGTCGCGCAGGCTCGGGCAGTTCAGCTGCATCGCCTGCGGCGTCACCGTGGCATGCGTCAGCTACCTCGCGGCGCTTCTCTGCATGGCGCGACTGACGAGCGGGGCCATGGCGCACGAGGCGGGCTACATCGGCGCGATGCTGTTCGTGATCCCGGGGTTCCCGCTCATTACGGCGGGGCTCGACATCGCCAAGCTCGACATGCGCAGCGGCATCGAGCGGCTGACCTATGCGATGGCCGTGATCGTGCTCGCGACCCTGATGGGCTGGCTGGTGGCCGAGGCGGTCGGCCTGAGGCCGGACGACTTCGCGCCGCAGGGCCTGGGGCCGGCGTCGCTGACCCTGCTGAGGCTCGCGATGAGCTTCGTGGGCGTCTTCGGGTTCTCGGTCATGTTCAACAGCCCGCGCCCCATGGCGGCGACCGCGGGCCTGATCGGCGCGGTGTCCAACACGCTGCGCCTGACGCTCGTGGACCTCCCGACCATGATGCCGTTTCTGGGCCTGGCGCACGGGTGCCCACCCGAGGCGGCCGCGCTCGTGGGCGCCATCGCGAGCGGCCTTCTGGCCAACGTCGCCGAGCTAGGCACGAGCTACCCACGCATCTCTCTCACGGTTCCCTCGATCGTGATCATGGTGCCGGGCCTGTACCTGTACCGCGCCATGTACTACATGTGCGTGTTCGACACGGTGGGCATGCTCAACTGGCTCGTGCGCGCCGTGCTGATCGTGGCGTTTCTGCCGGTGGGGCTGGGCGTTGCCAGGACCCTGACCGACCCGCGCTGGCGCCGCACCAGCTGACGTCGGACAAGGGGCCGCGCGCTACCGGTTGCGCTGCTTGATGGCGCGGGCGATCTCGCGGTCGACGTCGCGGCGGGCCATGTCGGCGCGCTTGTCGTAGAGCTTCTTGCCGCGGCCGAGGCCGATGCAGAGCTTGACGCGGTTGTGCTCGTCGAAGTACAGCTCCAGCGGCACGAGCGCGGCTCCACGGACGCGCAGCTTGCCGTCCAGGTAGTCGATCTGCCTGCGGTGCAGCAGCAGCCTGCGCTTGCGGTCGGGGTCGACGTTCCAGATGTTGCCATGCGAGTAGGGGTGCAGGTGCACGCCATGCAGCCAGCACTGGCCACCCCTGATCAGGCAGAAGGCGTCGGTGATCTGACAGGGGCGCTCGCGAAGGGAGCGCACCTCGGTGCCACGTAGCTCGATTCCCGCCTCGAACGTCTCGTCGATGAAGTACTCGTGGCGGGCGGAGCGGTTACGGGCGATGGTCTTCTTCTCACGCTTGGGCATCGTCGGCCGCCTCGTCGGTGTTGTGGATGAGCTCGATCAGGGCAGTGGCCGCGGGTCCGCCCACCAGGTCGCGCGCGCGAACGGTGAGGTCGGTGGCCAGGTCGCGGTGGCCGGTCTTGGCGGCGTCCGAGGCACACATGAGCATGCAGACGGCGATCTCGGCGTTGGCACCCTCGGGCAGACCCTCCTGGGCAAGAAGGTCGCGCGCCTGCTCGTCGGTGATGGAGTCGGGGTCGGCGTCGGTGCCGGCCACGGCCGCGATGGCGTCCTCGAGGGCGGTCGACGGCATCTCCAGCCTGCGGGCGCAGCGAAGGCAGGCGGCCTGCTGCTTGGGACGGTCCGTCTGCGAGAAGAACTGGGCGAAGTTGAGGTAGGCGCGCACCAGGTGGCGCGCGTCGCTCGCGCGCTCGAACACCGAGAAGCTCAGGCCGAGCCACTCGTCGATGTCACCGTTGGTGCGGAAGAGGTCCGCGAGGTTCAGTCGGTGGGCGCAGTCCATCGGGTTCCAGCGCACGGCCTGCTTGAGCGCCTCGGTCGCGCGGGCGTAGTCGCCCTGGCGCACGCAGGCCAGGCCCAGGTCGGAGTACATGCGGTCCAGGGGCTCGTCCATCTCGCGCAGCTCGCGCGGGTCGTTCTCGACGCGGCGGTACGCCAGGCGCTCGAACAGCGTGGGGAAGCTGAACCACTGCACGTGCTCGGTCGTCGGGCAGTTGGCCGCCACGTACTCCTCGGCGTCCGCCGCCATCCGGCTGAGCAGCGACTCGGCGAGGTCCGTCTCGCCCTGGACGAGAAGCCCCTCGGCCTGCATCAGGTCTTCGTTCATGCTTGACTGGTTCATCTGGTTCCCTTCGTGCCGTCGTAGTGAACTAGTGTACCCCGTCGGGCACGCGCCCCACAGCCCCACCCACGAGCGCGAGGCCGATTCTGCCGCGCGCGGGGCAGGCGTCGGTCACGCGGACGGCGACACGCATGCCCGGGCGCCACACCCGGCCCGTCGACTCGCCGCGAAGCGAGAGTCGCGCCTCGTCGAACGAGAACCACTCCTCCCCCATCGCGCGCACCGGCACCAGGCCCTCGGCCAGGGTCTCGTCCAGCGTCACGAACATGCCGAAGCGCTCGCAGCCGGACACGACGCCCGAGACGACCTCGCCCACGCGGCCCGCATAGAGCTCGGCGAGCTTGACCCTCTGCGAGGCACGGGCCGCCGAGTCGGCCACCCGCTCGCGGTCCGAGCAGGTGCGGCAAAGCTGCGCGAGCTCGCGGTCCTGCTCGGCACGCACGCGCGGCGAGTCGCCATGGCCCAGGGACAGCTTGAGCGCGCGATGTACGATCACGTCGGGATAGCGCCTGATGGGCGAGGTGAAATGGCAGTACGCGCGGGCGGCCAGCGCGTAGTGGCCACGGTTGTCGGGCATGTAGGTCGCGCGCGCCTGGGCACGAAGCAGCAGCGCGTTGACCAGCGCCGCGGCAGGCGTGCCATGGACACGACGCAGCACCGCCTGGATGGCAAACTGGTCGCCCGCGGCCACGAGGTCCGCGTCGGCACCACGTGCCAGGCCCAGCTCGCCGAGCACGGGAAGCGTGGCGAGAAGTGCGTCGGGCATCGGCGGCTCGTGCACGCGGAAGGCCGCCGGCGCGCCGTCGCGCCACAGGCGCTCGGCCACGCACTCGTTCGCCAGCAGCATTGCCTCCTCGACGAGCGAGGTCGCGCGGGTGCGGGAGCGAATGCACACGCCGGTGGGGCGGCCATGCTCGTCGAGCGTGACCTTGGACTCGCTGGTCTCGAAATCCACCGAGCCACGGCGCTCGCGCACGGCCAGGCGCCTCTGGGCGAGCTCGTCCAGAAGGGCGAGCGCCTCGGCAACCTCGTCGCGCACCCCGGCATCGCAGTCCAACCCTGGCGCGTCGAGCCTGCCCTCCAGCAGGTCGTCGACCGAGTCGTAGTCCAGCCTGGCCTTGGACCTGATTGCCGAGGCGCACTCGCGGTGCGACGTAACCTCTCCCGCGGGCGTCAGACGCACGAAGACCGACATGGCAAGGCGGTCCTCGCCCGGGCGCAGCGAGCACACGTCGTTGCACAGGCGCTCGGGCAGCATCGGGATCACGCGGTCGGCAAGGTATACGGAGCAGGTGCGCTGCCTGGCCTCGAGGTCGACCGACGTGCCCCACCCGACGTAGTGCGACACGTCGGCGATGTGGACGCCCAACTCGTAACCGCCATCTTCCAGCCGACGGCACGACACCGCGTCGTCAAAGTCGCGCGCGTCGGCCGGGTCCACCGTCACGCAGAGAAGGTCGCGCAGGTCGCGGCGCCACGGCTGGCGACTCAGCGCGTCGTCGACGTTCGCGCGAATGGCCTCGGCCTGCTCGAGCGCCGGTGGCGGGAAGGCGACCGGAAGGTCGTACGAGGCCACGACGGCCTCGACGTCGAGGTCGAGCTCGGAGCCCGATCCCACGCGACGGTCAAGCGTGACCACCCCCGCCTCGCGACGAGCCGGGTAGGTCAGAATACGCGCGACGACGACGTCACCCTCGGCGACGCCCAGGCGCTCGGCCGAGTCGTCCTGCGGCAGCACGAAGAAGTCGCGACGGATGCGCTCGTCGAGCGGCACGACCGCGCCCAGGGGCTCGGCCACGCCATAGGTGCCCAGGAAAGTCGCGACATTGCGCTGCATGACGGACTGGACGTAGGCCTGCGGCTGGCCACCGCCCACGAGCGAGACGCGCACGACGTCGCCATTCATGCCCTCCCGAAGGCCACGACGGGCGACCTCGAAGGTCCCCTCCTGCGTGTCGACGAAGGCATGGCCCGGTCGCAGCACGCGCAGCGTGCCCTCGACGAGCCTGCTGGCGGACCGCCCGCGACGAGCGCCGTTGCCGCCGCGGGCACGCGACGAGCGCGAACGCTTCCTGCCCATGGTCTCCCCCTAACAAGAAGGGGCGGCCCGACCACGCTGGCCGATGCCGCCCCAGAGCCTACGAAGTACTTCTCGCTACACCTTGAGGTAGCGGCGCATGGCGATCAGCGAGCCAAACAGGCCGATGAACACGCCGACCGCCACGAGCATGCCGTAGATCTTGACCATGGTCTCGGCAGGAAGCGAGAAGGTCAGGAACGACAGGCTGCTCTCGAGCTTGGGGATGGCGACGTTGCAGACGCCCTGCAGGACACCGATGGTGAGAAGCGCGCCGAGAAGTGCCTCGAGCACGCCCTCGGTGATGAAGGGCCCGCGGATGAAGCCGTTGGACGCGCCGACCAGGCGCTCGATCGCGATCTCGCGGCGACGGGCGGTGATGGCGAGCCTGATCGTGTTGTTGATGAACACGAAGGCGACGAACACGAGAAGCAGGACGAGCACGCCGGCAATGGCGCGGACGTAGTTCGTGACACTGAAGAGGCGCTCGACCGTGCCCTGGCCGTAGAGCACCGAGGCGCTGGCGTCGCCGTCGTCGGCGATGGCCTGGAAGTCTGTGTCGTCGATCAGGTTCTGGGCAATGGTCGTGACCTGCTTGGGGTCGCGAAGCTTGACCACGAGCGACGCGGGGACGGGGTTGGTGCCGTCGAGGGCGGCGACGGCCGCCTCCGCGTTCTTGTTGGACATGGTGTCCTTGTACTCCTGAAGAGCCTCTTCCTTGCTTTTGTAGGTGACGGACTCGACCTCGCTCCAGCCCTCGATCTTGGACTTGAGCGAATCGACGGCGGTTTGGTCGGCCCCGTCGGCAATGAACGCCTGGATCGTGACCTTGTCCTCGACGCTGCCGACCATGTTGTTGAGCATGACCGAGCCGATGACGAACAGGCCGATGATGAACAGGGACAGGAAGATCGTGACGACGGCGCCGAGGACCGTGGACCAGTTCCTGCGGAAGTGGTGTGCGGCCTCGCGCAGCGAGTAGCCGATGTTAGTAGGAGCCATAGTAGCCGTAGCCTCCCCTCTCCTGGTCGCGGACGACGTGGCCGCCCTCGAGGGCGATGACGCGCTTGCGCATGGTGTCGACCATCTCGCGGTCGTGCGTGGCCATGAGCACCGTCGTGCCGTTGCGGTTGATCAGCTCGAGGAGGTTCATGATGCCGCGCGAGATCGCGGGGTCGAGGTTGCCCGTGGGCTCGTCGCAGACGAGCAGCGGTGGGCGGTTGACCATGGCTCGGGCGACAGAGACGCGCTGCTGCTCGCCACCAGAGAGCTGGTCGGGGTAGCTGTCCATCTTCTCGCCCAGGCCGACGAGGCGAAGCACCTCGGGGACCTGCGCCTTGATGACGGAACGCGGCTTGCCGATGCACTCGAGCGCGAACGCGACGTTCTCGTAGGTGGTCTTGTCGGGCAACAGCTTGAAGTCCTGGAAGACGCAGCCAATCTGGCGACGCAGGTACGGAACCTTCCAGTTTCGCAGCGCGGTGAGGTCCTGGCCGGCGACGATGACCTTGCCATGCGTGGCCTTGAGCTCGCGCGTAAGCAGCTTGAGGAAGGTCGACTTGCCCGAGCCGGAGTGACCGACGAGGAAGACGAACTCGCCGGGATAGACGTCGAGGGTGACGTCATCGAGCGCCGGCTTGTTGGGCTGCGCGGGATAGATCTTCGTGACGTTGCGCATGGAGATCACGGGGTTGGACGAGCGCGGGACGACGGGGCTGTCGTCGGAGGGCTCGGGGAAGCCTGCCGAGAAGGACGGGTCGGCAGCGGCGGGCGCCGCGACTGCCAGGCCATCGTCCACAACCTGGAAGGCACCCGTGGATGCGGCGTCATCGACCTGCGGAACGCTCAGGTCGACCTGGGTGGCCTGCTGCTGGACAGGCTGGGCGACAGGCTCGAAGGGCTGCTGGTCCTGATACCCGGCGTCGACGCTCGTGTCGGGCTCTGGGGCCATGGGCGGAACCTGGGAAGACAGAGGCGCCTGGGGCGCCTGGTCGACCTCGGGCAGGTCCTGCGGGCCCCGGTTGGCGAAGTGGTTTGCCACAAGAGCTCCTTTGGTGCGTTTAGAGTACAGATACGCTGCAAATTCTAGCAAAGCGAGGGACCATGCCACGCAAACCCACGCCATGCACGCATATAAGCAGAGCCTCCCCACACCACGATGGTACGGGGAGGCTCGAATGCGCTGGTGCTTCTCGGCAGGGGCCTTCTTGGCGGCGACCCCACCCGTGGGAGAGGCGCTAGGCCATGAACTCCCTGACGAAGGCCTCGACACCGTCGGCGTCCAGGCCGTACTTGTGCAGCAGGTCGACGGCGGGACCGGACTCGCCGAACACGTCGTTGACGCCCAGCTTGCGCACGGGGACGGGGAAGCGCTCGGCCAGGACGTCGCACACGGCGCTGCCGAGGCCGCCGATGACGGAGTGCTCCTCGCACGTGACGACACGGCCGGTCTTCTTGGCACTCTCGACGATCAGGTCGGCATCGATCGGCTTGATCGTGTGCATGTCGATGACCTCGGCCGAGATGCCGTCGGCGGCCAGGCGCTCGGCGGCCTCGAGGGCGGACTGGACCATAAGGCCGCAGGCCACGATCGTGACGTCAGTGCCCTCGCGCATGACGATGCCCTTGCCAATCTCGAACTCGAAGTCCTCGGCGTCGTTGACGACGGGCACTGCCAGACGGCCGAAACGCATGTAGACGGGGCCGTCGAGCTCGTAGGCGGCACGGACTGCGGCCTTAGCCTCGACGTCGTCGCACGGGGCGATGACCGTCATGCCGGGGATGGTGCGCATGAGGGCAAGGTCCTCGTTGCACTGGTGGGTGGCGCCGTCCTCGCCGACGGAGATGCCGGCGTGCGTGGCGCCGATCTTGACGTTGAGGTGCGGGTAACCAATCGAGTTGCGAACCTGCTCGAAAGCACGACCGGCGGCGAACATCGCGAAGGTGCTCGCGAAGGCCTTGTGGCCCGCGGCGGCGATGCCGGCCGCGACGCCCATCAGGTTGGACTCGGCGATGCCCACATCGAAGAAGCGCTCGGGGTGGACGGCCTTGAACTTGCCGGTCTGAGTGGCGGCCGCGAGGTCGGCATCCAGGACGACGAAGTCGTCGTGGTCCTGGGCCAGCTCGAGGAGGGCCTCGCCGTAGCTCTGGCGGGTGGCGATCTTCTTAACGTCTGCCATCGGTTATGCCTCCTTCGCGAGATCGGCCATGGCCTGCTCGTACTGCTCGTCGTTGGGGGCCTTGCCGTGCCAGCCGACCTGGTTCTCCATGAAGGAGACGCCCTTGCCCTTGACCGTCTCGGCCACGATGCAGGTGGGCTGGCCCTTGGTGGCGCGGGCCTCAGCGAACGCGGCGCGCAGCTGTGCCATGTCGTTGCCGTCGGCGACCTCGATGACGTGGAACTTGAAGGCGCGGAACTTCTCGGCGATCGGCATCGCGGAGTTGACCTCGTCGATGGTGCCGTCGATCTGCAGGCCGTTGTGGTCGACGATCACGCAGAGGTTGTCCAGCTGCTGGTTGCCCGCGAACATGGCGGCCTCCCAGACCTGGCCCTCCTCGCACTCGCCGTCACCCAGCAGGGTGTAGGTGCGGTAGTCGTCGCCCCAGTGCTTGGCGGCAAGCGCCATGCCCACGGCGGCGGAGATGCCCTGGCCCAGCGAACCGGTGCTCATGTCGACGCCGGGGGTGTCGTTCATGTTGGGGTGACCCTGCAGGTGGCAGCCGATGTGGCGCAGGGACTCAAGGTCGGACTTGGGGAAGTAGCCCTTCTCAGCAAGCGCGGAGTACAGGCCGGGGGCAGCGTGGCCCTTGGAGAGCACGAAACGGTCACGACCGGCCCAACGGGGCTCGTCGGGGCGGACGTTCATCTCCTCGAAGTACAGGTAGGTGAGAATGTCGGCGGCGCCGAGGGAACCACCGGGGTGGCCGGACTTGGCGGCGTGGACGGCGGTGACGATGCCGCGGCGAATCTCGCGCGCGACCTTGGTGAGCTCGTCGTCAGTCATGTCCTCCTCCTTTCGTATAACGGGCCGGACGGGTTTCCCCGCCCGACCCACGCAATCATCTGCTGTTGGCACGAACGCCTACTGGGCGGCGACGACCTTCGCCCAGTCGGCGGCGAAGCCCTCGAGGCCCTTGTCGGTGAGCGGGTGGTGCACGCACTTCTTGAGCGCGCCGAACGGCACGGTGGCGATGTCGGCGCCCATGAGGGCAGCCTGCGTCACGTGGTTCGGGGTGCGGACGGAGGCGGTGATGATCTCGGGGCCACCCTCCTGCTCCCAGTAGCCGTAGTCGAAGTTCTTGACGGCCTCGACGACCGTCTCGAGCTGGGACAGGCCGTCGTCGCCGATGTCATCGAAGCGACCGACGAACGGGGAGATGTAGCGGGCGCCGGCGCGGGCGGCGAGAAGAGCCTGCGGGGCCGAGAAGACCAGCGTCATGTTGACGCGGACGCCCTCCTTGGCAAGGGTGTGGGTCGCGGGCAGCGAGGCCTCGCAGATGGGGAGCTTGACGACGATGTTGGGGGCGAGTGCGGCGAGGCGACGGCCCTCGGCAATCATCTCCTCGGTGGTCTCGGCAGTAGACTCGGCCGAGACGGGAAGGCCCTCGCAGATCTCGCAGATCTTGACCATGTGACCCTCGAAGTCAGCGAGCTTGCCGCCGGTGCGGGCGTAAAGGCTCGGGTTGGTGGTCACGCCGGAGAGAATGCCCCAGCTGGCCGCCTCCTTGATCTCGTCGAGGTCCGCGGTGTCGATGAAAAACTTCATTGCATCCGTCCTTTCCAAACGAAACGTGCTGACTTTGCCCTACGGGTATGACTATATCGCCTACCCGCCTAAGCTGCCTGTTTCTTTGCTCAATGCCAACTCGGCGCATAAAACATGCGCAACATCATGATAGTAATAGCAAGATATTGCAATTAGGCGCCAAGCTGTCCGAAGCCCTGGCCCAACGCCTCGTACACCTCTGTGATGACGACAAGCGCCTCGGGGTCGATGTCGGAGACAAGCGTCTTGATGCAGTTAATCTCGGAGCGGCTCAACACCACGAACAGGACAGGCCTGCTGTTGCCCGACCAGACGCCGCGCGCCTGCAGCTCGGTGCAGCCGCGGTGCATCTCGTACATGACCTGGTTGGCAATCCGATCATGCTTGGTCGAGATGATATAGGCGGCTCGGGAGGTCGAGGGGCCGTCGATCACGTAGTCGACGACCTTGCTTGCCACGTACATGCAGATCAGCGCATAGAGGGCATTTCTCACCGAGAAGACCGGGATGGACACGCCGATGACGATCGCGTCGAGAATGGCCGACGCCACGCCGATGCTGATTGCGGTCTTTCCCGAGAAGAGCTGCGCGATGATGTCAGTGCCACCGGTGTTGCCGCCCGAGCGGAAGACGAGTCCCAAACCCAAGCCAGAGATGACGCCGCCCCACAGCGCGCACAGCAGGATGTCGCCGCCGCCAAGCGTTGGGGCCACGGGCGCCAAGGCGTCGACGAACAGGTTCGAGAACAGGATTCCCGCAAGGGTCCTCACCAGATAGTGCTTACCACCGGTACGGATGACCGGGATAAGGAGAAGTGCGTTGACGACCAGGCCCTGAAAGCCGATGGGAATGTTAACGCCGGCGCGCAGGCCCACGGCGTTGATGACCGTCGCCAGGCCCGTAATGCCACCAGCGGCCAGTCCATTGGGCACCTGGAAGCAATCGACACCGACGGCATACAGGAAGCTGCCGACGATGATGAGCAGTGCGTCGAAAATGGCCCTTCTCTGGATGACGGGCGGACGAACCATCGGCGAGACCTCTCTCCCACTCGCTATGAACTCTTGCGTCAAGGCGCCGTGCGCCTAGGCCTCGGGCTCCGACTTCCTGCCGTCAACCACCCAACGATGGTAGCCGACAACGAAGTCATCAAGGTCGCCGTCATCAAGAACCGCCTCGACATTACCCGTCTCAACGCCCGTTCTCAGATCCTTGACCATCTGGTAGGGATAAAGGACGTAGCTGCGAATCTGGTTGCCAAAGCCAATGTCGTGCTTCGGGCCGCGAAGCTCGTCGAGCTCTGCCTCGCGCTTCTCGAGCTCCATCTCGTAGAGGCGACTGCGAAGGATGTTCATCGCAAAGGCCTTGTTTTGAATCTGGCTGCGCTCGTTCTGGCAAGTCACGACCGTGCCCGTGGGCAGGTGCGTGATGCGGACCGCCGAGTCGGTGGTGTTGACACCCTGGCCACCGTGGCCCGAGGCGTGATAGACATCGATCCTCAGATCCTTGGGGTCGATGTCCACCTCGACGTCCTCGGGCAGGACGGGAAGCACCTCAACGCCGGCGAAGGTCGTCTGACGTCGCTTCTTGTCATCGGTCGGCGAGATGCGCACAAGCCTATGGACGCCACGCTCCGAACGGAACATGCCGTAGGCGTTCGTCCCAGAGACGGTGAACGTGGCGCGGTCGATGCCAATGACCTCAGCCGCAGGCGCATCGTTGACGGTGACCTTCCATCCACGACGATCGCAATAACGCAGGTACATGCGGAAGAGCATCTCGCACCAATCCTGCGCCTCCAGACCGCCCTGCCCGGGGGTAACCGTGACGATGGCATCCCCGTGGTCCAAGTCATCCGTAAACCAACTGGCCAACTCGAGCTCGGAAAGGTCACCCTCGAGAGTGTCGAGAAGGTCGGACGCCTCGGCGAGGAAGTCGGCATCGTCCATCTCGGATGCGAGCTGGAAGGCCGCCTCGGCATCCTCTAGCTTGGAGCGTGCAGAGTCCACCCCCTCGACGTCCTGCTTGTTCGCCGCGAGCTTAGCCATGTGCGCACGTGCCGCCTCGGCATCGTCCCAGAAACCAGGCTCGGCGCTCTTGGCCTCCATCTCGGCGATCTCGATGCGACGCTCCTCGATATGAAGGTAGCCCTCCACACGAGCGAGCTTATCGCGCAGGGCGCCTATTCGCTCCGCCGTGACGTCGGCCATCTAGGCGTTCCTGCCGTGGCAGTTCTTGAACTTCTTGCCGCTGCCGCAGGGGCAGGGATCGTTGCGGCCAACGCCGACGTAGGGGTTGGGGTCATCGGACTTGCGATAGGTCATCGCCTTGTCGGCAGAGGGCTTTGGGGCCTCAGGGGGCATACCCGCGGCACGACGCGGCGCGCTCGCGCGGCGAAGCGTCGACTGGGATCCCTGATCGCCATCAACCTCGGACGGGCCGGAGTAGGTGGCACGAGACAGGCCGTCATCCAGACGCTCCTGGGGGGCTGCAGCGAGCTCGACGTGCAGAATCGTACGGAGGAAGTCCTCGTACATGGTGTTGACCAGCTCGGTGAACGCCTGATATGCCTCGCTCTTGTACTCAACCAGGGGGTCACGCTGGCCAAAGCCACGCAGGCCGATGCCAGTCTTGAGGTAGTCCATCTCCTGGAGGTAGCTCATCCAGCGAGTGTCAATAACGCGAAGCATGACCTGGGTCGAAAGCTCGCCCATAATCTTGTCGCCCAGACGCTCTTCCTTGCTCTTATAGCAGCCGAAGACGAAGTCGTTGATCCTGTCGACGATTTCGGAAGACTCGAGTTCGTCCGAGCCCTCGGGCAGGTCGTCGCGACCAGTCAGGTCGCGCACCCACTTTGCCAGGCCCTCATAGTCCCAGTCCTCCGGAGAGGTCTCGGCGGAGCAGTAGTTGGCAACCTCGCGCTCGACGGTGTCGTAGGTAACATCCGCGACGTGCTCGATCAGGTCCTTGCCATCGAGGATCTTGTTCCTCTCCTCGTAGATGACCTGACGCTGCTTGTTCATAACGTCGTCGTAGTCCAGTACGTTCTTACGCATCGAGAAGTTGATTTCCTCGACCTTGCGCTGCGAGTTCTCGACAGCCTTGGTGACCATCTTCGACTTGATGGGCTCGTCGGCGGGCATCTCCGCGCGCTCCATCCACTCGGCAATGCGATCCATGCGATCGCCACCGAACAGACGCATGAGGTCGTCCTCAAGCGAGAGGTAGAACTGGGTCTCGCCAGGATCACCCTGACGGCCAGAACGACCACGAAGCTGGTTATCGATACGACGGCTCTCGTGCCTCTCGGTGCCGATGACGCACAGGCCGCCCGCCTCCATAACGTTCTTACGCTCACGGGCACAGGTCTCACGGGCACGGGACAGGGCCTCGGCACGCTGCTCCTCGGTAGCCTCCTCGGGCTCGATGCCCTCGTCGCGGAGAAGGTCGTCCGCGAGGAAGTTCGGGTTGCCGCCAAGCAGAATATCCGTACCACGGCCCGCCATGTTGGTAGCGATGGTAACCGCGCCCTCACGACCGGCTTGTGCGACGATAGCGGCCTCGCGCTCGTGGAACTTGGCGTTGAGAACACTGTGCTTCACGCCGCGCTTGTCCAGAATCCTGGAAATACGCTCGGAGTTTTCGATCGAGACGGTACCGACGAGGCAGGGCTGGCCCTTCGCGTGACGGCGAACGACGTCCTCGGCAACCGCCTCGAACTTGTACTGGATGTTTCGGTAGACAAGGTCGACGTTGTCCTTGCGGATAACGGGCTTGTTGGGCGGAATCGCCTGAACGGGCAGGTTGTAAATCTCGCGGAACTCGGCGTCCTCGGTCATGGCCGTACCCGTCATGCCGGAGAGCTTGTCATACAGACGGAAATAGTTTTGCAGGGTGATGGTTGCGAGCGTCTGGTTCTCCTCGCGAACAATCACGCCTTCCTTAGCCTCAATCGCCTGATGCAGACCCTCGGAGTAGCGCCTTCCCTCCATGATGCGACCAGTGAACTCGTCGACGATCTTGACCTCGCCATCGGCGACGACGTACTGCTGGTCGCGGTGGAACATGTACTGCGCCTTGAGAGCCTGCTGGAGGTGGTTGACCAGCTGGCCGGACATGTCACCGTAGATGTCGTCAATGCCAAGCCTGGACTCAACCTTCTTGAGGCCCTGCTCGGTGGTCGCAATGGTGTGCTTGGCTTCGTCCATCTCGAAGTCAACCTCGGGCTCCAGGCCACGAACCGCCTTGGCGAAGTCCTTGTAGGTGCTTGCCGACTTGGAGCCGGCGCCCGAGATAATCAGGGGCGTACGTGCCTCATCGATGAGAATGGAGTCGACCTCGTCGACGATGGCGAAATGGTGGCCGCGCTGCACGCGCATGTCGGCGCGCGTGACCATGTTGTCACGCAGATAGTCGAAACCGAACTCGGAGTTCGTGCCATAGGTGACATCGGCAGCATAGGCGGGCTTCTTCAGCTCCAGGCGCATGCCATTCTGAAGAATGCCTGTGCTCATGCCCATGTAACGGTAAACCTGGCCCATCCACTCACTATCGCGCTTAGCCAGGTAGTCGTTAACGGTGACAACGTGGACGCCCTTACCCTCAAGCGCGTTCAGATAGCCGGCGAGCGTCGAGACGAGCGTCTTGCCTTCACCCGTCTTCATCTCGGCAATCATGCCTCGGTGCAGAGCGATGCCACCAATAACCTGAACGTCGAAGTGACGCATGCCAAGAGTCCTGGAGGAAGCCTCCCTCACCGCGGCAAACGCCTCGGGGAGAAGCTCGTCAAGTGTCTCGCCGTTATCCAAACGCTCGCGGAAGAGCTTGGTCTGGCTCTTCAGCTCGGCCTCGTCCATCTTCTCGAAAGACGGACCAAAGTCGTTGACTCGTGCGGCGATCTTCTCGAACTCGCGCAGCTCTTTGTCGGAGCCAGCGGAGAGCAACTTGGAAAAGAAGCTAGGCATTTGACCCTCTTTTTCGAGCGACTAACCTGTCGCGGATTACGTTGAGACTGTCAGGTTTCCACTCTAGCCATCCGAGGGCCAGGCCGCGCGTCCCGCTGGACGCAACACGATAAAAGCGCAGCGTTATCGGCGGGACGCGCGAAATCAGCCGTCAGTAACAGATCTGGGCCTCCGCCTCACCTTCCACGCATTCGGCCTCCTCAGGGTCAGCCATCTTGCCCGGAAGCCCCTCGCTTAGCTCACTGACCGTCCTTCTCAACGCAATGGACGGCGGCAACCCCGTCATTTCGATGAGCCTCTTTGCGTAGCGCTCATATTCCGCACGAGCCTCAACGCCGCGCCCTTGCGCGAACAAGGCACGGATCTCGAGTTCCGCCACGTCCTCTCGAAGCGGATCGACCCTATAGGCCGCATTCGCGAACCACTCGGCCTGCGCATACGAGCCCATCCTCATGCAAGCTTGCGCGCCCACGGACATGACGTTGGTGAAACGGCGCCTCTCTTCCTCTCCCCTCGCGACAAACGAGCCAGTCGATTCGTTCATCTCGGCAACGTCACCAACGTACTGATCCCGTATGTCAACGCAACATGCCACCAACGCCTCGTCATTCCCGAGAATGGCAAGCGCCTCGTCACACGCCTCGGCAAACTCGTCCAAATCGACGGTCACGCAATCCGGATTCAGCCGAAGCCTGCCGTCGACTCCCTGCACATACTGCGGACCGTCCGGCGTCTGCCCGATGGCCTTCCTCAATGCCCCGAGAGTAACGTAGAGCCTGTCTCGCCCGGCCACGTAGTCGCAGTCAGACCACAGGGCGGATACCGCCGCCGCACGCGTAATTTCATGCCCCTCGGTCACCGCAAGCAGCCCGAGAAGTACGCGCGCCTTACGCCTCTTCCAGGCCGCATGGGGAATCGGCACGCCATCTCGACTCGCCTCGAAACCTCCCATAAGGCGAATGCGCAAACGAGCATCCCCTTGATTGCCCGCCTCCTCGATCCCATGCGAGAGGTCGACACCATATAGACTACTCGTGGCTTTGCGGAACTCAGTCACTGCCGCGCGGCAACCCCTTGGCAACCTTGACCAAAGCCTGTCAGACAAATCTCCGCAGGATTGAGTCAGGAGGGACAGGACGGGAATATCGGACTCGTTACGCTTCCGAACGGAATCGCGACGATTGGCTTTCGAAGTTTGTTCCGCATCCACGGCGTTGGCAAGCCATGCGCAGACGGGAGTCAGGTCCTTCGAGGGGCACGTGTTCCACAGCTCGATGGCCTCTCGTCCGCCTAGGCACGCATCGGCAGCACACTCGAGCAACCTTGCCTGAGTCGCGACGTGAGATAGCCCGGCAGCAGCCGCACGCACCGCGGCATTTGCCGCTCTCACATGAGCATGCAAGTAGCTTCCGCACCTCAGGTCGCTCATGCTCCTCGCCAGCAGAACAATCGATTCCGTTACGTCTTCGCCGTTACGCGATGCCCTTGAAAGCGTGGCGTCCAATTCCCCTGGCTTTTCGATATCCCCACACAGGATTGCCAACACCCTACGCTCAATCACCTGCCTAGCCGAATGCTCGGTCATTCCGGCAAACAGGTAGAACGACGTCGAACGCGCCAGCGATTCACCGCCTCTGGAATCTGAGTCACCGGCCAAGGCACCGGCGATGAAGTAGTCCGTCGCAATGATCGAGGAGAGAAGGTCGGTGCCATCACGCCTGACGCCTGACAACAGCAGCCTCTTCAGCGCATCCGAGTACTCGCCGTTCAGCAGACACTGGCGAACCCTCACATGCATCGCAAGGGATTCGAGCAAGTCGCTCCCCGAACCATCCCACAGGTCGAGCAACCCTTCAACAAGCCCTGGGCCATAGGGGGAGCGACGGCAAAGGGTATCGTCATGACTCTCGTCCAAAGCACGCTGGTCACCCATTTGTCCAACTGCATCGGAGTTGTTTGCGCCATTCGCCCATCCGAACTTCTCGATACCCCGCAGATATTGCCCCGCACGAGAAGGGGAAGCGAGCGAACAGATCTCGAGCTGGGTCGAAAGAAGCACCGCAACCGCCTGGCTAAACATCTCACCTTGCCTAATGCCGACAGGCTCGGGCAGCCTAGCAAAGCTAGAGAGCAGCTGATCGCGAGAGCAATCCACCCATGCGACAAACACCTCGGACGCCGCCTTGTAGAATTCCATCTCACCCTCGAGAGACACCTCCGACGCAGCAGCTTGCCTGACAAGTCTATGCTCGCCCGCATTAATCAGCTCAAGCGGGCAAACGAGCGCAAGCCTCTCAGCATCGGTGGGATTACACAGCCTGCTAAGAACGAGACCAGCCCTAGCAAAGTCCCCTCTATGAAGAAGAACCTGCGCGCAACGCAGAGAAACGTCTCGAAACTCGCAAGACAGGGGAACGAGATCGGCGATACAGGCAGCAAAACTAGTCCTGTCGCACAGCCTTATGCATTCAAAAGTTTCTGAGGCAGAATCAATTCCAAAGAACGGAGCTCGAAGACCCATGGAATTGACAAGCTCTGTTGTATCACGGCCAACGGCACATGCCACATCGCTAACGTCACCAGAACCAAGCAGCATCATCGAATAACGGATGGAACGCTCCTCGGCCATCAAAGTACGACGCAAAGAATCGACAACCATGGAACGAAGTCCGGCAGAACAAGCAAGCGAGTCCGCCTCTTTTCCCTCTTTCAGACTTGAGAAACGCAGGCGAGCGTCATCAAGCAACGCCGCAATTCCACCAGTCAAACGATGAGCTTCCTCAGGATCATGCCGAGAGGAATCATCGAGGAGAAAATCGATCTCGTCTGGCTCAAGGCTAAAGTACTCCGTCGAGTAAGCGTGCGCACCAGGAATTTGCTCCAAAAGCGCCGACGCCTCAGGACGAATCGCAACCACGACACGATGTCCCTCGTCGCAGAGTTTTCCAAGCGCCTTTGTCGCACGCATGGCATCCGCCTCATCCATCGCAGGCATGTCATCGAGCGCCACGAGCGCACCGTGCAATCCCTCAACATGAAGGTGCTTGGAAATTGCATAGACCCTATTAATAACCCTGGATGTTTCTACTCCAGAAAAGTACTCGCGACAAACAGGAAGACCCTTGCTGGACCAATGATTAACGAGCAAATCAAGCAGGCAGGACTTACCAGAACCTGGCTCAGCACACAGAACAAAGGGCGGAAGATTCTCCAAAGGTGCATCAAGGGCTTCAAACATCACTGAGTAACGATTTCGAAGCCAGAGGTTGCTAACATTCGTGCTTGACACAGCAGCGCCAAGACGTGGCATGACGTGAGTCGCCATGAGAAATCAACTCCATAAATTGGTTTTGACAATACCCGCAGCGCTGCTTAACTACAAAGCTACTACTGATGCATCAGTGCATTACCAAGAAAACGAAGTTCAGCAAGAAGAGGAATGCGAAATATCAGCAATTCAAAGACTGCTATGCAGAAAAAGGACAAGAACCAAGCAGTTTGCTGAATCGAATCACCAAATAACAGTCAGAATTCTCAGTAAATATCTAACAGTGAACTATCAAGAATAAAATAGAATATGGCAAGAAATTGATATATTCTCACCCTGAACGGTAGAAATACGCCGCGAACGTAACATGAAACGATCAACGCATACAGACATACAAAAGCAGGGCCCCGCCGCGAGGCGGGGCCCTGCCCTGGCCAAATGCCCGTCGTTGGTCGGAGGCGCCCTGCTCTCCCACG
>CAKVON010000013.1 GCA_934792625.1 uncultured Atopobiaceae bacterium
ACAGCATGATGAAGAACACGGTGACGATGACGATGATCGTCATGAGCAGGTTGGGCAGCGACTGGCTGATCATCTGACGCAGCGTGTCGATGTCGTTGGTGTAGTGGCTCATGATGTCGCCGTGCTGATGCGTGTCGAAGTAGCGGATCGGCAGGTCCTGCATGTGGTTGAACATCTTCTCGCGAAGCTTCTCCAGCGAGCCCTGCGTCACCGTCGCCATACTGCGGTTCCAGAACAGCGAGCTGGCCACGCCGACCGCGTCGATGACGCCCAGGGTTACGGCCAGGCGCACGATCTTGGGCGCGGCTGCCGACCAGTCGCCCGTCTGCCAGAACACGCTGATCACCTGCAGCGCGTTCTGCAGGAACACCGCGCGGACCGAGTTGATCACGGCGCACAGCACGATTCCTGCGACGACGGCGGGCAGAAGGACGGGATAGAACGAGAAGAGCATCTTCACGAGGCGCTTGGCCACGCCGGCGTGACGGCCCCCGGACTGCCTCTTACTCATTGGCCTCGCCCCCTTCCTGGGTCATTTCGTCCGTGGCGGCAACCTTGCTGGCATCGGCGTCGTCAGACGAGGCCTTGTTCTGCGAGGTGAAGGTCTCGCGGTAGATCTCGGACGTCTCCATCAGCTGGTCGTGGGTGCCGACGGCCGAGATGCGGCCGCCGTCCATGACGACGATGCGGTCGGCGTCCTGCACGCTCGAGATGCGCTGGGCGACGATCAGCTTGGTGGTGTCGGGCAGGTAGCTGGCCAGGCCCTCGCGGATCTTTGCGTCGGTCTTGGTGTCGACGGCGCTCGTGGAGTCGTCCAGAATCAGGACCTTCGGCCTGCGGAGAAGTGCGCGCGCGATGCACAGGCGCTGCTTCTGGCCGCCGCTGACGTTGGAGCCGCCCTGCTCGATCCAGGTGTCGTAGCCCTTGGGGAAGGTGTCGACGAACTCGTCGGCACAGGCCAGGTGCGCGGCCTCGCGGACCTCGTCGTCGGTGGCGTCGGCGTCGCCCCAGCGCAGGTTCTGGGCGATGGTTCCGGAGAACAGCACGTTCTTCTGTAGGACCATGGCCACCTGGTGACGTAGGGTGTCGAGATCGTAGTCGCGCACGTCGACGCCGCCCACGCAAACGGTTCCCTCGGTCGCGTCGTACAGGCGTGCGATGAGGTTGACCAGGGTGGACTTGGCCGAGCCGGTGCCGCCGATGATGCCGATGGTCTCGCCGGAGGCGATGTGAAGGTCGACGTCGGTCAGGGCCTGGCGCTCGGCGCGCTCGGAGTACTTGAAGCTCACGTGGTCGAAGTCGATCGAGCCGTCGGCGACTTCGGTGACGGGAGAGTCCGCGTTGTGGATCGTGGGCTCGGCGTCGAGGACGGCGTTGATGCGGCGGGCGGACTCGTCGGCCATGGTGACCATGACGAAGATCATCGACAGCTGCATGAGGCTCATGAGGATCTGGAAGCCGTAGGTGAAGGTCGACGACATCTGGCCCACGTCGAAGGCGGTGCCCTGGGTGGTGATGATGATCTTGGAGCCCAGGTAGATGATGACGACGAAGGCGCCGTTGACGCAGATGTTCATCATCGGGTTGTTGAACGCCAGGAGCTTCTCGGCACGCGTGAAGTCGGCGCAGACGTCTTGCGCGGCGCGACCGAACTTGGTCTTCTCGTACTCCTCGCGCACGAAGCTCTTGACCACGCGCATGCCGCCGACGTTCTCCTCGACGGACTCGTTGAGGGCGTCGTACTTGTGGAAGACGCGCGTGAAGATCGGGCGCACCAGGTGGATGATGTAGAACAGGCCGAAGCCCAGCAGCGGGATCATCACCAGGTAGACCATGGCGACGCTTCCACCCATGGCAAACGCCATGACGAAGGCGAAGACCAGCACCAACGGCGAGCGCACCGCGATGCGGATGATCATCATGAACGCCTGCTGGACGTTGGTGATGTCGGTCGTCAGGCGCGTGACCAGGGAGCTCGAGCTGAACTCGTCGATGTTGGCGAAGCTGAACGTCTGGATCTTGTAGAACAGGTCGCGGCGCAGGTTCTTGGCAAAGCCGCAGCTCGCCTGGCTGCAGGTGATGCCCGCCGACGCACCGAAGACGAGCGACGCGATGGCGAGAAGGACCAGCAGGCCCGCGGTCGGCAGGATCTGCCGCACGGTGGCGCCAACCTTGATCGTGTCGATGAGGTTTGCGGTCACGAACGGGATGGTCATCTCGCAGGCGACTTCGCCCAGGACCAGAAGCGGCGTGGCGATGGTCGCGGCACGGTACTCACGGACGCAGCCCACAAGGCGGCGCATGATGGCCGGGTAGCTGATCCGTTTTCCCTCGTCCTTCTCGGCAGCGGCCGAAATGGCCGCGGATGCCTTGTCGGCAAAGCGGTTGGCCGCGGCCTGCGCCTCGTCGACCTCGGTGGCGTTCGCGTCTTGCTTGTGTGTCACTGGCAATCCCCCTTGTCCTGCTGAAGCTGCAGCCAGTGCTGCTTGATGCGTGCGAGCGTGCTCTCGAGCCCATCGCGCTCGGCGAGCGTGAGGCAGGCGAGCGCGTTGGCGCGGAAGTCCTCGCGCTTGGCCTGCTCGCGCTCGGCGACCTCGTGGCCGGCGGGCGTGAGCCTCACGATGAGCTGGCGGCGGTCCTGCGGGTCGCGCGTGCGCTCGATGAGGCCCTCGCGCTCGACCTTGGCCAGGATCTCCGACAGAGAGCCCGCCTTGAGCTCGAACATGCCCATGAGGTCTCGCTGGCCCATCTCGCCCCCACGTTTGTAAAGCGCGCAGATGATGGGCGCGCGCCCGGAGCGCCCGCCCCCGTTCACGTGGATGTAGTGGCCACAGAAGCCCAGCGTGTCCACGATGTGGGCGCACTGGCGCTCGATCGGGTCGGCGATGTCCATCCAACGCGGGTGGAACGGGTTGTCCGCCGAGGCGACGGGGCAGCATTCGGGCGTGGGTGTGGTGCCGTGCCCGGGCGCCGCGGTCGGTCCCGGCCGAGAAGTGCCTGTGGCCTGCGTGTCCTTTACCTGGTGCATATGCCTCCCCTCGGTGCGTCTGCGGGCGTGCGTGGCACACCCCTCACTTTGAACGTAAGAATACTAAGGCCCTTCTCGATAGATAGTCAAGGTACCTAACTATTCGGGAACCTAATTATTTACAGCAATGCCATATTGCGTGCCGCATCGCGCGCCACGAGGGGCGGGCAGGGGGTGCGCCAGCCGTGCGGGGCAATCGTCAGGCAAATGTAATGGCGAATGTAAGGCGCCCGTAAAAGGCGATAACGCGCCGGTAAGGCACGGCGGATGAGGGTGGGGCGGCCCGCCCGGGGGCCTATGGTCGCAATCGAGCGAGGCGGGAATGGGTCCCGCCGAGTGCGATCAGGTAATCCCTGGAAGGAGCAACATGCTCGAGAATCAGATGTCCCGCCGTCAGTTCCTCTCGTTTGCCGGTGCCGCCGCCGCGGCCGTCGCCGGCCTCGGCCTCGTTGGTTGCGGTGGCACGTCCGCCGGCACCGAGGCCGCCGCGGGCGACGCACTGTCCGGCACCGTCAACTGCTCCGGCGCCACCTCGTTCCAGAAGCTCGTCGAGGCCGCTGCCGCCAACTTCATGGACGCCAACCCCGATGTGACCATCGCCATCACCGGCGGCGGCTCCGGCCAGGGCCTGTCCGACGTCAAGGACGGCAAGGCCCAGATCGGCCGCTCCGACGTCTTCGCCGAGGAGAAGCTCGACGCTGCTGACGCCAAGAAGCTCGAGGACCACACCGTCGCCGTCGTCGGCATGGGCCCGATCGTCAACTCCAAGGTCGACGTCGACGACCTGACCACCGAGCAGCTCAAGGGCATCTTCACCGGCAAGATCACCGACTGGAAGGAGGTCGGCGGCACCGCCGGCAAGATCCAGGTCATCGAGCGCAAGGCCGGCTCCGGCACCCGCGCCACCTTCGAGGCCGCCGTCCTCGGCGGCGAGAAGGCCCCCGACGACTTTGCCCCCGTTGCCGAGGAGGATTCGTCGGGCACCGTCGTCGACAAGATCCAGCAGACCGAGGGCGCCATCTCTTACCTGGCCTTCTCCTACTACGACGACACCAAGTTCAAGGCCCTCAAGGTCGACGGCGTCGATCCCACCAAGGCCAACGTCGAGTCCGGCAAGTTCAACATCTGGGCCTACGAGCACATGTACACCGCCGCCGACGCCGACGCCGCGACCAAGGCGTTCGTCGAGTACATGCTGGGCGACGACGTCCAGGGCTCGCTGGTCGAGAAGGAGGGCTTCATTCCCATGAGTGGCATGAAGGTCCAGAAGGACGCCTCCGGCAACGTCACCGGCAAGTAGTCGTTCCCCATCGTCTTGAGGGCGGGGCGTCCGTGCGGACGGGCGTCCCGCCGCGTCCGTAGGTAAGAGAAAGGTTGCGCAATGGCAAAGCAGATGCTGCCGAAGCGCCGTCTGGAAAACATAGGGCTGGGCCTCACCGGCGCGTGCGTCGCCGCGGTGGCCCTCGTGGTCGTGACGCTCATCGTCATGGTTGCCCAACAGGGGCTCTCTGCCTTCTTCCAGGACGGGATCAGCCTCGGCGCATTCCTGACGGGAACCAGCTGGGTGCCATCCGACGACAAGTTCGGTGCACTTCCGCTGATCGTGAGCTCGTTCGGCGTCACCATCCTGTCGACCGCGCTCACCCTGCCTGTCGCCGTCGGCTCGGCCATCTTCGTCGTCGAGGTCAGGCCCGGGTTCGGTCGCAAGGTCTTCCAGCCGCTGGTCGAGCTTCTGGTGGGCATCCCGTCGGTCGTGTACGGCCTGATCGGCCTCACCGTGGTCAACGCGGCGATGCGTGCCATCTTCGGCGAGGCCGCTGGAACCGGCGCGGGAATCCTGTCGGGTGCCATCGTGCTCGCCGTCATGATCCTGCCCACGGTCACCACCCTGTCCATCGACGCGCTCGCCGCGGTGCCCGACAGCTACCGCGAGGGCTCCTATGCACTGGGTTGCACCCGCTGGCAGACCGTGCTGCACGTCGTCCTCAAGAGCGCGCTGCCGTCCCTCATGACGGCGGTCATCCTGGGCATGACCCGCGCCTTCGGCGAGACGCTCGCCGTCCAGATGGTCATCGGCGGTGTCGAGAAGATCATGCCGCAGGGGCTGCTCTCCCCGGCGGCGACCCTGACCACGGCGCTGACCTCGGGCTTCGCCAACGCGACCACCGGCAGCGTCCAGTACCACGCGCTGTGGGCGTTGGGCCTTCTGCTTATGGGCATGTCCCTGTTCTTCATCCTGATCATCCACGTCATCGGCTCGAAGGGGGCGAAGGCGAATGCCTAGCAACACCAACCCCGCGGGTGCCGCCGCCATGGAGGCCCCCGCCTGCGCGTCCGCCAAGAGGGACCACGCCGCACGCGCCGGCGTCGACCTTGCCGCGCACGCCGCCAGGATCGGCCGCCAGGACCGCATCGCCACCGCCGTGCTCACGGCCATCGTGGCCCTCGTGCTCGCACTTCTCGGCGCCATCGTCGCGTTCATCCTGGTCCAGGGCCTGGGCAAGGCGCTCTCGCCCGGGTTTCTGACCACCCCGCCGACCGCGGCGGAGAACCCCGGCATCTCGTCGGAGCTGTTCGACTCGTTCTACATGCTCGCCATCACGCTGCTCATCAGCGTGCCCGTCTCGATGGGCGCGGCCGTCTTCCTCGTGGAGTACGCGCCCGGCAACTGGGTCACCAAGGCGGCGTCGACCGCGATCGAGACCCTGTCCAGCCTGCCCTCCATCGTCGTCGGCATGTTCGGCAGCCTGTTCTTCGTCGTGACCCTGGGCTGGGGCATCTCGATCATCTCCGGCGCCCTGGCGCTCACGATGTTCAACATCCCCATCCTGGTGCGCGTCATCCAGCAGGCGCTCGAGGACGTCCCGCGATCGCAGCGCGACGCCAGCCTGGCCATGGGCCTCACGCGTTGGGAGACCACCCTCAACGTGCTGCTTCCCGCCGCCATGCCCGCCATCGTCACCGGCGTCGTCATCTCGGCCGGCCGCGTGTTCGGCGAGGCCGCCGCGCTGATCTTCACCTCGGGCTCGGCCGCGGTCAGGCTCAACTTCGCCAGCACCAACCCGGCCAGCCCCACCAACCCCTGGAACATCTTCAGGCCCGCCGAGACCCTGGCGGTCCACATCTGGAAGCTCAAGATGGAGCCCTCGCCCGGAAACGACGTCATCGTCTGGGGCACCGCCGCGGTCCTGATCGTGTGCGTGCTTCTCTTCAACGTGCTCGCGCGCGTCCTGGGCAAGGCCCTCGCTAGGAGGCTGACGAGCGAATGAGCCACACCCTCTCCACCAAAGACGTGACCGTGTGCTATGACCTCACCCGCGAGGCCCTGCACCCCACGAGCCTCGACTTCGACGCGGGCACCGTCACCGCGCTGATCGGCCCGTCGGGCTGCGGCAAGTCCACCTTCCTGCGCTGCCTCAACCTGATGAACCGCGAGATCCCCAAGTGTCGCGTGGGCGGGCAGATCTACTACCACGGCCGCGACGTCAACACCAAGGGCGAGAACCTCTTCGAGCTGCGCAAGTCCATCGGCATGGTCTTCCAGCAGCCCACGCCCTTCCGCAAGTCCATCCGCGAGAACATCCTGTTCGCGCCCAAGCGCCACGGTCGCGTCGCCTCCCGCGAGGCCGCGGACGAGCTTGTCGAGAAGAGCCTGCGCCAGGCGGCCCTGTGGGACGAGGTGAAGGACAAGCTCGGCCAGAGCGCCCACGCGCTTTCGGGCGGACAGCAGCAGCGACTCTGCATCGCCCGCACCCTGGCCATGCAGCCGGACGTCATCCTGTTTGACGAGCCGTGCTCGGCCCTGGACCCGATCTCGACCTTCTCCGTGGAGGAGACCATCCGCTCGATCGCGGACTCGGGAATCTGCGTGGCCATCGTCACGCACAACATGGAGCAGGCCACCCGCGTGTCGGACCGAACGGCCTTCTTCTACATGGGCGACATGATCGAGACGGGCACGACCCGGCAGATCTTCTCGGCACCCAAGGACCAGCGACTCTCGGATTACCTCACCGGAAGGTTCGGTTGATGCACATGCAGGCAGAGAAGCACTTTGACCAGGCCGACCACCGCGCCGTCGACGACGTGCCGAGCGAGGTCTCGGTCCGCGACTTCGACCTTTGGTACGGCGACTTCCAGGCGCTCAAGGGGATCGACCTCGAGATCCCGCGCCAGCGCTGCACGGCCTTCATCGGGCCGTCCGGCTGCGGCAAGTCGACGCTCTTGCGCACGTTCAACCGCATGTGCGACTTCGTCGAGACCGTCCGCTGCGACGGCACCATCGAGTTCCGCGGCTCCGACATCTTCGGGATGGACGCCAACGCGCTTCGCGTCCACGTGGGCATGGTCTTCCAGCACCCCAACCCGTTTCCCATGTCGATCCGCGACAACGTCCTGTACGGCCCGTCGCGCATGCGCAAGCTCTCGCGCTCCGAGGGCGACGCGATCTGCGAGCGCACGCTGACCGAGGCCGCCCTGTGGGACGAGGTTAAGGACAAGCTCGACAAGTCGGGCCTGGGCCTTTCCGGCGGACAGCAGCAGCGCCTGTGCATCGCACGCGCGCTGGCCACCAACCCTGAGGTCCTGCTGATGGACGAGCCCACCAGCGCCCTGGACCCCATCTCGACCATCCAGGTCGAGGAGCTCATGACGAGTCTCGCCGCCGACCACACGGTCGTCGTCGTGACCCACAACATGCAGCAGGCCACCCGCGTGGCCGATAAGACCGCCTTCTTCTACCTGGGCGAGCTCATCGAGGCGGGGCCGACCAAGGAGCTCTTCTCGAACCCCAGGCAGACCCGTACGCAGGAATATCTCTCGGGAAGGTTCAGCTAATGGCAACTAGAAGCGAATTCTCCAAGCAGCTCGACGAGGTCGAGACCCTCGTGGCCCGCCTTGGCGAGAAGTCCGCTGCCGACGTGCGCGCGGCCGGCCTCGCCACCCAAGGCGACACCGGCGCCGCGGAAGGCGTGCTCCAGGGACGCAAGGCGGCAGACCGCCTGCGCAACGAGATCGAGACCCTGTGCCTCGACATCATGCTGCTGCAGCAGCCCCTCATCGGCGAGGACCTGCGCCTGGTCTCCGGCTCCTTCCGCCTGGTCTCCGACCTCTACCAGATCGACAACATGTGCCGCGACATAGCCTTCATCATCTCGGAGCTGCCTGCCGACGCCGTCGGGAAGATGGGCCCGAAGTTCCGTGAGATGTCCGACCACGTGGCGGGCATGGTGACCGAGGCCCTCGAGGCCTTCGAGGAGGCCGACCCCAAGCGTGCCCGCAAGGTTATCGACTCGGACGACGTGGTGGACGAGCTGTACGGTGCCGCGGAGGACGACGTGATCGACCTGATCTGCGCCGCGGGCAAGTCGTCGGCCAAGTCGCTGCCCGAGCTGCTGATGGTCGCCAAGTACTTCGAGCGCATCGGCGACCAGGCCCAAAGAATCGCCGCCTGGGCGGTGTTCCGCGCGACCGGTGAGCGTATCCTTACCAATGGGGGACAGGTCATCGAGCTTCGGCAGGAGGCAGGCGAATAGTGGTCTACTACGTGGAAGACGACACCAACATCCGCGAGATCACGCTCTACGCGCTGACCCAGGCGGGAATCGACGCGCAGGGCTTCTCGAACGACGCCGCCTTCCGCCGCGCCTGCGACGACCGCGTCCCCGACGCGGTCCTTCTCGACATCATGCTGCCCGACACGGACGGCATCTCGATCCTGAGGCGCATCCGCCAGACCCCGGGCCTGACCGACGTGCCCGTGATGATGCTCACCGCCAAGGACACCGAGCTCGACACCGTGCGCGCGCTCGACTGTGGCGCAGACGACTACCTTGCCAAACCCTTCGGCATGATGGAGATGGTCAGTCGCGTGAGGGCGCTGCTGCGCCGCAGCGGCCGCACCCGCTCAAAGGCGGCGGCGTCCGACGACACCATCGAGGTCGGCCCGCTGCGCATCTCGGCCGCGAGGCGCGAGGTCAGCGTGGGTGGCCGCGACCTGCAGCTGACGATGCGCGAGTTCGACCTGCTGGAGTTCCTGGCAAAGAGCCCTGGCGTCGTGTTCTCGCGCGAGACGCTGCTGCAACGTGTGTGGGGCTGGGACTTCGACGGCGGCAGCCGCACGGTCGACGTCCACGTCCAGACAATCCGCGCCAAGCTCGGTGACGACTCCGACCTCATCGAGACGGTCCGCGGCGTCGGCTACCGGCTGAGGGACTAGCCCGTGGCGTCGCGCAGGTCGACGCCGGCCCTGGCAAGCCGTGTGTTCGCCGCACTTCTCCTGGTGACCACGGTCGCCGTGGTCACCGCCCTGGCGATGGCAGCCCTTCTCTTCCAGCAGTCTACCGAGAAGGACGTCCGAGCCGACATCCGCCGCGAGTGCGAGCTTGTGGCGTCGTCGCTCGGGCGGCTCGGGCAGTCCGAGCGCATGGGCGTCGTGCGCGACCTCGAGCTGGGCACCATGCGCCTGACGCTGGTCGACTCCGACGGCACCGTGACCTTCGACAGCGAGGAGGCGGCCACCTCGATGGGCAACCACCGGGACCGCCCCGAGATCGCCCTTGCCCTGTCGGCAGGGGAGGGCGACTCCGAGCGCGACTCGCAGACCCTGGGCGTCGTGAGCTACTACCACGCGGAGCGCCTGCCGGACGGCAGTGTCGTGCGCGTCTCTGAGGATGCCGCGACGGCGCTCTCGATCATCGCGGGCGACACGAACCTGTTGCTGCTCGTGGCCCTCGTCGTGGTGCTGCTGTCCTGGGCGGCCGCGCGCCTGCTGTCGCGAAAGCTGGTCGCGCCCATCCTCTCGATCGATCCCGTGGCCGACCCCAACGGGTCGCCATACCGCGAATTGGAGCCCCTTGTGAACAGGCTTAACGAGCAGCAGGCCACGCTCACGGAGCAGATGGACCAGCTCCGCGACGCCGAGGCCATGCGCCAGCAGTTCACCGCGAACGTGACCCACGAGCTCAAGACGCCGCTTGCGGCCATCTCGGGCGCGGCCGAGCTCATCCGCGACGGCATCGCGCGCCCCGAGGACGTGGGCAACTTCGCCGGCCGCATCTACGACGAGTCCCAGCGCCTCACGAGCCTGGTGAACGACATCCTGACCCTGTCGAAGCTCGACGAGAGCGAGCGTGCGGGCGAGACCGGCATCGTCGGCTCCGTCGAGAGGTGCGACCTTCTGGGCATCTCCACCGACGTCGCGTCCAGGCTGTCCGGCGTGGCCGAGGGCGCGGGCGTCAGGCTCACGGCCACGGGCGCCCCCGCCATCGTCACGGGCAACGCCCGCCTTCTGGACGAGCTCGTGTACAACCTGTGCGGCAACGCCGTGCGCTACAACCGCCCCGGCGGCACCGCGACCGTCACCTGTGGCGTCTCGGACGCCGGAGAGCCGTTCGTGCGCGTTGCCGACACCGGCATCGGCATCCCGCAGGCAGACCACGCCAAGGTGTTCGAGCGCTTCTACCGCGTGGACACGAGTCGCTCGCGTGCCAGCGGCGGCACGGGCCTGGGTCTGGCCATCGTCAAGCACTCGGCGGCGTTCCACCACGCGAGCATCGAGCTGGACAGCCGCGAGGGCGAGGGCACCACGATCACGGTCACCTTCCCCGCGGGGGAGTAGCGCTACGGCCTCGCGGTACTTCTCGGCAGCTTTCCTGGCGAGAAGTACCGCGTCGAACGTGCCGGCCTACTTGCCCTTCTTGACCTGGCTCGGGTGCTTCTCGAAGAAGTCGAAGCGGGGCGGCAGCTCCACAAGCATGTGCTCGGCGGGCGTCTGGCCCAGGGCCTGGGCGAGCTCGGCGGGCGTCTCGAAGGCGTGCTCCCAGCTGAAGAAGACGTCGGTGTCGAAGCCCAGGTGCTCACAGATCAGCTCGCAGCCGCAAGGCACGGCGGGGTGCATGAGCAGCGTCGTCGTGCGCAGGGCGGCAAAGGCGTCGGCCAGTGCCTGCTCGTAGGCCGCGTCGTCGCCCTTTGCGGCCTTGCTCGCGTCGCCCCAGCGCTTGTTGGCGGCGCGGCACAGCTCCTCGGCCACGGCCAGGGCGCCGTGGGCGTCAAACGCGTGGGCGCGGCGCTCGTACTCGAGGGTGGCCTGGCGGCACTCGTCGATGACGTCGTCGTGGGCCGCGACCTGCGGCAGGTGGCCGCCGCAGACGTTGGCGGCGCCGTACATGCAGCTGCGCGCCAGGCGGTTGAAGATGTTGGTGAGGAAGGCGCTCTCCTTGAGGGCGGGGTCGACGACGCGCGGGTCGTCCTTGACCAGGACCTCCTCGCCGGTCTTCTTGTCCACGTGCGAGACGCTGGTGTCGAACGCCTTGGGCGAGAAGCTCACGGCCTTCTGGTCCAGGCCCAGGCTCAGCCAGTGGCAGCGCAGCTGCTCGGCGGTGTAGCTGTCCAGCAGCTCGGCTGCCATCGGCGGCTTGATCGCGCCTGAGCTGGAGGCCTTCTTGTTCATGAACAGGATGTGGTAGTTGGCCACGGGCTTGTCCTGGAATAGGCCCCAGTCCAGGGCCTCCCACAGCGCCGGCTGGGCCACGCAGTAGAAGTAGATGTTGTCCTGGCCGATGAACTGGTAGACGTCGGCGTCGTCGGCGCACCACCAGTCGCGCCAGTCGGTTGAGGAGTAGCGGCCCTGCGGCGCCGTGGCCAGCGCGGTCTGCACGAAGCTGATCGGCGCCCACAGGCTCTCGGGCCAGCACCACACGGTCAGGCCGGAGACGTCTTCCATGTCGGGGGCGGGTACGCCCCAGTCGATGTTGCCGGTGATGCGGAACGGCAGCAGCGTCTTGCCGGTGCGGAAGCGAACTCCGGCGGCCTCGAGCACGCCTCGGGCGGCGTCGCGGTCGCGCCAGTCGTCGAACTCTACCGAGAAGGACTGCTGGTTTCCCTCCGGATCGATGGTGCGGTGCTGCGGGAGGTCCTTCTCGCAAGCGTCGAAGCTCTCGCGGAACTTGCTCTGGATGTAGATGATGGGCGCGACCAGGCTCTCGCGGACCGTCTTGGTGACGATCGGGCGGATCTGCTCGTCGACGTCCCACTCGTCCATGAGCTTCTCGAGGGTCTGCTGGAACGCGGGCAGGTCGAAGTACCAGTTGTCGACCGGGCGCAGCTCGGGGGTGGTGCCGGTGAGCTGGGAGACCGGGGCGATGAGCTCCTCGGGGTCAAACTGGTGGCCGAGGTCGCACTCGTCGGCGTAGGCCTTCTCGGACTTGCAGCCGCGCACGGGGCAACGGCCGATGACCTGGCGGCCGTTGAGGAACTGGCCGGCCTTGACGTCGTAGAACTGGCGGGTGCTCATCTTGCGCAGGTAGCCGCGCTCGTGGAGGCGACGGATCAGCTCGTCGGAGAGCTTGGCGTGGAAGTCGCGCGCGGGCTCGAGGCCGCTGCCGGCGTACAGGTCGAGCGAGACCTCGTAGGAGTCGAGGGCGCTCTTCTGCGCGTCGTGGTTCTCGCGGACGTAGTCGATGATGGTGCCCCCGTAGCCTGCCTCGCGACGCTTGCGGTAGCCCTCCATGATGGGGGAGCCGTAGCAGTCCGTGCCCGAGACGAACACGACGTTCTCGCGGCCGATGCGGTCGCGCAGGAAGCGCGCGAAGAAGTCGGCGGGCACGAAGACTCCTCCGATGTGGCCGAAGTGCAGGTTCTTGTTGCCGTAGGGCATGCCGCCGGTGATGACCGCGCGCTTGGGGAACGTCGGGCGGGCGATTTTGGAGTCTGCCATGTGGGGTGGATCCTTCGTCTTCGCGTGTTGTTGCGGGTGCGTAAAGCGCGTGGCCAGGATAGACCCGACCACGTCGTCGCTCGCCCGCGTGTCGTATGCGTGGACCATTCTAGCAGGCCTTCCGGTGTCGGAGACCGTGCGGGTGGGGTGGCCGTTGGATGGCATGGGGTGACCTGTCGCATCCTGTTCCCGATAATGGCGCGAACGAAAAGGGACGCCGCCCGAAGGCGACGTCCCCGATGCGATGCGCGATTCTGGGCGCGCGGGAATGCGGTCCGGAGGCATTGCCTCCGTCGTTGCCTCCTACACGTAGAAGAGCATCTTGTTGTAGCTGGGCACGGGCCAGAAGTCGTGGCTGCAGAGGCGCTCCATGTCGTCGACGACGGCACGTAGGGTCTCCATCGCGGGAAGGACGGAGTCGGCGTAGGTGTCGCTCTGCTCCTGCGGGTCCTCGATCTTCTGGGCAGCGGCGTTCTTCTCCTCGAGGTCGTCGACGGCGTCCGAGATCTTGTCGATGCCGTCGGTCAGGCGCTCAATGAGCTTGCGCTCGGCCTTGGCCTTGAGCCCGAGCTCGGCCTTGGTCGCGACGCCGGTGGCGATGTCACCGGAGTAGTCGATGAGGGCGGGCAGGTACATGTGGCGGGTCATGTAGCTCATCGTGTTGGCCTCGATGTTGAGCAGCTTGGAGTACTGTTCGGCCTTCGAGACGTAGCGGGCGTGGACCTCGTTCTCGTTGAGGACGCCGTACTTGGCGTAGAACTCGAGGTTCTCGGGCTTGACCATGTTGCGGATCGCCGACGGGGTGTTGGGGTAGTTGGGAAGGCCGCGACGCTCGGCCTCGGCGGTCCACTCGTCGGAGTAGCCGTTGCCGTTGAAGATCACGCGCTGGTGGTCGGTGAGGGTCTTCTTGATCCACTCCATCGAGGCGGACACCAGGTCGGACTTGTCGACCGGACCCATGGCGGTCGCGAACTCGTCGAGCTTCTCGGCGACGGCGGTGTTGAGCACCATGTTGGGGTCGGCAAGGTTCTGCTGCGAGCCGCACATGCGGAACTCGAACTTGTTGCCGGTGAAGGCGAACGGCGAGGTGCGGTTGCGGTCGGTGGTGTCACGGGTGATGTCGGCGAGCTGCGGGACGCCGAGGTCCATCTTGGAGCGGCCCTCGCTGGAGAAGTTGGTGCCGTTGATGATGGACTCCACGACGCCGTTGAGGTCGTCGCCCAGGAAGATGGAGACGATTGCGGGAGGGGCCTCGTTGGCACCCAGACGGTGGTCGTTGCCGGCGGAGGCGACGCTGGCGCGGAGAAGGTCGGCGTGGTCGTCGACCGCTGCGATGACGCTGGTGAGGAAGATCAGGAACTGCAGGTTCTCCTCGGGGGTGTCGGACGGGTCGAGCAGGTTCTTGCCGTCGGCGATGAGCGACCAGTTGTCGTGCTTGCCGGAGCCGTTGACGTACTCGAAGGGCTTCTCGTGCTGCAGGCAGACCAGGCCATGGTGGGAGGCGTCGAGCTTCATCTTCTCCATGGTGATCAGGTTGTTGTCGATCGCGACGGAGCCCTCCTCGTAGATGGGGGCGAGCTCATGCTGGCAGGGGGCGACCTCGTTGTGCTTGGTCTTGGCGGGAACGCCAAGCTTCCACAGGTCGTCGTCGAGCTCCTTCATGAACTCGTTGACGGTCGGGCGGATCGCGCCGAAGTAGTGCTCCTCGAGCTCCTGGCCCTTAGCGGGAGCGCAGCCGAACAGGGTACGGCCGCACAGGATGAGGTCGGGACGGGCGGCGTAGTCCTCCTCCTTGATGAGGAAGTACTCCTGCTCGGGGCCGATGGTGGTGGTCACGTGGACGGGCTTCTTGCCAAACAGGTCGAGCACGCGCTTGGCCTGGGTGTCGAGCGTGACCATCGAGCGCAGCAGCGGGGTCTTCTTGTCGAGGGCCTCACCTGTGTAGGAGATGAAGGCGGTCGGGATGCACAGGACCTCGTCCTTGATGAAGGCGGGGCTGGTCGGGTCCCAGGCGGTGTAGCCACGGGCCTCGAAGGTGGCGCGCAGGCCGCCCGAGGGGAACGAGGACGCGTCGGGCTCGCCCTGGATGAGCTCCTTGCCCGAGAAGGTCATGATGGACGTGCCGTCCTTCTTGGGCGTCACGAAGCTGTCGTGCTTCTCGGACGTGATGCCCGTGAGCGGCTGGAACCAGTGCGTGAAGTGCGTGGCGCCCTTCTCGAGCGCCCATTCCTTCATCGCGTGGGCGACCTCGTTGGCGATGTCGAGGTCGAGGGTCTTGCCCTCGTGGATGACCTTCGACAGCTCTTTGTAGGTCGGCTTGGGAAGGCGCTCCTGCATGACGGCGTCGCTGAACACCAGGCTGCCGTACTCCTCCGTGACCTTGTCCTTTGGCATGGCCGCTCGCTTTCTACTCGGTCCCGGGCGCTTTCGCTTGGCTGCGCCTGCGCCCGGGCGTTGTGTGGCTGCGTACGCGAAAAACCGTAACGCCTCATTGTTACGCCATCATGAATGTCTGAGAAGCCACAGGTTTCTCATTCGTGCATCATTGTTTCGCAAACGTGCCATCAGGGCGCTGTCGAGAAGTGCGTGTGGTGACCTTGTGGTGGCGCGCGCCACATCGACGTTTGACACGCGTCGCGAATGTGCGATAATAGCCACCGCGCAAAAGCGCCTGGGGACGTAGCTCAGTTGGGAGAGCGCTGCCTTCGCACGGCAGAGGCCGAGGGTTCGACTCCCTTCGTCTCCACCATAAGAAACAGACGGGATCTGGGCGCAAGCCCGGGTCCCGTTTCCTTTTGCGGCCGATGTGCGCGGCCGCGATCGCGCGAGGGGAGAGAAGCCATGACGGTCCCGACCGAGGCCTACGAGGCCTGCCGGCTGTGCCCGCGCGCCTGCGGCGCGCGTCGTGCGGAGGGCCGTCGTGGCGCATGCGGGGCAAACGCGACCGTGCGCGTTGCCCGCGCCGCGCTGCACTTCTGGGAGGAGCCGCCCATCTCCGGCGAGGCCGGGTCGGGAGCGATCTTCTTCTCGGGGTGTCCCTTGCGCTGCGTGTTCTGCCAGAACCACGACATCTCCAGCGGCAACTTCGGCCATGACGTCACCGTCGCGCGTCTAGCCATGATGATGCTCGAGCTGCGCGACAAGGGCGCTCTCAACATCAACCTGGTCACGCCCCTTCACTTTGCCCCGCAGGTCCGCGAGGCGGTGCTCATGGCACGTGACGCCGGGCTCGACCTGCCCATCGTCTGCAACACCTCCGGCTACGAGCGCGCGGACGTCGTGCGCCGGATGGCCGACGTGGTCGACGTGTGGCTCGCCGACTTCAAGTACGCCTCGGCAGACCTTGCCGCGACGCTGTCCGGCGCCCGCGACTATCCCGACGTCGCCGCCGAGGCGCTGGCCGCCATGGTCGAGTCCGTTCGCTCGCGCGGCACCCGCGACCTCGCCGACGACGGCTCCATGAGGGCGGGCGTCATCGTGCGCCACCTGGTGCTTCCCGGCCACGTGGACGACTCGTGCGCGGTCCTCGACCGCGTGTGGGATATCTGCGGCAACGACTGCGACCTC
This sequence comes from uncultured Atopobiaceae bacterium, assembly GCA_934792625.1. Classification (GTDB taxonomy): domain Bacteria; phylum Actinomycetota; class Coriobacteriia; order Coriobacteriales; family Atopobiaceae; genus CAKVON01. The sequence continues at coordinate 16,311 of CAKVON010000013.1, forward strand.
TCCGTCATGAACCAGTACACGCCCAACGAGTCCTGTAGGGAGAAGGGCGGCGAGCTCGCCCGCGCCGTGACCGACGAGGAGTACGAGATCGTCCTGTGCCATGCCGACGACCTGGGCTTCGAGCGCATGTGGTGGCAGCAGGGCGGCACCGTCTCGGAAAGCTTCGTGCCGGAGTTCGACGCAACTGGCGTCGACGGACCCGAGCTCGCGCCGTGTGGCGACGGCCCGGCGCGGGTATAGGAAGAGACTGACGACGCACGGGCACTTCTCGGCAGGTGCCGCGCACCGAGCGAAGGGAACACGATGGCAGACGACAACGCCCTCACCGACGACGAGCGCGCCGAGCTCGAGAGACTGCGCGCCGAGAAGGCCGACCGCGAGCACGCCGCCGAGCGCGCCGAGCTCGAGAGGCTGCGCGCCGAGGCCGACGCCGCACGCGAGCGCGAGGCCGCCGACGCCCACATCGAGAAGATCCGTGAGCGCAACCGCAAGATCATGGAGCCCGATGACGACGACCTGAGGATGCCTTTGGCCCAGAAGCTGGTCCTGGGCCTCGCCATCCTGCTGATGGTCGCCTTCGCGTTCTACACCCTGGGCAGGCACTAGCCGTGGCCGGGGCGCGCCGCCACGACGACGTGCCCGAAACACAATCGAGGGGGAGACCCAGATGTCGCTTACCGACCGCACCGAGCCCACCGACGTGGCGCTCAACACCGACCTCTACGAGCTCACGATGGCCCAGGGCTTCTTCGAGGCGGGCCTCGCCGACACCCGTGCGTGCTTCAGCGTCTTCTTCCGCGACAACCCCTTCGACGGCGGCTATGCCGTGGCCTGCGGCACCGGCCAGATCGCCGACCTCGTCGAGAGCTACCGCTACGACGCCGACTCGATCGAGTACCTGCGCTCGCTCGTCGCCCCTGGTGGCGGCCCCATGTTCACGGAGGCGTTCCTCGACTACCTGGCGGACTTCCGCATGCGCGTCTCGGTATGGGCCGTGCCCGAGGGCGAGCTGGTGTTCCCGCGCGAGCCCATGGTGCGCGTCGAGGGTCCCATCATCGACTGCCAGCTGCTGGAGACCGCACTTCTCAACCTGGTCAACTTCCAGACGCTCGTGGCCACCAAGACCGCCCGCGTGGTCCAGGCGGCCGAGGGCCACGCCGTGTCCGACTTCGGCCTGCGTCGCGCCCAGGGGCCGGACGGCGGCCTGGCGGTGGCGCGCGCCTCGTTCGTCGGAGGCGCCTCGTCCACGTCCAACGTCCTGGCGGGCAAGATCTACGGCATCCCCGTCTTCGGCACCCACGCGCACTCCTGGGTCATGGCCTTCCCCTCCGAGCTCGAGGCGTTCCGCGCCTTCGCGCGCTCGATGCCCAAGAACTGCGTGCTGCTCGTGGACACCTACGACGTGCGTCGCGGCGTCGAGAACGCCATCACCGTCGCCCGCGAGATGGAGGCGGCGGGGGAGCGCCTGGCCGCGGTGCGCATCGACTCGGGCGACCTGGCCAAGCTGTCCAAGTACGCGCGCAAGGCCTTCGACGATGCCGGCCTGCCCTACGTAAGGATCGCGGCCTCCAACGACCTCGACGAGTACACCATCCAGTCGCTGTTCGCCCAGGGCGCGCCCATCGACTCGTTCGGCGTGGGCACCAAGTTGGCGACCTGCGACCCGCAGCCGTCGCTGGGCGGCGTCTACAAGCTCGCCGCGACTCGTGCCTGCGACGACGACGCCTGGGAGCCCGTCGTCAAGCTCTCCGAGCAAGCCTACAAGCGCACCATCCCCGGCGTCCAGCGCGTGCTGCGCCACTACGACGACAACGGCTGTCCCATGGGCGACCTCATCCTCGACGATGGCCTCGTCGACTCCGACCTCACCCGCGCCGTGGACGTCATGGACCCCTACACCAGCTACGACCTGTCGGGCTACGTGGCCGTCGACCTGCTGGAGCAGCTTGTCGAGAAGGGCCATGGGACCAACGTCTCCTACACGCTGGAGTCCTCGCGCAGGCGTTGCCACGACGCCCTCATGAGGTTGGACGCCGCGACCAAGCGCTTCCTCAACCCGCAGCCCTACCCAGTGGGTATCGAGGAGGGCCTCGCCCGCGTGCGCGAGCGCCTGTCCGGGGCCGAGCGCATGCGTTCGGGCCGCGAATAGGCCATCGCCGTGCATAGGCGATTCGTTTCGGGTGCATGAATGTGCATCGTGGCTCGTACCTGCTCTGCTACACTTGTCTGGAGTCTGTGTAGGTCCGCGCGAGCGCGGGCGCGTACGAAAAGGAGTAGACATGCCCGAGACGATCGAGGAGCTTGTTAGGCAGGCAATCGCCGCCGCCCAGCAGGCCGGTGACCTGGCTGAGTTCGAGGTCGAGGATTGCGGCGTCGAGCGACCGGCCGACACCGACCACGGTGAGTGGACTTCCACCGTCGCCCTGCGATCCGCGCGCCTCGCCCGTACCGCTCCCGCCAAGATCGCCCAGGCCATCATCGCCCACATGCCCGCCAGCCCCGCCATCGCCAAGGTCGAGGTCGCTGGCCCCGGCTTCATCAACTTCTACCTGAACGCCGCCGCCAACAACGAGATCATCCGCACCGTCCGCGAGCAGGGCATGGACTTCGCCCGCGTCGACGAGGGCCACGGCCTCAAGGTCAACTACGAGTTCATCTCGGCCAACCCCACCGGCCCGCTGCACGTCGGCCACGGTCGCTGGGCCGCGCTCGGAGACTCCATGTGCAACGTCCTCGAGCACGCCGGCTACCACGTCGACCGCGAGTACTACATCAACGACCACGGCAGCCAGATGGACGTCTTCGGCGGTTCCGTCGTGACCCGTTACCTGCAGCTCAACCAGATCATGCGCGAGGACGGCTGCGACGTCTCCACCGCCTACGACAAGCTCCTCGCCGATCGCGAGGCCTACGTCGAGGACGAGAACGACGAGCACCCCGAGAACCACCCGTTCATGGATGCCTTCAACGAGGCCCTGGGCGGCAACTCCTACGGCGGCGACTACATCGTCGAGATCGCCCGCGAGTTCGTCGAGTCCGACGGCGACAAGTGGGTCGACGCCGACGCCGACGAGCGCGCCAACGAGTTCCGCGAGCGCGCCTACCAGGCGATGCTCGGCCGTATCAGGGCCACCTGCGACGCCTCCCGCTGTCCGTTTGACCTCTGGTTCTCCGAGCGCTCCCTGTACGTGAAGGACGAGAGCGGCACCTCCCAGGTCGACCGCGCCTTCAAGCGCCTCGACGACATGGGTCACCTCTACAGCACCGACGACGGTGCCCTGTGGTTCCGCTCCACCACCTTCGGTGACGACAAGGACCGCGTCCTGATCAAGTCCAACGGCGAGTACACCTACTTCGCCTCCGACGTCGCCTACCACTGGAACAAGTTCCAGCGCGACGACTACTCGATCGACCTGTGGGGCGCCGACCACCACGGCTACATCGCCCGCGTCACCAACGTCTGTGACGCCATGGGCTACGAGGGCAAGTTCGAGGTCGACCTCGGCCAGTTCGTCAACCTGCTCCGCAACGGCGAGCCCGTCCGCATGTCCAAGCGCCGTGGCACCATGGTCTCCTACCAGGAGCTGCTCGACGAGGTCGGTGTCGACGCCGCCCGTTACACCCTGATCTCCAAGTCGGCCAACCAGACCATCGACTTCGACATCGAGGCCGTCAAGAAGCAGAGCTCCTCCAACCCGGTCTTCTACGTGCAGTACGCGCACGCCCGCGTCTGCTCGATCCTGCGTCGCGCCGCAGGCGTCACCGAGGAGCAGGCCGCCGAGATGGGCATGGACGCCGTGGCCAAGCAGGCCATCGGCGAGGACTACGACCTGTCGCTTCTGACCGACCCGACCGAGCTGCAGCTCGGCCGCAAGATCTCCTCGCTGCCCGACCTGATTGCCTCTGCCGCCCGCGACCGCGCCCCGTTCCGCCTCACGCACTACGTCGAGGAGCTGGCCAGCGACTTTCACGGCTTCTACAACGCCTGCCAGGTCCTGCCCAGCGAGGGCCGTCCGGTCGCCGAGGATCTCTCTCACGCGCGCCTTGCCGCTTGCGATGCCGTCCGCATCACCCTGGCCCTGTGCCTCAAGCTCATCGGCGTCTCCGCGCCCGAGGTCATGCGCCGCGAGGAGCAGGTCGAGGAGTAGGTCTCGGCCCACTCTTGCGACCAGGTCGATGACCGAGTGTCGCTCCTGACATATCGCGTCTGACGGACGCCCGCCCGAGCATCAAGCGCCTCGGGCGGGCGTCCTGCTTTTTCAAATGCGCGCGTCGTGCTATAGTCCTTGTTGGCCGAGCGGCGTCTTCGCCGCGATTGTGGCCACATTCCACCCACCACCTCACATGCGCGCCGCCATGCGCCCTTCCATGTCGCGATGACGCGCAAAACATCCCTCACGGGTGGACCAGATTGCCAAAGAGCGCCCCTTGGGGGCGAAGCAATGCCGAAGAAGGAGCACCAATTGTCTGACGACTCCGTCGAGAAGTCCGTCGAGCCCAAGGTCCCGTCTGCCGTGACGCCCGCCGCCGGAAGCGAGCCTGCGACCCCCGCCGCCGAGAAGCCCAAGCGCCGCCCCGGCCGCCCGCGCAAGGTCGTTGCCGAGAAGGACGTCGTTGCAGCCGGCGCCCCCGAGAAGACCGAGGCCCCCGCGCCCACCAAGCCTGCGGCCAGGCGTACCACGGCTGCCAAGGCCGCGACCAAGTCCGCGACGGCCACCGAGCCCGCCGGCAAGGCGGACGCCCCGGCCACCCCTGCCGCGGCCGCCGAGCCTGCCGAGAAGCCCAAGCGCCGCCCCGGCCGTCCGCGCAAGGTCGTTGCCGAGAAGGACGTCGTCGCAGCCAAGGCCCCCGCGGATCAGGCCCTCAAGGCTGCAACCAAGTCCAACTCCGACGCCGAGGCTCCCGCCGCGGCCGCCGAGCCGGCCGAGAAGCCCAAGCGTCGTCGCGGCCGTCCGCGCAAGGTCGACGTCGAGGCCGCCGCCGCTGCCGAGGCCGCCGCTGCCTCGCAGTCCTTCTCGGCAGCAGCCGACGAGATGACGCGTCGCACCGCCGAGCTCACCCAGGGCTCCGCCGCCGAGCAGCCCGCCCCCGCCCGTACCGTTGCCGAGGCCGACGCCGCCGAGGCCAAGCCCGTCCGACGCACGCGCCGTCGCGTGGGCGACCAGGCTGGCGTAGACGCCAAGCAAGGGCCTGCCGACAGGTCCGCCGAGGCAAAGGGCGATGCCTCCGAGAAGGCCCCCACGGCCACCGAGAAGCCCATCGCCGAGAAGCCTGCCGAGGCAAAGGACGCCAAGGCCGACTCGAAGCCCTCCGACGAGCGTGGCGAGTCCGCGCAGGAGGGCCAGCCTCGTCGCCGCCGTCGCAACCGCCACGATGACGGGGGCAACGCCGGCGGCAACGGCTATAACAACGGTTCCAACAATGGCGGCAACAACCGCCAGGGCCGCAACCAGCGCAACAACGACCAAGGCCAGGGCCGAAACAACCGCCGCAACAACCGTCGCAACAACAACGGGCCTGACCTCAACGCCGAGCCGAGCCTGTCTCACGACGAGCTCCAGGCCATGAAGGTCGCCGAGCTTCGTGCCAAGGCCGCCGAGCTCGGCATCGACGGCACTGGCATCCGCAAGGGCGACCTGGTCGAGGTCGTCTACGCCGCGGCCGCGAAGGCCGAGGGCTTCCGCCAGGCCAAAGGCGTGCTCGAGATTCAGAGGGGCGAGGGCTACGGCTTTTTGCGCTCCGACAACTACATGCAGGGTCCCAACGACGCCTTCGTCTTCCAGCAGACGATTCGCCAGTACGGCCTTCGCCCCGGTGACGTGCTCGAGGGAACCGTCGTGCCCAACAAGGGCAAGAGCAAGTACCCGCCGCTGGCCCACATCACCTCGGTCAACGGCCGTGCCCCCGAGCTCGCCCGCGAACGCGCCCACTTCCGCGACCTCACGCCGATCTACCCGAACGAGCCCCTCAGGCTTGAGTGCGGCCGTGACTCCATCACCGGCCGTGCCATCGACCTGGTGGCACCCATCGGCAAGGGCCAGCGTGGCCTCATCGTGAGTCCCCCCAAGGCCGGCAAGACCACCGTGCTCAAGCACATCTGCCAGTCCATCGCGGCCAACAACCCCGAGGTGCACCTCATCTGCCTCCTGGTGGACGAGCGCCCCGAGGAGGTCACGGACATGCAGCGCTCGATTCGCGGCGAGGTCGTCGCGTCGACCTTCGACATGCCCGCCGACAACCACACCGCCGTCTCCGAGCTCGTGATCGAGCACGCCAAGCGCCTTGTCGAGCAGGGCGACGACGTCGTGGTGGTCCTCGACTCGATCACCCGCCTGGCACGCGCCTACAACCTGGCGCAGCCCGCCAGCGGCCGCATCCTGTCGGGTGGCGTCGACGCGTCGGCGCTGTACCCGCCCAAGAAGTTCCTGGGTGCCGCCCGCAACATCGAGAACGGCGGCTCGCTCACGATCATCGCCTCGGCACTCGTCGAGACGGGCTCGAAGATGGATGAGGTCATCTTCGAGGAGTTCAAGGGCACCGGCAACATGGAGCTCAAGCTCGACCGCGACCTGGCCGACAAGCGCATCTTCCCGGCGATCGACCCGGTGGCGTCGGGCACGCGCAACGAGGAGCTTCTCATCCAGCCCGAGCTGCAGCCGTTCGTCTGGGGCATCCGTCGCATCCTGGCGAACATGAACAACACCGAGCGCGCCGCGGCATCGCTGGTCAAGGGGCTACGCGCCACCAAGTCCAACGACGAGTTCCTCATTCGTTCCGCCAAGAAGGCCCAGGCGACCGACTACACCGCCTAGCGCGACAGGTGCCTGCCGATGGTCTGCTGCAGGTCCATCACCAGGCCGTCGGGCAGGAGCCTGCAGGCCACATAGGCCAGACGCATGTCAGGGGAGGGGATGCACAGCGCCCTTCCCCTGATTGCGTCGTCGATCGCGCGCGAGACGACGTCGGAGGGGCGCTCGAAGCCAATCCAGGTCTTGTCGGCGACGCTTGCCCGGTCGCCGGGACGGTCGAGAAAGGCGGTGTCCATGAACTTTGGGCACACGGCGGTCACGTGGATGCCCACCTCCCGCAGCTCGTGGTCGAGGCTGCGGGAGAGGCTGAGCACGAAGCTCTTGGACGCGGCGTAGACCGACAGGCGGGGCTGGGGCACGAACGCCGCCGCCGAGGCGAGGTTGACGATGCGGGAGCCCGAGTGCATGCGCAGCAGCGCCTGGTAGCACATCTGGACCACGGCGAGGCAGTTGAGACGGACCATGTTGGCGTTGGCGACCTCGCCGATGTCGCCAAAGTCGCCGAACTTGCCGAAGCCCGCGCTGTTGACGAGCCAGCGAACGCTGAGGTCGTCGTCGGTGCGCAGCGCGTCACCGATGACGTCGAAGCAGGCCTGGTCGCACAGGTCGAGGGCAAAGGTCCTGCAGGGGGTGGCGCACGAGCTTGCGACGGCGTCGAGGCGCTCCTGGTTGCGCGCGACGAGCCAGATCTCGTCCAGCCGCCCGCCGCGGCCCTCGCCGAGTTGTCGGACGAACTCGGCACCAACTCCTGATGACGCCCCGGTAACGATCGCGATGTCCCTCATGAGAATCCCCCTCGAGTCGATGTGTCCGCACGGGACAATCTTGACCCCTTTATGGTTGCATTTGGGTCCGCGTGTCGTATATTTCTGATTGTGGGTGCCATATGTGGCGCCAACGCAACTCAAACGACGGAAAACGAAGATGAAACGAACCCAACCCGTCGGAAATCGGACCGCCTGGCGGCGCCATCGGCGCCAGCCGTAGGCCAAGGGTCCCGGGCATTTCCGCATCGCCTCATCTTCGCGTAACGAGGTCGCACAAAAGTGCGACTGGAGGGGGTGCACGGGGACATGAGCTTCAACCACAGGTGTCCCGCCATCTTCGCAGGTCTCGCGTCGGCTTCGACGCTGGTTGTGCCCACGGACGCCCAGGCGCTGACGGTGGGCGGCGTGAGCATGCCGACCCCGCCCGCCTCCATCCTGCCGTTCGCCCTCGGCTGCGCCACCGGCGCGGCGGTGGGCGCCGCCGTCACCTGGTTCGCCGTGCGTAGGTCCGGCGACGTCGACGGCGCGTTCGTCGGCAACGTGACCATTCATGAAGTCTCGAACGAGCCCGAGGTCACCCGCGCCGCCGTCGCCGCAAAGAGGGCCGTCGAGGCCCGTCGAGGCGCGGGCGCGCACGCCCGTGGCGCGAACGAGCCCGCCTCCAGCTGGGTTACGGGCGACCGTCGCCCCGCCACGGCCGACGACTACGAGGACCTCGATTGGGTCGACCCCTCGTCCTTCTCGTCCGACTCCACTCGTGCCGAGAAGGACGTCGATGCCCGCGAGGCCGCTGCCCCCGAGGCAAAGCCCGTGCGCCCCTGTTCCCAGGGGTCGCCTGCCCCCAAGCCCGCGTCCGGGCGCAGGTCCGTCAACGTGCCCGATCCCGCGGCTGAGCCCGTTGCGGCCAAACCCGCCGCGCCCGAGCCCGCCGCGACCGTGGCCGCCGATTCTGGCGCGCGGCGTCGTGGCGGCGCGCACGCAACCGACGACTACGAGGACATCGCGACCAACTACGTGCGCCGCCTCTCCTTTGCCGAGCGCATGGCCGCCCGCGCCCGCGGCGTGGCCGACGTGCTGGGCGAGCGCCTGGGGTCCGACATGATGGACGGCGTGCCCGTGATCGAACGCGCCGACGGCAGCGTCGGCGACGTCGGCACCGGCTGGTGGAACGTCGCCATGGGCGACTCGGTCCGTCGCGATCTCGACGTGGGCGCCTCGACAGGGCTCGCGTCCTTCTCGGCAGCGCAGGCGACCGCCGCCGACCAGGCCCCCAAGACCCATGCCGCGGCACGCAACTCCGTCGCAGCACGCCTTGCCGACCTCGACATGGGCGTCTACCCCGAGCAGCGCGCGGCCGAGGCGCTGGACTCCGAGAAGGACATGTGGGAGCGCGCCCTCGACGCGATGGAGAGCCAGGACTCCGGAGCCTTCCCCGCGGTCGACTTCGTCGACGTCATCGGTGGCGGCGACACGCTCGACGAGCCCGACGGCCTCGAGGGTCCCACCAAGTTCATCCCGTTCCGCACGCCCGCCGGCCACCCGGAGGTCGTCGACACCGAGAGCTACGTCGAGTACCTGATCAACGACGAGTTCTCGCGCAACGAGTCCAACACCGCTCGCCGCAAGGCCCGCAGCTACCTCAAGGTCATCGAGGGCGGCACCTCCACGCAGGCGCTGCTCGGCGGCTCGCGTCGCGGCCGCGGTGCCTACGTGCCGCGCCACATGGCCGCGTCGGTTCGCGAGGCCTAAGGGGTCGCCGACACGATGCCCGGCATCACGCACAGTCCGCGCCGTGGAATCCCCGCGGCGCGTCTTCTTGTCCTTGTGGTCTGGGTCTGCCTCATCTGGGGTCACTCGCTCGTCCCGGGTGTCGCGTCCGACGCCGAGAGCCTCTCGGTCGTCTCGCGCGTCTCGCCGCTCCTGGCTGCGCTGGGCATCCGGGGCACCCATGCGATGAACCACGTGGTACGAAAGCTCGGGCACTTCTCGGAATACCTGGTGTTGGGCATCGTGGCGTCGTGGGCGCTGCGTCCCGCCTGGCTGCGTGGGTCGCGGGTGGGGGAGCGTGCCGCCGGGAGGGACCACCCTGCCGAGAAGGAGCTTTCTGCCGAGAAGGGCCGTGTCGTCGACGGACCCTCGCCAACAAAGAGCGTCGCCCACGCGGGCACGTGGGCGACGCTTGCGGTGTGCGTCTTGGTCCCGTGCGTCGACGAGACGATCCAGCTGTTTGTCCCGAGGCGCAGCGGGATGGTCTCGGACGTATGCCTGGACATGGTCGGCTGCGCGTGCGGCCTTCTGGCTACGCGTGCTCTATGCGCGCTCCGTCGTCTGTGGCGGACAGGATCCTCATCCAGAAGTTAGGCCTGGTCAGGGCAAGCGCATCGTGCACGGCGCCCGCCCGCTCGGTTCCCTTTGCGACCGCGATCATGGTCGATCCCGATCCCGAGATGAAGAAGGCGCAGGCCCCGGCGTCGAGCGCGGTGGCGCGCAGCGACTCGTAGTCGGCGATGAGCATCTTGCGGTAGGGCTCGTGCAGGCGGTCCCGGCACGCGGCGGCAAGCAGGCGCTCGTCGCCCTTCTCGAGAGCCTGCACGGTCGCCACGCAGCGGCCCATCTGCCACACGCAGGTCTTGAGGGGCACCTCCTCGGGCATGACGCGGCGCGCGTCGGCGGTGCGCACCTCGTAGGGCGGTGCCACCGTGACAAAGCGCAGGTCGGGCGAGACGGACGTGTGGGTGCTGAAGACCTCGCCGTCGGACATGAACGAGCTCACGAGACCGCCCAGTATCGCGGGCGCCACGTTGTCGGGATGGCCCTCGATGCCGCAGGCCACGTCGAGCGTGAAGGCGGGGTCGTAGGGGCGGCCCGCCATTGCCTGCGCGGCCACGACGCCCGCCACCACGCAGGTGGAGCTGGAGCCAAGCCCGCCCGCCAGGGGCACGGGCGAGTCGATGTCGATGCGCACGGGGATGGGATCGACGCCCATTGCCGCCAGTGCGGTGAGGTAGCTCGTCCACACGAGGTTGTCCTCGCCGCGGAAGCGCTCCTCGCAGCCGTAGATCTCCAGGTGGTCGGAGCGCAAGAAGCCGAAGTTCGCGCGCAGGTCGAGCGCCATGCCCAGGCAGTCGAACCCCACGCCGAGGTTTGCCGAGGTGGCGGGCACCGACACGACGACGTAGCCGGCGCGCTCGGCGGCCTGCCCGGCGGCGCCCGGCTCGCCCGCGGCCCGCGCCGCGCGAGCGGCCTGCGTGGCCGAGGTCACGGCCTGCGTCATGCCAGGCACCTCCCGCAGGCGGCCTCGACGACGCCGGACATGCCGTCGACCTTGGTGACGCCGGTGTGCAGGACCTCGGCGTCGCGCAGCGAGGACAGCTGGGCCGGCGCGGCGACGCCGCACGTGCGGGCGAGCTCGTCCATGCAGTCGAAGTCGCCCATGCCGCTGACATCGGTGCCCAGTGCGGCCAGGACGTCGCTCGAGAACTTGAAGGGGCTCGCGGTGGACAGGCAGACGCGCGCGGCGACGCCGTCCCTCTCGCGAGAGTCGAGCACGTGCTTGGCCACGGCGGTGTGCGTGTCCAGCACGACGCCCAGCTCCTCCCAGGCGCCGCGGATGGTCGCCTTGGTCTGGGCGTCGTCGGCGCGACCGCACGCGAAGGTCTCGCGCAGCCTGGCGAGAAGTGCGTCGGGCACGGTGTAGCTGCCCTTGTCGGCGAGGTCGGACATGAGGTGGGCAACCAGCTCGCAGTCGTCGCCGCTCATGAGGTAGAGCAGGCGCTCGAGGTTGGAGGAGACCAGGATGTCCATCGAGGGGCTGATCGTCTTGTGGAAGGGGCGCATGCGGTCGTAGGTGCCCGTGGTGATGAAGTCGCACAGCACGTCGTTGGTGTTGGAGGCCACGACGAAGGTGCGGACGGGCAGGCCCATGAGCTTGGCGTAGTAGCCGGCGAGCACGTCGCCGAAGTTGCCGGTGGGGACGCAGAACTCGACCTCGTCGCCCTTCTCGATGGCGCCCGCGCGCACGAGCTGGGCGTAGGCGTCGAAGTAGTAGACGACCTGCGGGACGAGGCGGCCGACGTTGATGGAGTTGGCGCTGGACAGCATGGTGTTGTCGGCAGCCAGGCGCCCGGCCAGCGCGTCGTCGGCGAAGATGTGCTTGACCTGGGTCTGGACGTCGTCGAAGTTGCCCTCGACGGCGCAGACCTCGACGTTGGCGCCCGCCTGGGTGACCATCTGGAGGCGCTGGGTGTCGGAGACCTTGCCGTGCGGGTAGAAGACGGTGATCGCGGTGCCCGGCACGCCGGCGAAGCCCGCCAGGGCCGCCTTGCCGGTGTCGCCGCTCGTGGCGGTGACAATCATGACGTCGCGGCCGTCGCCGGTGCGCGCGCACGACATGAGGCGCGGCAGCATCTGGAGGGCGACGTCCTTGAAGGCGCAGGTCGGGCCATGGTAGAGCTCGAGCAGCCAGTCGTCGCCGAGCTTGGTCACGGGGGTCACGGCGTCGCAGTCCCACTGCTCGCCGTAGGCGCCCTCGACGCAGGAGGCGATCTCGTCCTCGGTGTAGTCGGGCAGCAGCTTGCCCAGGACGAGCCTCGAGGTCGCGCGGAAGTCCTGCGAGCAGACCTGGTCGAGGTCGATGCCCAGATCGGACAGACCGTCGCGGACGTACAGGCCGCCATCGGGGGCGATGCCACGCAGGATAGCTTGCTTGCTTGTTACGAGCTGCTCGTTCGAACGCGTGCTGTGGTAGAAAATACTCACCTTGGCCACTCCTCGCAGACGCGGTTTGGTACCTGGGATGTCTGTTTCACGGACAATCATACAGGCAGCCGCGGGCGGGCACGTGCCGCACACGTCAGAGCTAAAGGATTGGAAACACTAGATGAAAATCGCCATCCTCGGGTTTGGAACCGTCGGCCGCGGCGTCGACCAGATCATCTCCGCCAGCGTCCCGGGCCTCGAGGTCACGCGCATCCTCGAGCTTCCCGACCGACTCACCGATTCCCGCATGACGTCGGACTACGACCAGATCGTCTCCGACCCCGACGTCGACGCCGTAGTGGAGTGCATGGGCGGCATCGAGCCGGCGCACACCTTCATCGCCGCCGCGCTGGGGGCGGGCAAGCACGTCGTCACCTCCAACAAGGCGGTCGTGGCCGAGCACTTCGCCGAGTTCGCCTCGCTCGCGGGCGAGGCGGGCGTCGGCCTGTTCATCGAGGCCACCTGCGGCGGCGGCATCCCCTGGATCGCGTCTGTCGAGAAGGTCCGTCGCGTCGACGAGGTCTCCTCCTTCAAGGGCATCCTCAACGGCACCACCAACTACATCATCGACCAGATGCGCAAGAACGGCTCGGACTTCGACGAGGTCCTGGCAAAGGCCCAGGAGCTCGGCTATGCCGAGCGCGACCCGTCGGCCGACATCGACGGCATCGACGTCAAGAACAAGACGATCATCTCGGCCAGCGTCGCCTTCGACGTGGCCTGCACGCACGACCTGCCCGTCTCGGGCATCCGCAACCTGACCAAGGCCGACATGGAGGTCCTGGCGGGCCTCGGCCTCTCCGTCAAGCTGCTCGGCCGCGGCGTCCGCTCCGGCGACGCCTACGCGGTCGCCGTCGAGCCCGTGGCGATCCCGCAGTCCTCGCTCGAGGCCAACGTGCCCGACAACTTCAACCTCGTCTCGGTCGTGGGCCCCTCGATCGGCGAGCTCAAGTTCTACGGCCAGGGCGCGGGCAGCCTGCCCACCGGCAACGCCATCGTGCAGGACCTGATCGACTGTGCCGCCGGCGTGCGCCCGACCTACGACTTCTCGCGGGGCCTGGCCTACGACCCGTTGCTGCTCGTCTCGGACTACCTGCTGCGCACGACCGCCTGCGCCCCGGACGGCGCGACCGAGATGGCGCCCGGCATGTGGCGCATGGCCGACATGACCGCCGAGGCCGCACGCGCCGAGCTCGCCCGTGCCCTCGAGACCGACCCGCGCGCGTTTCTCGCCGCGCTTCCCAAGGAGGACTAGCCCATGATCAAGGTCGCAAAGTTCGGCGGCTCGAGCGTCGCCGACGCCGGCCAGTTCAAGAAGGTGCGTGACATCGTCCGCGCCGACCATGACCGCAGGTTCGTCGTCGTCTCCGCCTCGGGCAAGCGCTTCCCGAGCGACAACAAGATCACCGACCTTCTCCTGCTGGTCAACGCCCACATCGCCTATCACGTCGACTGCACCGCGCTTCTCAAGGACATCGAGCAGCGCTATGTGGACATCGCCGAGGAGCTTGGCCTCAAGTACCCGATCGCGCGAAAGTTCGAGGAGTTCTCCGCGGTCATCAAGTCGCTGTCGCCCGAGTACATCGTCTCCCGCGGCGAGTGGTTCACCGGCCAGCTCATGGCCGAGTACCTGGGCATCCCCTTCCTGGATGCCGCCGACGTCATGGTCTTCCACCACGACGGCACGGTCGACATGACCCGCACCGCCACCCGCGTGAACGACGCGGTGGCGCGCCTGGGCACCTTCGTGCTGCCCGGCTTCTACGGCTCGACCGTCGACGGGACGATCAAGCTCTTCCAGCGCGGCGGCGGCGACATCACCGGCGCGATCCTGGCCCGCTGCCTGGACGCCGGCGTCTACGAGAACTGGACCGACGTCTCCGGCTTCCTCGCGGCGGACCCCCGCATCGTCGAGAAGCCCCGCTCGATCAAGCGCATCACCTTCGACGAGATGCGCGAGCTGTCCTACATGGGCGCCTCGGTGCTGCAGGAGGAGGCCATCTTCCCGGTGCGCGAGGCCAACATCCCCATCCAGATCAAGAACACCAACGACCCCGAGGCGCGCGGCACGGTCATCCGCGAGTCGGCCGCCGAGCGCGAGCTCGAGCACCTCATCACGGGCATCGCTGGCAAGAAGGACTTCCTCGCCGTCCACGTCCAGAAGGCGCACATGTCCAACGCAGTCGGCTTCGTCCGTCGCGCGCTGTCGGTCTTCGAGCGCTACGGCGTCTCGGTCGAGCACATCCCCACCGGCGTCGACTCCTTCGGCATCGTCGTCAACGGCGCCGACGTGAAGGACACGATCTACTCGATCGTCAACGACCTGCAGCAGGAGCTCAAGCCCGACTCGGTCAACATCGTCGACCAGCTGGCTCTCATCTCGGTCGTCGGCCGCAACATGAGCCGTCGCGCCGGCACCTCCGGCCGCATCTTCGGCGCGCTGGGCGAGGCGGGCATCAACATCCGCATGATCACCCAGAGCTCGCAGGAGATCTCGATCATCCTGGGCGTCAACAACTCCGACTTCGACCGCGCCATCCGCGTGATCTACGACAAGTTCGTCGCTGGCGAGATGGTCGGCGCCGACGAGGGCTAGTCCCGTCGGCGCACGCGGGCCCTGCCCGCCCTTCTTGTCCTTCTCACCATTAGACAGTCAATCCGCCTGACAGGAGGCCACACATGTCTGACAAGGTCGTTGCCATCCTCGGCGCCACCGGCGTCGTCGGCACGCAGATGATCCAGTGTCTCGAGGAGCGCGACTTTCCCGTGTCGCGCCTGGTCCCGCTGGCGAGCAAGCGCTCGGTGGGCAAGACCGTGACCTTCCGCGGCGAGCAGGTGAGCGTTGCCGAGGCCACCCCCGAGGCCTTCGAGGGGGTCGACATCGTCCTGGGCGCCGCCGGCGACGCCCAGGCGAAGGAGCTGCTGCCCGAGGCCGCCGCGCGTGGCGCGGTCTGCGTCGACAACAGCCACGCCTTCCGCCTGGATGCCGACGTGCCCCTGGTCATCCCCGAGATCAACGCCGACGACATCGCGAACCACCCGCGCAACATCATCGCCAACCCCAACTGCGCCACGATCATCGGCCTGGTGCCGACGTTCCCGCTGCACCGGGCTGCCGGCCTCAGGCGCCTGATCGTCTCGACCTACCAGGCCGCCTCCGGCGCCGGCATGCCCGGCCTGCGCGAGCTCGAGCGCGAGAGCGCGGCCATCGTGGCCGGCGACCCCGTCGGCGCGACCGACCCGTTCGCCTATCAGCTGGCGTTCAACCTCATCCCGCAGATCGGCGGCTTCAAGGACGATGCCTACACCTCCGAGGAGCTCAAGATGCAGAACGAGGGGCGCAAGATCATGCACCTGCCCGAGGTGCGCGTCAACTGCACCTGCGTGCGAGTCCCCGTCATGCGCTCGCACTCCGAGTCCATCACGGCAGAGTTCGACCGTCCCATCACCCCCGACGAGGCCCGCGAGATCCTTTCGGCCGCACCCGGTGTCAAGGTCGTCGACGACATCGACAACCTGGGCTACCCGATGCCCCTGGACACCTCCGACCAGGACCTCGTCTACGTCGGCCGCATCCGCCGCGACCTGTCCGCCCCCGACGGCGTGAACTCGCTCACCTTCTGGTGCTGCGGCGACCAGATCCGCAAGGGTGCCGCCACCAACGCCGTCCAGATCGCGGAGCACCTGGTCTAGGGCGCGCCTCGGCCCGGTGCCTGACGGCGCGGGCATGGCGTTCGACAACGCAAGGCAACGGGGGCGGGCTCGCGTCGCGCGGGTCCGCCCCCTCTTGTTGCCTCGGTCTTCGAACGACTATTTCCTGGCGAGAAGCACGCGTCGCAGCCAGTCGGCCGTGAGCGCGTCGAACAGCTCGGGGCGCTCCAGCTGAAGGTTGTGGCCCGCCACGTCGAGCACGGCGCTCGTGCAGCGCGGCATTAGGCCCAACAGGCGCTGTTGGTCGCGCCAGCCGACCATCGCGTCTTGCCTGCCGCACAGAAGCAGGGACGGCCCCTCGAAGGGCCTCTCGGCAAGCGTCGCGTCGATGTCGACGCCCAGAGGGAAGCGCTCGTCCACCGCGTCGAGAAACGCCGTGTCGGCATGCGCGAAGCCCGGCGCCTCCTCGTCGCGGAAGCGCTCGTAGGTCGGCTCGTCGGCACGGACCGCCAGCTGCAGGAAGCTCTCACGCTGCTCGGGAGTCAGGGTCGCGAGGAAGGCGTCGTCCCCCTCGATGACGCCGCCGGGCTCGCAGTCGCGCGCGGCGAGGTCGTTTACGCTGAGCGGGCAGATGAGCTCGCAGCCCAAGACGCGCTCGGGCAGGGTGGCGACGGCCCCCAGGGCAAGGTAGCCGCCGTAGGACTCGCCCACGACGCAGAAGGGCCTGTCGGGCGCCACGTGCTGCTCGAGGGCGAGCACGCAGCGCAGAAGCTCGTCCGAGGCCGCGAGGGAGCGGTCGGCGTGCGCGCTGGCGCCGTGCCCCGACAGGTCGACGTAGACGCGCAGGAAGTCGTCCGCGTGGCCCGCGCCCCCGATCGCGGGCTCCATGCAGCCGCGCATGAGGGCGAGCTCGCAGCCGAATCCGTGCAGCATGAGGATCGGTGTCGCGTCGGCAGGCCCCTCCAGCTCGTAGTTGACGTCGCATCCCGGGTACTCGAAGCGCATGGGCAGTCCTTTCGGTTGGCCGCGCGTCCGCTTGGGCATGGTGTTGCGCGGCACTTCTCGGTTCCCTCAGAATTGTGAACGTTTGGTTGGCGCAAGGGGAATCAAACTCTTTTGGAAATTTGTCCTTGCAACGGCCGTCTGGGTTGTGCATAATAATCGAGCTGCCTGAACGGGAAGCTAAATGGTGGGTGTAGCTCAGTTGGTAGAGCGACGGACCGTGGCTCCGTAGGTCGAGGGTTCGAGACCCTTCACCCA
>CAKVON010000014.1 GCA_934792625.1 uncultured Atopobiaceae bacterium
CGCGACGACCTCGTTGGACTCGCGCGGGACGTAGCCGAGCTTGGTGCCGCGGCGCTCGATCCTGACGGCGCGGGGGTCGTAGGGGTTGTCCGGCTCGGCAACCAGGGTCAGCTTCTTCCCAGGTTTAAGCTTCTTGAGGACGAGCGCTCCGTCCCAGTACTGGAAGCCGCGGATGTAAAAGCTGAGCATTCGACGTGACGGGGTATACATATCCCACTCCTTAGCGATTGTGGACGGGCCTTTGCCCCTCTCGTTAGCGCTAATGTAATCTGGTGCGTGGACACTATTTGGGACTCGCGTCTCGGGTCTATGCTTCTCCTGGGTGCACTTCTCGGTAGGGGTATTTGGTCGAGAGGTTGCGAGTTGGGCGTGTGACACAGGGCAGCTTGGGGTACCCAAGAGATATTGAATCGACTTGATCCGGGCTGTTTTCCGGCGGAATGGGGGACGAATGAGCGAGGGTAAGGGCAGGATTGCCGACCTGGTGGTCCTATCGGAGTTGCTTTCCAACTCGCGCGGCGATCTGGACACGCGTGTGACGACTATGACGGCACATATCGGACATCTTGTGCTTGGCAACGTTGCCGTTGTCGCAATTAGCGCCGTTGTTTTGCCCGTCCTTTCGTATGATTCGCCGTTCTTTTGGGCGAGCGTTACGTTGCGTGCGCTTGCGGTTGGCGTCGTGCTGCTGTGTGTGGGCTCGACCGCGGTCTCCCTTGTTGCGGGGATGCGACTCAGGTCGCTGAGGGGTGTTGCCACGTGGAGCCCGGGCGGCTCGCTCGATTCGATGGCTGCGGCCGCCGACGAGGCCGCGGTGGTTCGCAGGTGCATCGACGAGCAGCGT
Source organism: uncultured Atopobiaceae bacterium (assembly GCA_934792625.1). Classification (GTDB taxonomy): domain Bacteria; phylum Actinomycetota; class Coriobacteriia; order Coriobacteriales; family Atopobiaceae; genus CAKVON01. The sequence continues at coordinate 845 of CAKVON010000014.1, forward strand.
GAGATAGTTCGCAAGGGGTCCGAGGTGGCTGACAATGCCTTCCATCTGCTGGTCATTGCCGACGGGTTGTTCATGGGCGCCATGCTTGTCGCGGTCGTCGCAATGGTTCTCGGGTTCGTGCTAAGCATTATCAATGATCTTGCCATCTGCTGCTACTAGGCACTTCTCGGCAAGGTCGGTAATGCGCGGTGCGCAGGGGGCGTGACGCCTGCTTTGATGCGAGCGTTCGCAAGGGCGTTTGCGGGGCCATGTGCCTTCGGATGACGATGGGAGTTGCGATGGGCGAAATACTCGCCGACGAGAAGGACCGTGTCGCCGATGCGGCCGCCGTGGGTGCCGCCCTTGCGGGCACGGCTGGCACGGGCACCGCGTTGGTGCTTGAGGGCGGCGGCTACCGCGGCGTGTTTACCGCGGGCGTGCTCGACGTGCTTATGGAGAAGGGCCTGACGGGGTTTGATAGCGTCTGGGGTACCTCGGCGGGCGCGCTCAATGCGGTGACGTTCCGCGCACGGCAGATCGGTCGATACATTCGCGTGGTGCTCGCGTTTCGCGACGACAGTCGCATGATGTCGGTGATGTCGCTTGCCAAGACGGGTTCCATTGCGGGCAATGACTTCTTGTACCACGAGGTGCAGGAACGCCTGGACCCGCTCGATGTCGAGACCTTCAACTCGGGCACCACGCCCGTATGGGCCTGCGCGACCGATGTCACGTTTGGCACGCCTGCCTACCTGCCGATCCGCAGGATGCCCGACGATATGGACAAGATCATCGCGTCGGCGTCGCTGCCCATGCTGTCCGAGATCGTCGAGGTTGACGGCAGGCGGTACCTGGACGGTGGCACGGCGGACTCTGTCCCCGTTGAGACGGCTCTTGGGTTGGAGGGATTCGCCCGTCCCGAGGGCGCGGGAGGCCCTGCCTCGCACGCGCTGGTCGTCCTGACGCAGCCGCGCGACTACCGCAAGGAGTCGGCGGGCACCCTCATGCCCGTCGCCCGCAGGCAGTACGCGAACAAGCCGTACTACCTGGAGGCCCTCGAGACGCGCCCTGAGCGCTACAACGCGCAGCGCGAGCGGATCTTCTCGCTCGAGAAGCAGGGCAGGGTGACGGTCGTCGCACCGCCCGAGCCGCTTGGCATCCCCACCACCGGCGGGTCGGGCGAGGTCCTGCTGCGCGCCTATCTCATGGGGCGCAGCGAGGCCGAGAAGACCCTGTCGCAGATCGAGAAATTGCTTTAGAAAAAAGGCGACCGTCGTGGCCACCCCGGCTGCGGCGGTCGTTCTAGCATTGTCGTTGATGCACGTGTGGAAGCGAGTTTGCGGGCGGCCGCGCGACGGACGCCTGGGACGGGAGGACCTGATGAAGCTCGTGGTCGTTGGTGGCGTCGCGGGCGGCGCGTCTGCCGCCGCGCGCGTGAGGCGCCTGGACGCGCATGCCAGAATCGTCGTGTTGGAGCGAGGCGAGCACGTCTCCTTCTCCAACTGCGCGCTGCCGTACCACCTGGGTGGCGTCGTGCCCAGCAGCGACAGCCTGGTATTGATGACGCCCGAGAAGTTCAAGAGGCAGCACGACATCGAGGTTCGCGTAAAGAGCGAGGTCGTCTCGATCGATCGCGAGGCCAAGACCGTTCGCGTGCGCGACCTGACTACGGGTGACGAGTACGACGAGCCTTACGATAAGCTGGTTCTCTCCCCGGGTGCCGCGCCGATCGTGCCGCCCATCCCGGGGGCAGACGCCGACAGCGTCTTCACGGTGCGTAATGTGACCGACATTCGCGCGCTCAAGTCGTACGTCGACCGCGAGGACGTCCGTAGCGTGTGCGTGGTCGGCGGCGGCTTCGTGGGCATCGAGGTCGCGGAGAACCTCGTGCGCGCTGGCAAGCGGGTTGCCGTGGTCGAGGGTCGTGACCAGATCCTGCAGCCGTTCGACTACGACATGGTCCAGACCTTGCACAAGGAGCTTGACGACAACGGCGTCGAGCTGCACGTCTCCACCACGGTGACCTCTATCGAGAAGGGCCTTGTGCGGGCTGCGGGCCCTGCTGGCGAGGTCGAGGTCGCGGCGGACGCCGTCGTCATGGCGGTCGGCGTGGCCCCCGAGACCGAGCTCGCCGCCGACGCCGGGCTTACCATCGGGCAGGCGCGCGGCATCGAGGTCGACGCCAACTGGCGCACGAGCGACCCCGACATCTACGCGGTGGGCGACGCGGTCCAGACCTACGACGCGCTGGCCCACAGGCCGAGCCGACTGGCGTTGGCCGGTCCTGCCCAGCGCGAGGCCCGCGCCGCCGCCGACCACATGTACGGCGTGGCCGACCGCAATCGTGGCTTCATCGGGTCGTCATGCATCCAGGTCTTCTCGCAAAACGCGGCCTGCACGGGCCTGTCCGAGCGTGCCGCACGCGATGCCGGCTACGAGTGCGACTCGGTGCTGGTCTACCCGTCCGACAAGGTCGGTCTGATGCCCGATAGCAACTACCTGGGCTTCAAGCTCGTCTACGAGGTTCCCACCGGCAAGCTGCTGGGCGCCCAGGCGATCGGCGTCGGCAACGCCGTGCAGCGCGTCGACGTGGTGGCCGCCCTGCTGGGCATGGGTGGGACCCTCGAGGACCTGCGCGACTGCGAGCTGTGCTACTCACCCGTGTACGGGACCGCCAAGGACGTCGTCAACTTCGCGGCCATGGTGGCGCTCAACATCGTGGGCGGCCGCTTCTGCCAGGTCCACGTTGACGAGGTTCGCGGGCTTGTCGAGAAGGGCGCCTACATCGTCGACGTCCGCGAACCGGACGAGTACGCGGCCGGCCACCTCAACGGCGCGCACAACGTGCCCCTGTCGCAGCTGTCCGAGCGCATGGGCGAGATCCCGCGCGACGTGCCAGTGTACCTGCACTGCCGCTCGAGCCAGCGCAGCTACTACGCCATCTGCAGGCTGCAGGGCATGGGTTGGCGCAACGTCACCAACATCAGCGGCTCGTTCCTGGGGATCAGCCTGTACGAGTACTTCAACGACAAGACGATGGGTCGCGAGCCCATCATGGACGCATACAACTTCGACTGACGCGTCGCGCGCCAAGGGAGAGGGGAAATCATGGCAGAGAAACTCACCGAGGACTACGCGAACAAGATGATGGAGGATGGCTTCCACTGCTCGCAGTGCGTGATGGAACACGCGGCTCCCGCCCTGGGGCTGGACCGCGACGCCGCCGTGCGCATGGTCGCCGGCCTTGGTGGCGGCCTGTTCCGCGGCGAGGTCTGTGGCGCGGTCAACGCCGCCGCGGTGGCCCTGGGCGTCGCGTACGGCTTCGACCAGGCAGACCCTGGCGAGAAGGACGAGCTGCTCAAGGCCAAGATCCACGAGCTGGAGGAGCGCTTCATGGCGGAGCACGGCACCCTGTCCTGCAGGGAGCTCTTGGGTGGCTACGACTGCCTGCGCGACGAGGACGACCAGCCCGACTGCGACCGCGAGGACCCGTGGATGTATTGCGGAAAGTATTGCGAGACGGCGGCTGCGATCCTCGACGACCTTCTCCCCAGGGAGTAGGTCGGCAGGGGCGGCGAGACTCGATCGGTCGCGGGCTGGCATGTCCTCGGGGGCATGCCGGCCCTTTGCGTGCAGGCATCGTGAAGATGGGGATTCTCGCACGTCACGACCACAAAGCGTCTTGTGTGGTGTACACTTTGAAAGCTTTGTTTCTCAGAGCCCCGTAATCTCTGAAATAGACAAACAGCGTGGTCGCTCGTCCAGGGGTGGCCAACGAAAGCAAGTTGGAGGAGTCAAGTGAACAAGTCGACTCGTTACGCCAAGCCCGGCGAGATCGAGCGCAACTGGGTGCTCGTCGACGCCGACGGCGCCACCCTCGGCCGTCTTGCGACCCAGGTCGCCATGATCCTGCGTGGCAAGAACAAGCCGCAGTACACCCCGCACACCGACACCGGTGACTTCGTCGTGGTCGTCAACGCCGACAAGGTCGTTCTGACCGGCGTCAAGGCCGATCACAAGGAGTACTGGCGTTACTCCGGTTGGCTCGGCGGCCTGAAGAAGGAGTCCTTCAAGGAGGCCATGGCCAAGCACCCCGAGCGCGTCATCGAGCACGCCGTCAAGGGCATGCTCCCCAAGACGACCCTCGGCCGTCAGCAGTTCCACAAGCTGCACGTGTACGCTGGTCCCGAGCACCCGCACACCGCTCAGAACCCCACCAAGATCGATCTGGAGGCTTAAACGATGGCTGACAACACCGCTGTTTACACCGGCACTGGCCGTCGCAAGGAGGCCGTCGCCCGCGTCCGTCTCGTTCCCGGCACCGGCAAGGTCACCGTCAACGGTCGTGACGCCCTCAACTACTTTGGCCGTCAGCAGCTCGTCGACAACGCTGTCGCCCCGTTCAGGGTCACCGACACCGTCGACCAGTTCGACGTCATCGCCCTGTGCGACGGCGGCGGCATCAACGGTCAGTCCGGCGCCCTGCGGCTGGGCATCTCCCGCGCCCTGCTGGAGGCCGGCGAGTACCGTGCCGACCTCAAGAAGGCCGGCTTCCTGACCCGTGACGCCCGTGCCGTCGAGCGCAAGAAGTACGGCCTGAAGAAGGCCCGTAAGCGCCCGCAGTTCTCGAAGCGCTAGTGCTTCTCGGCTGTTACGCGTAACAAGAAGTTTTGTCGAGGGGGACTCGTCGCATGCGACGGGTCCCCCTTGCTGTGTACGATTGAGCGGTATTGCGATCGGGCCTCGCGCACGGTCGCCGCGACCCGCGAAAGGGGACACGAATGAAGTACTTCGGAACCGACGGCTTCAGGGGTAGGGCCAACGAGGGCCTGAACGTGGAGCATGCCTTTAAGATCGGCCGCTACATCGGTTGGTACTACGGCGCCAACAGGGGTCGCAAGGCCCGCGTCGTCATCGGCAAGGACACCCGCCGCTCGAGCTACATGTTCGAGAGCTCCCTCATTGCCGGCCTGGTGGCAAGCGGCGCGGACGCCTACACGCTGCACGTCATCCCGACGCCCGGCGTCAGCTACGAGACCATCGACGGCAACTTCGACTGCGGCGTCATGATCACCGCGAGCCACAACCCCTTCACCGACAACGGCATCAAGCTGGTCAACGGCAAGGGCATCAAGATGGACGAGGGCGTTCTCGAGAAGGTCGAGGACTACATCGACGGCAAGTTCGAGGTGCCCCTGGCGACCGGCGAGGCCATCGGCCGCACGATCGACTACATGCAGGGCCGCAACCGCTACATCGCCCACCTCATCGCCAGCGCGAACTTCTCGCTCAAGGGCGTGAAGATCGGCCTCGACTGCGCCAACGGCTCCGCCTCTAGCGTCGCCAAGCCCGTCTTCGACGCCCTCGGCGCCGACGTGCGCGTCATCAACAACGCCCCCAACGGCGTCAACATCAACGTCGACTGCGGCTCGACCCACATCGAGCAGCTGCAGCGTCACGTCGTCGAGCAGGGCCTCGACGTCGGCTTTGCCTACGACGGCGACGCCGACCGCTGCCTGGCCGTCGACGAGCGCGGCCGCTTGGTGGACGGCGACCTGATCCTGTACGTGTGCGCCAAGTACCTCAACAAGCACGGCAGGCTCTCGGGCGGCACCGTGGTGCCCACGGTCATGTCCAACTACGGCCTGTTCAAGGCCCTCGACATCGCAAAGCTCTCCTACGAGACCACCGCGGTGGGCGACAAGAACGTCTCGGCCTGCATGCGCGCCAACGGCTACTCGCTCGGCGGCGAGCAGTCCGGCCACATCATCTTCGGCGACATCGAGACCACCGGCGACGGCATCATGACGAGCCTGCGCCTGATGGAGGTCATCCGAGCCGAGCGCGAGAAGCTCTCCGAGCTCATCCGCCCGGTCAAGCTCTACCCGCAGCAGCTCGTCAACGTGCGAGTCGCCGACAAGGACGCCGCCATGGAGGCGTTCGAGGTCAAGGCCGCCGTCGAGGCTGCCGAGAAGTACCTCGAGGGCAACGGCCGCGTCCTGGTGAGGGCCAGCGGCACCGAGCCGCTCGTCCGCGTGCTGGCGGAGGCCCCCGAGGAGAGCCTGTGCGAGCAGGCCAACGCCATCGTGCTCAAGGCGCTCGAGCCGTACCGCGAGAAGTAGCGGCGCGCTGCTAGTATGGGATGCCCGGGCGCGCCCGTGGCGCCCGACCCAAAGAGACGAGGAGGTTCCCATGTGCGGAATCGTCGGATATACCGGAACGCGACAGGCAGCGCCCTTCCTGCTCAAGGGCCTCGCCGCCCTCGAGTACCGCGGCTATGACTCCGCCGGCGTCGAGGTGCTCTCGCCCGACGGCGGCCTGCACGGCGTCAAGTGCGCCGGGCGCGTGTCAACCCTGGCCGAGCGCTGCTCTACGGCCAACCTGGTCGGCACGAGCGGCATCGCCCATACGCGTTGGGCGACCCACGGCGCGCCGTCCGACAGGAACTCCCACCCGCACCTGGACTGCACCGGGCGCGTTGCCATCGTCCACAACGGCATCATCGAGAACTACCGTGCCCTGCGCGAGGAGCTTCTGGCCGCCGGCCACGAGTTCGCCTCCGACACCGACTCCGAGGTCGTCGCGCACCTGGTCGAGGACTCGCTCGCGGGTCCCGCAAAGGGCGATCTGCTCGAGTCCGTCCGCATCGCGTGCGGAAGGCTGCGTGGCTCCTGGGCGCTCGCCGTCATCTCGGCCGACGCCCCCGGCGAGATCGTCGTGGCCCGTCGCCGCTCGCCGCTGGTCATCGCGCAGGCAAACGACGGCGCCTACGCCGCCTCCGACATCACCGCCCTCGCGGGCAAGGCCTCGCAGGTCATCCAGCTCGAGGACGGCCAGCTCGCGCGCCTGTCGTCCGACGGTGCGGTGAAGGTCGTGGCCGCGGACGGGTCGCTCGTCTCGCGCCCGGCAAAGTTCAAGATCGACTGGGACGCCTCGGCGGCGACGCTGGGCGGCCACCCCGACTTCATGGCCAAGGAGATCGCCGAGCAGCCCGAGGCCCTCGAGCGCCTGCTGGCCGGTCGCCTGACCGATGACGGCATCCGCATGGACGAGCTGGACATGACGCCCGAGGAGGCCGCCGCCATCGACCGCGTCTACGTCGTCGCGTGTGGCACGAGCTACCACGTGGGCCTGATCGCGCGCACCGTCACCGAGGCGTGGGCCAAGGTCCCCGTCATCGTCGAGACCGCGAGCGAGTTCATCTACCACGACGTCCTGGTTACCGACCACACGCTGTGCGTGATCATCACCCAGTCGGGCGAGACCGCCGACACCCTGGCCGCCGGCCGCAAGATGCGCGACCTGGGCGCCCGCGTCTTCGCGATCACCAACGTCATCGGCTGCACCGCCGCACGCGAGAGCGACGGCGTGCTCTACATCCAGGCTGGCCCCGAGGTCTGCGTCTGCTCGACCAAGGCCTACACCGCACAGATGGTCGCGGCCATCCTCCTGGCCCTGTACCTGGCACACCGCAACGGCTCGTTCACCTACGAGCAGGTTGCCGAGAAGTACCACGAGCTCGAGAGGGTCCCGGACCTGGTCCGCGAGGTCCTCAAGCGCAGCTGGCAGGACCGCGTCGCCGCGGCTGCCTTCAAGGGTGTCTCGTCGAGCCTCTTCCTGGGTCGCGGCGTCAACTCGACCACGGCGGCCGAGGGCGCCCTCAAGCTCAAGGAGATCAGCTACCTGCACGCGGAGGCCTACCCCGCAGGCGAGATGAAGCACGGCCCGATCGCGCTGTTGGAGACGGGCTTCCCCGTCGTGGCTATCGTCCCGCGCGACAAGCTGCACGACAAGACCGTCTCGAACATCGAGGAGGTCATCGCGCGTGGTGCCACCTGCATCGCCGTGGCGACCGACGGCGACTCCGACGTCGCCGCCCTATGCGACAAGGTCCTGTGGGTGCCGCCCGTGGACGAGGAGTTCTTCGTTCCCATCGTCGCGGCCGTCCACCTGCAGATGCTCGCGCGCTACGTCGCGCTCGACCGTGACTGCGACGTGGACAAGCCGCGCAACCTCGCCAAGTCGGTTACGGTGGAGTAGCCATGGCGCTTGCCGGAGTCGGTGTCGACATTCTGGAGATCGCCCGGATGGAGCGCGCCCTCGAGCGCACCCCGCGCGTGGCCGAGCGTGCCTTCACCCGGCAGGAGCGCGAGTACTGCGAGCGCGCGGCGCGTCCCGCCGAGCGCTACGCCGCCCGATGGGCGGCGCGGGAGGCGGTTCTCAAGGCGCTGGGCACGGGCTTCTCGCAGGGGATCGCCTTGACGGACGTGTCGGTGGGCCGTGACGCCCAGGGGCGTCCGACCGCGATCCTTGCGGGTCGCGCGGCCGAGGTGGCGCGGGAGCGTGGCGTGCGCGAGGTCGCCCTGTCGCTCACGCACACGCATGAGCTGGCCGTGGCCAACGCCGTGGCAGTGACGGACGCCGCTCGCCCCAGGCGCGACGAGGCGCCCGATCCAAAGGCGCGCCTGCAGGCGTCCTTTAGGGAGGCGCGCTCGGTCATCGACGACCTCGAGCGCGTTCAGCAGGATGAGGTCACGGCCGCGGGGCTGGAGACCGTGACGAGGGAGGCGCCCGAACGGGGCGCGACTGAGGAGATGTGATCGGGTAATGCAGCCTGTTCTCAATGTCGAGGACGTCAGGTCGGTCGAGCGCGCGCTCACGCGCGAGGGCGTGAGCGTCTCCGAGCTCATGCACCGCGCGGGCAACGCCGTGTCGCAGGAGGTCCTGCACATGGGTGACGTCTCGCGCGTCGTGGTCCTGTGCGGGATGGGCAACAACGGCGGCGACGGCTGGGTCGCGGCGCAGGAGCTTCTGGGCTCCGGCGTCGACGTCACGGTCGTCTCGGCGGTGCCGCCCGAGCGACTCAAGAGCGACCTTGCCCTCATGGTCGCCAAGGGAGCCGTCGACGCGGGCGTGCCCGTTGTCGTGGCGCCCCCGCGCGACGTCCTCGAGGAGATGCTGACGGACGCCGACGTCGTGGTCGACGCCATCCTGGGCACCGGCTTCCACGGCAGCCCCACCACGCCCTTCGACATCTGGATCGACGTCGTCAACGGCTCCGGCGCCCGCGTGGTGGCGGCCGACGTCCCGAGCGGCCTTTCCGCCCAGACCGGCCACGCGCCGTCGGCGACCGTGTTCGCCGACGTCACGGTCACCATGATCGCCCTGAAGTCCGGCCTTCTGGCCGACGAGGGCCGCGACGCCTGCGGCGCCATCGTCATCGCGCCTTTGGCCGAGCAGACCGAGAGGCTGGTGCTCGACGCCGACCCGGTGGCCTGGCGCGCCGAGCTTCCCGACTACATCGACGTGGTGCCCGCGCCCACCAATGTCGTCGACAAGTACACGCGCGGCTCGGTCCTCGTGGTCGCGGGCTCGACCCGCTATCCCGGGGCCGCCATCATGGCCGCCCGTGCCGCCGCCCGCGCGGGTGCCGGCTACGTGACCCTGGCCGTGCCCGCCTGCGTGGCCCCCGTCGTGCAGGCCCACATGGTCGAGATCCCCGTCGTGCCGCTGCCCTGCGACGCCGCGGAGGGGACCTTCTCCGACGAGGCCGCCGAGGTCGCCGCGAAGCTCGCCGAGCGCGCGGGTGCCGTGGTCGTGGGTCCCGGCATGCGCGTGAACGCCGCGACCGTGGGCGTGTGCTCTGCGCTTCTGGCGACGCAGGCGCCACTGGTGATGGACGCGGACGCGCTCAACTGCCTGGCAAGGCTCACCTCCAACCGCCTGGACAACTTCCCCGAGCTCATCCGCCGCGAGGCACCGCTCGTGCTGACCCCGCACCGCCGCGAGCTCGGCAGGCTCATGGGCCTGCCCGACACCCCGCCCGACTCGCTCACCAGCGCGCTGGAGGCCGCCCGTCGCATCGTGTGGTCCGACGGCGGCTCCGAGCTCGCGATCGTTGCCAAGGGCACCGCGACGGCCTGCGTGGGCGTCGAGGCCGCGCTGCTGCCCAAGCCGGGCCCCGCGTCGCTTGCGACCGCCGGCTCCGGCGACGTGCTCTCGGGCATCATCGGCGCACTTCTCGCCCGCGGGCTCGACGACATGGCACGGCTCCCGCTGCTGTGCGCGCTTGCCTGCGAGGTGCACGGGCGTGCCGCCGGCATTGCCGCCGAGCGCTTTGGCTCGAGTGGCGTGATGGCGACGGATATCATCGATTGCGTCGGCCTTGCCGCCGATTCCGTTGAGCGCTGTGCCGCTCTGGGCGTGCCCACGCCCGAGATGGCCGACGCCATGTCAGACGAGGAGAAGTCCAATGCCTAGCAGGATTTGTCCCGACGACAGGTGGTCGTGGGTCGAGGTCGACCTGGCCGCGCTGCGCCGCAACACCAGGGCCTTCCGCTCCCAGATCGAGCGCGGCGTGCGCATGATGTGCGTCGTGAAGGCCGACGCCTACGGCCACGGCGCCGTCCGCTGCGCGAACGTCATGCGCTCCGCGGGCGCCGACCAGTTCGCCGTGGCCACGGTCGCCGAGGGCGTCGAGCTGCGCGAGGCCGGGATCACCGAGCCGATCCTCATCCTGAGCGAGCCGCCGATGGAGTGCGTGCAGACGCTCGTCGAGCACGACATCATGCCGTCGGTCTACACCCAGGAGTTCGCGCTCGCCCTGGGCGAGTGCGCCGCGACGTTCGACCGTGTGGCCCGCTACCACCTTGCCGTGGACACGGGAATGAACCGCATCGGCCTCAAGCCCGCCGACGTGGTCGAGTTCCGTCGCGCCATCGACTTCCACCGCGGCCTGGAGTGCGCGGGTGTCTTCACGCACTTCGCCACCGCCGACGAGGTCAACGGCTGGGACTTCCAGCTCCAGTACAAGCGCTTCTCGGATGTGGTCGACGCCCTCGAGGCGGCGGGCCTCGAGACGGGCCTGGTCCACTGCGACAACACGCCCGCCACGATCCTGCACCGCGACACGCACCGCATGATGTGCCGCGTGGGCGTGGGCCTGTACGGCATGCACCCCGCCGAGACCACCGTCCCGCGCATCGAGCTGGCGCCAGTCATGAGCGTCCGCGGTCGCGTCACGCGCACGGCCTACCCGCAGGTGGGGGAGGGCGTGGGCTACGGCTTCAACTACCGCATCCCCAAGCAGAACATCCAGATCGCCACCGTTCCCGTGGGGTATGCCGACGGCCTGTCGCGCGGCCTCTCGGGCCGCATGGACGTCCTGGTCGACGGCATGCGCTGCCGCCAGGTGGGCAACATCTGCATGGACCAGTTCATGTTCGCGGTCGACGTCAACCCACGCACCTACCACCCGACGCACCCCGTCCGCTTTGGCGACGTGGTCACCGTCATGGGCGTCGACGGCGACGAAAAGATCACGGCCGACGACATCGCGGCGCTGCGCGACACCATCAACTACGAGGTCACCTGCAACTTCGGCATGCGCCTCCAGAAGGTCTACGTCTAGGGGGTCGCGATGTCAGTCATGCGCATCCCGGGTCACGACCACCAGCGGCCCGGAGAGGTCAGGCTCGAGGAGATCCGCGACCTGATGGGCGACTGCCACCTGTGCCCGCTGGGCCAGACGCGCACCAACCTCGTCTTTGGCACGGGCAACCCGCACGCCCGCGTCATGTTCGTGGGCGAGGGCCCGGGCCGCAACGAGGACCTGCAGGGCGAGCCCTTCGTGGGCGCCGCCGGCAAGAGGCTCGACTCGCTGCTGGGCGTGGCGGGCCTCACGCGCGACGAGGTCTACATCGCCAACGTCATCAAGTGTCGGCCGCCCTCCAACCGCAACCCCCACCCCGACGAGATCGCGGCCTGCTCGCCGTTCTTGCGCGAACAGATCCGCTCGGTGTGGCCCGACGTGCTCGTGTGCCTGGGCAACTTCGCCTCGCAGTGGGTGCTCAAGACCGACCGCGGCGTCATGTCGCTGCGCGGTCGCCTCCACCAGGTGGGCCACTTCGTCGTGTGTCCCACGTTCCACCCCGCCGCGACCCTGTACCACGAGGACTGGGGCGCGCTTCTGGAGGAGGACCTCAGGATGGTGGGCCGCTGGCTCGCCGAGAACCCCGCGCCTGCCGCGGGAGACGGGAGCGTCTCGTGACGGACGACATGCAGAGAAGTGCCGCGGGCGCGGTGGCCGTCGCGCGCCGCGTGGACGACTTGACCTACCGCTCGGACTCGACCGAGCAGACCATCGGCCTCGGCCGCGTGCTGGGCGCCCTTCTGCGCGAGGGCGACGTCCTCGTGCTCACGGGCGACCTCGGCGCCGGCAAGACCCAGCTCACCAAGGGCATCTCGGCCGGCATGGGCGCCACCGACGACGTGACGAGCCCCACCTTCACCATCCAGATGATCCACGCCGGCGAGCGCATGCCCCTGTACCACTTTGACCTGTACCGCCTGACCGACCCCGACCAGCTGGGCGACGCGGGCCTCTACGACGTGCTGGGCGCCGACGGCGCCTGCGTCATCGAGTGGGGCGAGCAGTTCTCCGACGAGCTGGGCGACGAGAGACTCGACGTCTTTCTCACCAGGCTGGACGACGAGGCCGAGGCGGGCTGCGAGCCCGCGCGCTCGGTGAGGCTCGAGCCGCATGGCGAGCGCGCCGCCGAGCTCGCCCGCGAGCTTGCCGAGGCCGTGGACTCCGCCGCGTCCGCGTAGTCCCGCGACCGACCGACGCGCTGCGAGCGGCTACACTAGTCTGCGTAAACGTCGCGCCGCCACCGCGGCGCCTGTCCGCGACCCCGCAGAGAAGAGCGTCACCATGACCCAGACCGAACCCGCCGTCGTCCTCGCGATGGACACGTCCACCGACACGCTCGCGTGCGCGGTGGCCCGCATGACCCCGCTTCCGACGGGCGGGTCGTCGGTCGAGCTCCTGGCATCGGGCGACCACGCGTGCCGCCGCAAGGCCAACGTCGAGCTCATGACCACCTGCGACGACGTGCTCGCGCGCGCCGGCCTTGCCATGGCCGACGTCGACCGCGTGCTGGTGGGCCGTGGCCCCGGCTCCTTCACGGGCGTGCGCATCGGCATCGCGACCGCCAAGGGCATCGCCTGTGGCATCGCCCGCCCGCTGCTGGGCGCCTCCACCCTCGACGCCGTCGCCTGGAACGCCTGGTCGGCTGGTGTGCGCGGCCGTCTGGGCGTGGTGGGCGACGCCATGCGCGGCGAGGTCTACCCCGGCGTCTACGTGCTCGACGACGCCGGCGCGCACCGCACCTTCGCCAACGAGGTCGTGAGCAAGGCCGACGACTGCGTCGCCGACTGGGCCGCGCGCTCCGACGCCGCCGAGCTGACCCTGGCGGGCGACGGGCTCAGGAAGTACCGCCAGCGGTTCGAGGCCGCGGGCTTCTCGGCATACGCCGACGAGGCGCTGTGGTGCCCGACGGGCGAGGGCCTGCTTCTGGCGGCCGCCTCCGGCGAGGCCGCGCGCTCGCTGGGCGACGGCGACCCCGCGCTCGTGCTGCCCGTCTACACCCGCCTGTCCGACGCCGAGGAGAACGAGCGTCGCCGCCTGGGCATGGCCGAGCCCGCGAGCGTTGCCGTCACGGGCACCGCCGACGCCCTGGCCGACATGCACCTGCAGCTGCGCCCGATGTCCGTCAACGACCTGCCGCAGGTCGCGGAGCTGGAGGCGCGTGCCTTCGCGGGCGCGGCGCACACCCCCTGGACCGAGCGGATGTTCTACGAGGACCTCAACCAGCCCGGCCGCACCTGGTGGGTCGCCCATGACATGGGCACCATCGTCGGCTTTGCCGGCGGCACCATGGCCGGCGACGAGCTCGAGGTCTCCGACGTCGTCGTGGACGAGTCGCGCCGCCGCGCGGGCATCGCCTCGCGCCTCCTGACCCGCGTCGCCTACGACGCGCAGATGCTCAACGCCGCCACGATCTCGCTCGAGGTCGAGAAGGACAACGAGGCCGCCCATGCCTGCTACGAGTCCCTCGGCCTGGTCGACGTGGCATGCCGTCCCGACTACTACGGCCCCGGTTCCGACGCCGTGATTATGCGCGCGACGCTGCCTTTGGCGGCCGACGCCGCCCGCCTGGGCGAGCGCCCCGAGCCCAGGGCCTCCATCCGTCCCTGGCCCATCGCCTGCGGCGAGCGCACCGACGCCACCCGCGAGAAGATCGACGAGGCGGGCGCCCTTATCCTGGCGGTCGAGTCCTCCTGCGACGAGACCGCCATGGCCGTCATCGACGAGCACGGCAACGTGTGCTCCTCGGTCGTGGCCACCCAGATCGACTTCCACGCCCGCTTCGGCGGCGTCGTCCCCGAGATCGCCAGCCGCAAGCACACCGAGGCCGTCGTCGGCGTCTACGAGGAGGCCATGGCCAAGGCCGGCGAGCACTTCGGTTGCGACACGCTCGTGCCGTCCGATTTGGCGGCCGTCGGCGTGACCTACGGCCCCGGCCTGGTGGGCGCCCTGGTCGTGGGCCTCGCCTTCGCCAAGGGCCTGGCCGGCTCGGCGGGCCTCCCCCTCATCGGCGTCAACCACCTCGAGGGCCACCTGTTCGCCAACCTCTTCGAGACGCCCGACCTCGAGCCGCCCTTCGTGGCGAGCCTGGTCTCGGGCGGCAACACCATGCTCGTGCACGTGCGCGACTGGGGCGACTACCGCATCCTGGGCCAGACCATCGACGACGCGGTGGGCGAGGCCTTCGACAAGGTCGCCAAGGCCCTGGGCCTGGGCTACCCCGGCGGCCCGGTCATCAGCCGGCTTGCCGAGAAGGGCAACCCGCGCGCGATCGCGTTCCCGCGCGCGATGATGCACAGCCACGACTACCGCTTCTCGCTGTCCGGCCTCAAGACAGCCGTCATCACCTACATCGAGGGCGAGAACCGCGCCGGTCGCGCCATCGACCTGCCCGACCTGGCCGCGTCGTTCCAGGCGGCCGTCGTCGACGTGCAGGTGGCCAAGGCGTTGGCCGCGGTGGAGGAGACGGGCGTGTCCGACGTGTGCGTCGGCGGCGGCGTCGCCGCCAACCCCAAGCTGCGCGGCGACTACCAGAGGCGCTTCTCCAAGATGGGTGTGCGCGTGACCGTGCCGCCGCTTTCGGCCTGCACCGACAACGCGGCCATGATCGCGCTGGTGGCGCTGCGCAAGTGGCGCGTGCGCGACTTCGTGCCGCTGACGATCGACGCCGACCCCAACCTGCAGCTGACCCGCGCCGACGACTAGCGCGCGATGACGGGAGGAACCATGGGCAGGACCGTACTTCTCTCCAACAAGGTGTTCGTGGGCGACGACGCCTGCGAGCGCGCCGTGCCCCTGTGCGTGGCCATCGAGGGCACGCGGGTGGTCGAGACCTTCTCGCCCGACGAGCTCGAGGCGCGTCTTTTGTGCGGCGATGAGCTCGTCGACGTGGGCGACGCCTTCGTGAGCCCCGGCCTGCACGACGCCCACGAGCACGTGTTCCACGCGGCGCTGTTCCCCTCGGCGGTCGCGTGCGAGTACGCGGGCACGTCGGAGGCCGACTGCGTGGCCCGCATGGTCGAGTTCGCGGCCACGCGCCCGCAGCAGGGGTGGCTCGTCAGCCACGGCTGGCGCGACAACCTGTGGGACCCGCCCGTGCCGCCCACCCGCGCCTCGCTGGACGAGGCGTTTCCCGACCGCCCGGTGGCCATGTACTCCGGCGACGCCCACACCGTGTGGGTCAACTCGCGCGGCCTGGCCGAGCTGGGCATCACCGACGAGACCGAGCCCCCGCAGGGCGGCTCGTTCGACCGCGACGCCGACGGCCACGTCACCGGCGTGCTGCGCGAGGCCGCCGGCATGCTGTACGTGGGCCGCATCCTGTCGTCCTTCTCGGATGCCGAGAAGGTCTCGATCTACCGCGACTACTTCCGCAGGCTGTCCGCCATGGGCATCACCTCGGTGTGCGACATGGCGCTCTCGCTGATCCCGGGCGCCGACGCGATCAACCCGACCGTCTACGAGGCGCTCCAGGACGCGGGCGAGCTGTGCGTGCGCGCCCACCTGTTCCCGGCGTTGGGCGACGACGAGTCGATCCTCGAGGGCTTGCAGGACCGCCTGACGGGCGAGATGCTGCGCGCCCCCGGCTTCAAGCAGTTCTTCGACGGCGTCTCCAGCCAGCACACGGCGTGGTGCTCCGAGCCCTACGCCAACGCGCGCTTTGCCGGCGACAGGGGCCGCCCGACCGTCGACCCCTCCCGCATGCGCGAGCTGGTCATGCAGGCCGCGAGCCGCGGCCATGCCGTGCGCATCCACTGCATCGGCGACGCCGCGGTGCACGAGGCCATCTCGATCTTCGCCGACGCCCGTGCCGCCTTTGGCGACCCCACCCAGGGTGCCAACTCCATCGAGCACGCCGAGGACGTCCAACCCGACGACGTCGCGCGCATGGCCGCGGCGAACGTCGTGTGCTCGGCCCAGCCGCCCCACGTGACGATCGACATCACCCAGCCCGACCGCGACCTGGGCCCCGACCGCGCCGCGCGCATGTGGCCCTTCGACGCGATGCTGGACCAGGGCGTGACGCTCGCCCTGGGCACCGACGCCCCCGTGGTGAGCGCCGCCCCGGGCGACGTGCTGTACACCGCCTGCACCCGCCGCACGCCGTGCGGCCACGAGCCCGCGGCCGGCTGGCACCCCGAGCACGACCTGACCCGAGCCCAGGCCCTGCGTGCCTACTGCCTGGGCAGCGCCCGCGCCGTGGGTCGCGCCGACGAGCTGGGCACGCTCGAGCCCGGCCGCCTCGCCGACCTCGTGGTGTGGGACCGCGACCTTCTGTCCTGCCCCGACGACGACTTGCAGCTCGCCCGCCCGCTCGCCACCTACGTCGGCGGCAGGAGGGTCTACGACTCCGAGGGGAGCGACCGATGAGGGATGGATTCGCCCGCGTCGCCGCGCTCGCGCCCGCCGTGCGCGTGGCCGACGTCGACCACAACGTCGAGGCCTGCGCCGCCGCGGTGCGGGCCGTCACCGCTGCCGTGGGGGAGGCCGGCACGGGCGCCCAGGTGGTCGTCCTGCCCGAGCTGGCGATCACCGCCTACACCTGCGAGGACCTCTTCTGGCAGGACGCCTTGCTGGACGCTGCCGAGAAGGGCCTTTCCCGCCTGGCCGACCTCACGGCCGACCGCGACGCCCTGGTGCTCGTGGGCGTGCCGGTGCGCGTGGCCTCCAAGCTGTACAACTGCGCCGCCGCCCTGTGCCGAGGCGAGCTTCTGGGCCTGGTCCCCAAGCTCAACATCCCCACCTACAACGAGTTCTACGAGGGCAGGCGCTTCTCGGCAGGCCCGCGCGAGGTCAGCCTGGTGCGCTTCGCCGGTCGCGACGACGTGACCTTCGGCGCCAACCAGCTGTTCGAGTGCGCCGACATGCCGGGCCTGGTCGTGGCGGCCGAGATCTGCGAGGACCTGTGGGTCCCCAACCCGCCGAGCACCGCGGCCGCGCTCGCGGGCGCCACGCTCGTGTGCAACCTGTCGGCCTCCGACGAGCTCGTGGGCAAGGCCGACTACCGTCGCGCCCTGGTGGGCTCCACCAGCGCACGCCTGCTGTGCGCCTACGCCTACGCGAGTGCCGGCTGGGGCGAGTCCACGCAGGACGTCGTCTACGGCGGCCACTGCCTGGTGGCCGAGAACGGTCGCGTGCTGGCCGAGTCCGCCCCCTTCGCCGACCCCGCCGCCAAGGAGGGCGCTGCCGAGAAGTACCCCTGGGCAGGCACCGTCTCGGTGGTCGACGTGGCGCTTCTCGCGGCCGACCGCCGTCGCATGTCGACCTTCGCCTGCGACCCGTCCGCAAAGGACTACGTGTTCTGCGACTTCGACCTTGACGTGCGCGAGACCCCGCTGGAGGGGCGCCGCGTCGACGCGCATCCCTTCGTCCCGTCCGACCAGGCTCGCCGCTCCGAGCGCTGCGAGTCGATCTTCTCGATCCAGGCGCACAGCCTGGCCAAGCGCCTGGCGCACACGCGCTCGGCGCGCGCGGTGATCGGCGTCTCGGGCGGCCTCGACTCCACGCTGGCGCTTCTCGTCTGCGCGCGTGCCTTCGACCTTCTGGGGCTGGACCGCTCCGGCATCCTGGCGATCACGATGCCGGGCTTCGGCACCACCGACCGCACCCACGGCAATGCCCGCGCCATGGCCGAGGCCCTCGGCTGCGAGCTTCGCGAGATCGGCATCGCCGCCGCGGTCCGCCAGCACTTCCGCGACATCGGGCACGACGAGTCCGACCACTCCGTCACCTACGAGAACGCCCAGGCGCGCGAGCGCACGCAGATCCTGATGGACGTCGCCAACCGCGAGGGCGGCCTGGTGGTGGGCACGGGCGACCTGTCCGAGCTGGCGCTGGGCTGGGCCACCTACAACGCCGACCACATGAGCATGTACGGCGTCAACGCCGGCGTGCCCAAGACCCTCGTGCGCCACCTGGTGCGCTACGTGGCCGACGCCGCGCGCGAGCGCGGCGACGTTCGGCTGTCCGAGGTGCTTCTCGACGTGCTGGACACGCCGGTCTCGCCCGAGCTGCTGCCCGCGGAGGGCGACGGCACGATCAGCCAGCGCACCGAGGACCTGGTGGGACCCTACGAGCTGCACGACTTCTTCCTGTACAACGTCTTGCGCTGCGGCTTCGCCCCGGCAAAGGTCTACCGCCTGGCGCTCGCGGCATTCGACGGCGCCTACGACGACCGGACGATCCTGGCGTGGCTCAGGAAGTTCTACTGGAGGTTCTTCTCGCAGCAGTTCAAGCGCAGCTGCCTGCCCGACGGCCCCAAGGTGGGCACCGTCGCGGTCAGCCCGCGCGGTGACCTGCGCATGCCCAGCGACGCGTGCGTCGCGGTGTGGCAGGCGCAGCTCGACGAGCTGTAGGGCAATCTGCAAAGAAGGGCGTCGCGGGCCCGTTGCCGCTCGCCGTACCTCGCTGGGCGCACACCAGAAAATCTAAGCGGCAATTAGTGAGATTTTTTTCCATCCCGTTGTTATATCGGCGTGGGCTGGGTACTATTCTTTGCGGTTGGAACCTGGGCGACCCGCACGCGCATGTGCCGGCGTCGCCAAGCAACGCGCCCGCCGGGCGCAATAAAGGAGGTACTTGGAAATGACTCTCAAGCCACTGGGTGACCGCATCCTCGTCAAGCCCGCCCCCAAGGAGGAGAAGACCTCCTCCGGCCTGTACATCTCCAGCGGTGCGCAGGAGAAGCCCCAGAAGGGCGAGGTCGTCGCCGTGGGCGCCGGCAAGCTCAACGACAAGGGCGAGCGCCTGCCCATCGACGTCAAGGTCGGCGACCAGGTCTTCTACGGCAAGTTCGGCGGCACCGAGGTCAAGGTCGAGGGCGAGGACTACCTGCTGCTCCGCGCCGACGACATCTACGCCGTCGTCGAGGAGTAGGCACTTCTCGGCAGCAAACGCCGCGACCAAGCGTCGCATCTGAACTGACACCAATTGGAGGAATGCCACATGGCCAAGAACATCGATTTCGGCACCGACGCGCGTGCCAAGCTCGCCAAGGGCGTCAACACCCTGGCCGACGCCGTCACCACCACCATGGGCCCCAAGGGCCGCTACGTCGCCCTCGAGCGCTCCTTCGGCGCCCCGACGATCACCAACGACGGCGTCTCCGTCGCCAAGGAGATCGAGCTCAAGGACCCCGTCGAGAACATGGGTGCCCAGCTGGTGAAGGAGGTCGCCACCAAGACCAACGACACCGTGGGTGACGGCACCACCACCGCCACGCTGCTGGCCCAGGTCATCGTCAACGAGGGCCTGCGCAACGTCGCTGCCGGCGCCAACCCCATCGCCATCCGTCGTGGCGTCGACAAGGCCGTCAACGCCGTCGTCGAGAAGATGAAGGGTGCCTCCAAGGACGTCTCCACCAAGGAGCAGATTGCCTCCGTCGGCACCATCTCCGCCGGTGACCCGGTCGTCGGCTCCAAGATCGCCGACGCCATGGAGGTCGTGGGCAAGGACGGCGTCATCACCGTCGAGGAGTCCCAGACCTTCGGCATGGACATCGACACCGTCGAGGGCATGCAGTTCGACAAGGGCTACATCTCCCCGTACTTCGCCACCGACAACGAGACCATGACGGCCGACCTCAAGGATCCCTACATCCTGATGACCGACCAGAAGGTCTCCAACATCCAGGACATCCTGCCGATCCTCGAGGCCGTGCAGAAGTCCGGCAGCCCGCTGCTGATCCTGGCCGAGGACGTCGACGGCGAGGCCCTCGCCACCCTGATTCTCAACAAGCTGCGTGGCACCCTCAACATCGCCGCCGTCAAGGCCCCCGGCTACGGTGACCGCCGCAAGCGCATGCTTGAGGACATCGCGACCCTGACCGGTGGCCAGGTCGCCATGAAGGAGCTCGGCATCAACCTCACCGACGTCTCCGCCGAGATGCTCGGTCGCGCCAAGTCCGTCAAGATCACCAAGGAGAACACCACCATCGTCGGTGGCGCCGGCTCCCGTGAGGCGATCGACGAGCGCATCGCCCAGATCAAGTCCGAGATCGAGCACACCGACTCCGACTTCGACCGCGAGAAGCTCCAGGAGCGTCTCGCCAAGCTCTCCGGCGGCGTCGCCATCATCAAGGTCGGCGCGGCCACCGAGGTCGAGCTGAAGGAGATCAAGCACCGCATCGAGGACGCCCTGCAGGCCACCCGCGCCGCGGTCGAGGAGGGTATCGTCGCCGGTGGCGGCGTCGCCTTCATCGAGGCCTCCTCTGCCCTCGACGACGTCGAGACCGTCGACGCCGACGAGAAGATCGGTGTCGAGATCATCCGCAAGGCCCTCGAGGCGCCCGTCCGCACCATCGCCAACAACGCTGGTTTCGAGGGCTCCGTCGTGGTCGAGAAGATCAAGGGCCTCGAGGCCGGCCAGGGCCTCAACTCCGCCAACGGCGAGTGGGGCGACATGATCGAGATGGGCGTCCTCGACCCCGTCAAGGTCTCCCGCGTCACGCTGCAGAACGCCGCCTCCGTCGCCTCGCTGATCCTCATCACCGAGGCCACCGTCTCCGACGTGCCCAAGAACACCTCCATCGAGGAGGCCATCTCCCAGGCTGCCGCCCAGGGCGGTCAGGGTGGCATGTACTAGGCATAGCGCGTTCGCCTAGGCAAATCGCCTTTTGTTGGGGGTCCCGTGCCACGTGCGCGGGACCCCCTTCTTGTGCCACACGGGCGGGGTACAATAAACAGCTGTATGTGTGGGCCGACCCCAAGGAGGGCCTATGTCGGAGAAGCGCGACCTTCTCGACGACATCATCGATATCCAGAAGGATTGGACCGCGGTCAAGAACCCGCTGGGCAACCTCGCCGACGCGCTTGCCGCCGAGCCCGGTTCCGAGCCCGAGTGGGACCCGAGCCGCTACAAGTGGCGTCCCCGCGCCAGCACCACCTCGTGCATGAGCTGCCTCACGTCCGACCCGTCTGCTTGCATCCGCTGCGTCGACGTGTGCCCGGTGGGTGCCATCGAGGTCACGGGCAACTCGATCCACGTGTCCGACGCGTGCCGCAAGTGCGGCCTGTGCGTGGCCGCGTGCCCGGTCGAGGCGTTCAGCGACATGCACCACTCCGCGCACCAGATGTACGACCAGATCGCCAAGGCGGCGGGGTCGTACAGGCACGCGTACGTCACCTGCACCCGCGCGTTGGGGCGCCTGCCCGAGGAGAACGAGGTCCTTCTCCCTTGCGTGGGCTGCGTGGCGACTGAGGTGTGGTTCTCGATCCTGTGCGACTTCCCCAACGTGAGCGTCTACCTGCCCATGGGGATATGCGACCGTTGCCGCACCGTCACTGGCGAGGACACCTACGGCGAGGCCATCGGCCTGGCCGAGCAGCTGAGCGGCCGTGGCGTGGGACTGGTCGCCGACGAGTCCGAGCTCGACCACCAGAAGCTGCGCTCCGCCGAGCGTCGCGAGTTCGTGAGCAACATCGCAAGAGCGGGCGCCTCCGCCGCGTCGATGGCCAACCCGCTTCTGGCGGGCGCCAAGTCCATCACCCAGCGACTGCAGGAGCATTCGCGCCAGATCAACTCGCTGCAAAACTCGCTCGAGAAGATGTGCGGCTCGCAGACAACCCAGCGCCGTAAGCGCGTCATCCCGCCCAAGCGCCAGCTGGTGATGGGCGCCCTGCAGAAGCACCCGACGCTGGCCGGCAACTTTGCCGTGAGCGCCCCCGCCTGCGACACGTCCCTGTGCAGCATGTGCGGCGACTGCGTCAAGGTGTGCCCGACCCGCGCGATCGACCTCGACAACCGCGGCCACGTCACGGTCGAGGCCTCCTACTGCATCGGTTGTGGCGCCTGCGTGCGCGCGTGCGCGTCGAAGGCCCTGACGATGGAGCCCGCCGACCCCAAGACGCTCGTGGTTCCCGACACCGACGCCGAGGAGGCGCGTCGCGAGCTCGAGAAACAGCGCGCCGAGGTCGAGCGCCTGAAGAAGCAGGGCAAGCGCCAGCTGCAGCGTGGCCTGGACCTGCTGGACGAGGTCACCGCTGCCGCCGCGGGCGAGAAGCCCGGGCGCAAGGTCAAGAAGGCCTCCGCCAAGAAGACGTCGGGCAAGAAGCCCTCCTCCGCCAAGAAGCCGCCCGCCAAGGCCGCTTCGGCCAAGGCGACCTCCGCCAAGGCGGCGCCCGGCACCGCGCCCGCGAAGAAGACGACCAAGAAGAAGGCGGCCCGCGTGGTCGCGAAGCCCAAGAGGACGAGAAGCGCCAACGAGTAGCGGTCCTTCTCGACAGCACAGAGAGGTGAGAAAGTGTCTCTTTCCATCGGAATCGTCGGCCTGCCCAACGTCGGCAAGTCCACCCTGTTCACGGCGCTGACGCGCAAGGGCGGCCTGGCGGCCAACTACCCGTTTGCCACGATCGACCCCAACATCGGCATCGTCGACGTGCCCGACGAGCGCCTGCAGAAGCTGGCCGACATCGTCCACCCGGGCCGCATCGTGCCCGCCGCGGTCGAGTTCGTCGACATCGCCGGCCTGGTCAAAGGCGCCAACGCGGGCGAGGGCCTGGGCAACCAGTTCTTGGCCAACATCCGCGAGACCGACGCCATCTGCGAGGTCGTCCGCTTCTTCAAGGACCCCAACGTCATGCGTGAGGTCGGCCGCACCGCCGACTTCGTCGACCCCGCCGGCGACGTCGAGGTCATCAACACCGAGCTGATCCTGGCCGACCTGGGCACCCTCGAGAAGAGCCTGCCCAAGCTCGAGAAGGAGGCCAAGCGCGACAAGGAGCTGGCCCCGCGCGTTGCCGTCGCCAGGCGCCTGCAGGAGTGGCTGAACGAGGGCAACCGTGCCATCACCATGGAGATGACCCCCGAGGAGCGTGACGCCGCGCACGACCTGTTCCTGCTGACCATGAAGCCGATCCTGTACGTCGCCAACGTCGACGAGGGCATGCTCTCCGAGGACCTTGGCCTGATCGACGGCCAGCGTCCCATCCCGGTGTGCGCCGAGGTCGAGGCCGAGCTCGCCGACCTGGACCCCGAGGAGGCCGCCGAGTACCTGGAGTCCCTGGGCCTGGAGCACAGCGGCCTGGAGACGCTCGCCCAGGCGGCGTACTCGCTGCTGGGCCTGCAGAGCTACTTCACCGCCGGCGAGATGGAGGTCAAGGCCTGGACCATCCCGGTGGGCGCCAAGGCCCCCCAGGCCGCGGGCGTCATCCACTCCGACTTCGAGCGTGGCTTCATCAAGGCCGAGGTCGCCAGCTACGAGGACTACGTCGAGCTCGGCGGCGAGGCCGGCTGCAAGGCAGCGGGTCGCCTGCGCATGGAGGGCAAGGACTACGTCGTGGCCGACGGCGACGTCATGCACTTCCGCTTCAACGTGTAGGCTTCGTCCCCCACGCACTTCTCTGCAGAGAAGGGCCGCTCCTCGCGACGGTATGCGAGGAGCGGCCCTGTTTCGTTCGTATGCGCCCGCATACGCGGGTGGGGGCGTCGCGGCTAGGACTGGTCGGTTCCCAGGATCAGGACGACGTCGGCGTCGGTGGAGTACTGCCCGTCGTTGGCCTTGACGGTGAGGTTGCCGCCGAGCGCCTGGTTGACGGCTTGGGCCTGCGCCTTGTGCGAGTCGCCGTTGTAGACGACAACGGTGTGGTCGTAGATGCTGTTGGCCGTGGAGGCGGTGCACTCGAAGCCCCTGGAGTTCAGGCTCGCCGAGATGCGGCCGGCCAAACCGTTGACGTTTGCCGCGTTGAGGACCAGCACGGTGCCTGAGTAGTCGGTCGCGGTGGTCGTAGCGGACGTCGTGGAGCTGCCGTCACCGTTGTTGATCGAGCCGACGGAGCCAGCGACGCCACGGGTGGTGTCCTCGTCCTCGGACTCGTAGGGGGAGAGGCCCTTGTCGACGCGCTGCATCATCTTCTGCCAGGCGTCCTTGTCGCAAATCTCGTACCAGGTCGAGTTGACGTACTCGGAGTTGGTGGGCTCCATGCCCGAGTAGATGTCCTTGGTGGTGTCGATCCCGCGGAATTGGGTCGCCAGCGTCAGAATCGAGGTCGCGTCGAGGTCGGTGGTGACGGAGTCGGCGAGCTTGGACACCATGGTCGCCATCGAGGCGGGGTCGAGCGTCAGGATCTTCTTGGCGATGGCCGAGATGACCATGCGCTGGTTGGCGGCGCGGTAGCGGTCGCCGTCGCCGTAGGCGTCGTAGGCGTGGCGGGCGCGGCACAGCACGAGGGCCTGGTCGCCGTTGAGGGTCTGCTTGCCCTTCTCGATCACCTTGCCCGTACCCGTGGAATCGTCGACCTTGACGGGGACGTCGACCTCGACGCCGCCGATGGCGTCGACGATCTTGACGAAGTTGTCGAAGTCGAGCTCGGCGTAGTGCGAGATGGGCACGCCGGCGAACTCGGAAATTGTCTTGACGGTGTAACTGGGGCCGCCGACCGAGTACGCGGCGTTGATCTTCTGCTGCCCGTACTCGCCAAGGTCGACCAGGGTGTCACGGTGGATCGAGACGAGCGTCACGTGCTTGGCCTTGGGGTCGACGCGCACGAGCATGATTGAGTCGGTGCGGTAGGCGCTCTCGTCCGCGCCATACTCGGAGCTGTTGACGCGGTCCTGGTCCTTGTCGACGCCCAGCAGCAGCATGTAGAACGGCTGGCCGGCCTCGACCTGCGTGAGCGACCCGCGCAGCGAGTCGTCGATGCCGGAGGCGAGCTTGGCGTTGATGCTGTTGATATAGGCGAACGCGGCGCCGCCCAGGCAGATCAAGGTGATAAGGACGACCGCGACCGCGACGCGCAGGGTGTGCGTGCGCTTTCGCTTCTTGCGGCTGTCGACGTAGCGGTCGATCGCCCCGTCTGCGCGAGAGATGGCGTCGGTAATGGCGTTGCCGGTGTCGTCCTTGCTTGCGCGGAGTTTTTTGTGAGCCACGCGTTAGACCCTTCGTTGTGCGGGGGGCGTGCATAAAGGCCCCCGCGATTGCAGGTTTACCCTCTAATGCTAGCCAAGGCTCAAGATTTCCTGCGTTACTCGAGAGGAATAACGTCGTACCGCCATATACCTGTGCCGCGCGTTATATCATGTGCAACCAGAAATAAAACGGGTGTCGCGGCCAACACGCGTCCCCCGTCGTCAAGCGGAGGTATCAATGCCCACAAGCATCACCGAGCAGCGCGTCGTCGTCCTCGACTTCGGCGCCCAGTACGGCCAGCTCATCGCGCGTCGCGTCCGCGACCTGCACGTCTACTCCGAGATCGTCCCCTGCGACATCACGGCAGACGAGCTCGCGGCCCTCGACCCGTCCGCGATCATCCTGTCGGGTGGTCCCGCCTCCGTCTACGCGGACGACGCGCCCGACATGGACGAGAAGATCTTCTCGATGGGCGTGCCCATCCTCGCCTTCTGCTATGGCGAGCAGATCATGGCCCACAAGCTGGGCGGCCACGTCGGTCATACCGAGAAGGGCGAGTACGGTCCGGCCACCCTCACCCGTCACGGTGCCTCCCAGCTGCTGGACGGCACCCCCGACGAGGGCCAGACCGTCTGGATGAGCCACCGCGACGCGGTCGACAGGCTCCCCGAGGGCTTCACGCTCACCGCCTCGACCGAGACCTGCCCCATCGCCGCCTACGAGGACCCCGCTCACAAGTTGTATGCGACCCAGTTCCACCCCGAGGTCCGTCACAGCGAGTACGGCAACAAGATGCTGTCCAATTTCCTGTTCGAGGTCTGCGGCCTCGAGGCCAACTGGACCATGGACGGCCTGGTCGAGTCCAAGGTCGCCGAGATTCGCCAGAAGGTCGGCGACGACAAGGTCATCCTGGCCCTGTCCGGCGGTGTCGATTCCGCCGTCACCGCGGCCCTCGTCCACCGCGCCATCGGCGACCAGCTCACCTGCGTGTTCGTGAACCACGGCATGCTGCGCAAGGGGGAGCCCGAGAGCGTCGAGCGCGTCTTCACCGAAGAGTTTGACATCCCCCTGGTCCACGTCCACGCCGAGGAGCGCTACGCGCGCCTGCTCAACGGCGTCACCGACCCCGAGAAGAAGCGCCGCATCATCGGCCGCGAGTTCTGGAACGTCTTCTTCGAGGAGGCCCAGAAGCTCGACGGCGTCAAGTACCTGGCGCAGGGCACCATCTACCCCGACATCATCGAGTCCGGCGCCCGCAAGACGGGTGGCAAGGCCTCGACCATCAAGAGCCACCACAACCTGATCCCGTTCCCCGAGGGCGTGCACTTCGACCTCATCGAGCCGCTGGACCACTTCTTCAAGGACGAGGTCCGTGCCCTGGGCACCGCCCTCGGCCTGCCCGACGAGATGGTCTATCGCCAGCCGTTCCCCGGCCCCGGCCTGGCCATCCGCATCATCGGCGAGATTACTGCCGAGAAGCTCGATACGCTCAAGGACGCCGACCTTATCGTCCGTGAGGAGCTCGACGCCTACAACCAGCGCCTCTTCGAGGAGACGGGCGAGCGCAACTCCGAGCACTCCTGCTGGCAGTACTTCGCGGTCCTGCCCGACATCCGCTCGGTGGGTGTCATGGGCGACGAGCGCACCTATGGTCGCACGGTCATCCTGCGTGCCGTCGAGTCCTCCGACGCCATGACGGCCGACTGGGCCAAGCTTCCGTACGACGTCCTGGGCAAGATCTCCAGCCGCGTCGTCAGCGAGGTCGCCGGGGTCAACCGCGTCGTCTACGACGTAACCCCGAAGCCCCCCGCAACGATCGAGTGGGAGTAGGCTGATAGGGTTCTGACCTGCACTTTTGAGTGCCGCACTGTGCCGCTGAGTTTCGTTTCGTACGAGAGTCATGGCAAAGCCGCCAGCGACGGCGGTGAGTAAA
>CAKVON010000015.1 GCA_934792625.1 uncultured Atopobiaceae bacterium
GTTCTCGACGACGAACTGGGCGTTGCCGATGAAGCCGTACTCGAGGGCGTGGACGCCGTCGCTGGTGGCGACGGGAAGCTCGACGGTGAACGCGTTGGTGCCGTGCATCATCGCGAACTGCGGGGTGTAGCTGGTGGACATGTCGTCGAACGGGTTGTCCCACGCGACAGAGCCGTCGTCCTGGCGCTTGAGGTAGTCGCGCATCGGGATCTGGGCGGAGTTCAGGGTCTCGTTGTTGGCGACGGAGACGCTGGTGAAGTACTCGCCCTGCTCCATGGCCTTGTCGATGAACAGGTCGTACTCGTTGTTCGGGTCGTGCGTCGGCGAGCACGGCTCGATCTGGTACTGCTGGTAGTAGCCGTGGACCTCGTGCAGCGAGATGGGGCTCCACTTGGAGATGAGCTTGGCCATCGCCTTGGTCTCGGGCTGGGTCTGGTAGGTGTTGTCGCGGTTCAGGTCGAAGCCGTTGCCGTTGGTGCGGACGTCAACAGAACGCGCGTCGACGTTCTCGGACGGGATGAGGACGAAGAAGACGTGCTTGAGGATCTCCTTCGAGTCGAACGTCTGGGTGGCCTGCTCGTAGTACTGGTCGAACTGCTCGTCCGTGAGGTCGGCGGAGGCGTCGTTCAGGCCGCCCACGCTCCTGCTGCCGCCGAGGTCAACACCGTTGCCGTTACCGCCGTTGCCGCGGATGTAGCCGACGCCGGTGACCTTGTCCTTGATGAGGTCGGACCAGACGGTGCCGTCGGCGTCCATCTCGGCCTTGAGCTCGGCCTTGCCCTCCTCGGTGAGGCCGGTCAGGCGGGTGTAGTCGAAGGGCTTGGCCTCGGCGACGTCGTTGGCGAACTCCATGACGGCGTCGACGGCGGCAATCTCGTCGGCGTGGACGTTGCTGTAGAAGATGGGGACCTTGTACTCGAGCTCGCCGTTCTTGATCTTCTCCTGGACGGCCGCCGGGTCCTCCATGGCCATCTTCTTGAGGGCCTGGAAGTCCTCGAGGTCCTTCTCGTCGGCAGCGATGATGAGGGCCTTCATCTCGCGGCCCTCGGCGGAGGTGCCGAAGGTCTCGACCTTGGCGTACAGGCCGTTGGCGTTGGCCTTCTCGGCAAGCTGCGGCAGCTTGACGTCGATCTCCTCCTGGGTGTTGAACTCGTCGTAGGGCCTGATCTCAACGTCACGAGAGATGGTCTGGCCATCGGCGTCGCAGATGAGCTGGTAGGTGCCCAGATAGTCGAACATGCGGGAGCGGACCAGGGAGCGCGCACGGTTGTCGAGGCCGTTGACGCCGAAGAGCATCTCGTTGTCGAAGGTGAGGACGACGTTGGCCTTGCCGTCGTACTCCTCGGCCGTCATCTCGATGTTCTTGAACATGTTGACGGAGGGGGCGTCGAGGCCGCGGCGCTTGTCCTTCGTGGCAACGGTCTTCCAGTCCTCAAGCGGGCCGCCCAGCGTCTGGTTGGGATAGACCGCGGGGTCGAACAGGCCCTTGTCGCGCGTGAGCGAGAACTTGACCTTGCCCTCGTCGATCATCTTCTGCAGGGTGTCGACGTCGACGTTCTCGACGGCGAAGGGAATCCTGTAGCTGCGCTTTGCGGTCATCGAGATCTTGATGTTGGTGCCCTGGGCGACGTCCTTGGCATCAACGACCTGCTCGATCGCAGGGGCGGCCGGGGCAGTCGCAGCCTCGTCGGCGCGAACGGCCACGGGGGCGACGACGCTCGCGGCGATGACCGCGGCGGCGATAGCCACCATGACGCGACGCTTCGACCAGGCCCTGTGGGCGGCCTTGGCGTCCAGGATCCTGAGGGTCCACCTCTTTTGTGCCATGTGACTCTCCGTTCTCTCATAGTGAGACTTGCGGGTTGGATGTATGCAGAACAATCCACAGCTGAATGATGACTTAAGCGGAGAGGATTCGTTTTTTTGCTCGGCAAGCGTCAACTGTTATGTATTGCATTGTTTGAGTGGACCGCAAATTCGAGAGATTTGAATATTGGTACGTACGCCTTGGTTTCCCATTCGTTTTTGCTACATAAGTGATGTGATTACTGCATAAGTTGGTTATGTTGAACGTGGTCTGTAATTTATATTTCAATACGATTTCGGTCACATAATTTGAATTCAACCTGAATCATTCAAATCGCGAACGGTATGAATGGGATGCGTTCACCTGCATTCCCATTATTTCCTATTCAACCAAGGGGACGCCCGAACCATATCGGGCGTCCCCCTTACGGAAACACACAAGTCCTGGTGGCACATGGGCCACTGACGAACGACTACGCCTTGGCAAGCGCCTGGTCGAGGTCGGCGATGATGTCGTCGACGTTCTCGATACCGACGGACAGGCGAATGAGGTCCTCGGAGAGGTGCGCCGCCTCGAGCTGCTCGGCCGTAAGCTGGGAGTGCGTGGTGGAGGCAGGGTGGATGATCAGCGACTTGGCGTCACCGACGTTGGCAAGGTGCGTGAACAGCTTGACCTCGTCGACGACCTTCAGGCCCGCGTCACGGCCACCCTTGACGCCGAAGACCACGACGCCGCCGAAGCCGTTGTGCAGGATGCGCGAGGCGACCTCGTGCGACGGGTCGTTCTCCAGGCCCGAATAACGGACCCAGCTGACCTTGGGGTGGCTCTCGAGGTACTTGGCCACGGCAAGGGCGTTGTCGCTGTGACGCTGGGCGCGAAGGGACAACGTCTCGATGCCGATGCCGATGAGCTGGGCGGCATAGGGCGACAGCGTCGGGCCGAAGTCGCGCAGCTTGTTGGCAAGGACGCGGGTCGAGAAGGGCGCGGCGGGCGCGGCGTCGGCGAAGACGAGGTCGTGGTAGGAGGGGTCGGGCTCGGTGAGGGTCGGGAACTTGCCCGGGGTCTGCTTCCAGTCGAACTTGCCCGTATCGACGACGGCGCCACCCAGCGTGGCACCATGGCCGCCAATCCACTTGGTCAGCGACTCGATGACGACGGCCGCGCCATCGTCGGCGGGACGGTACAGGTACGGGGTCGCGAAGGTGTTGTCGACGAAGACGGGGACGGGCTCCTTGAGCGAGTTGGCGGCCTCGACGAAGGCGGGCACGTCGGCGACGTCGACCAGCGGGTTGCCAATCGTCTCGACGTACCAGAGCTTGGTGTTCGGCTTGGTGGCGGCGACAAAGCCGTCAACGTCGTTGTTCTCGACGAAGGTGGTCTCGACGCCAAGGTCGGCCAGGGTGTGCAGGAAGATGTTCCAGGTGCCGCCATACAGCGAGTCGGAGGCGACGATGTGGTCGCCGGCGCCCACCAGGTTGGTAAGGGCCAGAATCTCGGCGGCGTGGCCGGAGGCGACGGCCACCGCACCAGTACCACCCTCGATGGCGGCCACACGAGCGGCAACGGAATCGGTGGTGGTGTTGGTCAGGCGGGCGTAGACGTTGCCCGGCTTCTCGAGCGCAAACTTGGCGGCGGCGTCGGGCGCCGAATCAAACTGGAAGGCGGCAGACGCGTAGATGGGAAGCGCTGCGGAGCCGGTCGTGGGGTCGGGCTCCAGGCCAGCATGGATCTGCAGGGTGTCGAAGTGCTTGGCGGGATCCTTGGCGAAGTCGGGGTTCAGCTTGAAAGTCATTTTGTCCTCCTGTTGCGGGGTTATCTGTCAGTTGATGCACCGCATGGTAAACCAGGCCCCGAACCCTGCAGGCGACAATGGCGAACTCTTTTGTCAGAGACAACGTTTTCGCAGGTATATATGGTTTTTAACAATCATATACAGCGTTATCTATCACAGCGATAACACTACCGCTGCCGCCACTTTCGGCAGCCTTCGCCGCCGGCGCCGCCAACAGCAAAACGACCCGCCCGCGCAGGCGGGACGGGTCGTCCGAGTCGTATGACACACTTTGTTGGACGCAGGGCGGCGCGCACCCCGTCGCAAGCCAACTAGTAGTTGACGGCCTGCTCCTCGAAGTAGGACTGCGGGTGGTTGCAGACCGGGCACATCTTCGGGGCGGTCGGGCCGACGTGCAGGTGGCCGCAGTTCAGGCACTTCCAGACCTTGACGCCCTCGCGAGAGAAGACCTCGCCCTTCTCGACAGAGGCAAGAAGCTTCTTGTAGCGCTCCTCGTGGGCCTTCTCGATGTCGCCGACCATCTTGAACTTGGCAGCGATCTCGGTGAAGCCCTCCTCCTTGGCGACGGCGGCGAAGGTCGGGTACATGTCGGTCCACTCGCCGTTCTCGCCGGCGGCGGCGTCGGCCAGGTTGGCGGCGGTGTCGGGGACGTCGCCCTCGTGGAGGTACTTGAACCAGAGCTTGGCGTGCTCGCGCTCGTTGCCCGAGGTCTCGGAGAAGATGTCGGAGATCTGGACGTAGCCCTCCTTCTTGGCCTTGCTGGCGTAGTAGGCGTACTTGTTGGTTGCCTGGGACTCGCCGGCGAAGGCGGCCTCGAGGTTCTTCTTGGTCTGGGAGCTCTCGAAATCGACGGCCATGGTTCCTCCTCGTATGTTGGGCGGCCCTCCTCGGCCGCTGCGTCCATTGTACCCAGCCACCCCGACGGGTTTCGGGCGCTTTATGCTACCGACACAGTAACATATCTCCGACACATTGTCTGCCGAGAAGTGCGTTCGGGTAGCGGCATTTTGCCATCAGGCACGGTAGGCCTCGCCATCGCGCGCGCAGAAGCCCTCGCGCTCGAGCTCCGCCAGAATGCGGTCCAGCTCGTCGCCGTCCACGGGAGGACGACCCGCGGCGGCCTCGACGGCGTCAAGCTCGCGGGCCAGATCGTCGCGGGTCAACGCCGCACCCAGCCGACGCGCGTCCAACAGCACGCGAACGAGCTCGGCACGCTTCTGGCGATGCGAGCCCTCGAAGCGCGACTGCCGCGCGTGCGTGCGGGAGCGGCGCGAGGGATTGGGCAGCGTCTGCTTGAGGAAGGCACCGTAATCCAGAAGGGCATAGTACCAGGCACGCGGGCCACGGTCGGCCTCGCTGGGCGCGGCACCCTCGGCGGCGCCAGCCATGGCCCCATCCCCCGCGACGAGCCCGGGGCATGCCTCGCGCACGAGCGGCACCAGCGCCGAATCGGGCACGTCGTGCGCGTCGGGAAACAGCTCGTGCAGGAAGACCGTTCGCACGTTGGTCTCCAGGTAGACGCCCGGCAGGTCGAACGCGAACGCGCGGATGCCCGCCGCGGTGGCGGGGCCGATCCCGGGAAGCGCCACGAGGTCGCGCTCCTCACGCGGAAACACGCCGCCCGCGTCCTCGATCATGCGGGCCGCCCGCGCAAGCGACAGCGCGCGCCTGTTGTAGCCCAGGCCCTGCCACTCCTCCAGCACGTCACCCGCGTCCGCGTCGGCGAGCACCGCCGTGTTGGGGAAACGCTCCAGCCAGCGCTGCCAACGACCGTCCACGCGAGACACCTGGGTCTGCTGCAGCATGACCTCGGACACCCAGATCGCATAGGGGTCGCGGGTGCGACGCCACGGCAGGTCGCGGTACAGCCTGCCGCCCTCGCGCCAGACCGTCTCGCAAAAGCTGCCGAGAAGCGCGTTCTTCTTGGCAGGGGAATCGTTGGGGGCAAGGCCGGGGTCGGTGGGCTTCTCGGTAGCCACGCTACGCCTCGAGGCTCTCGGCGATCGCGCCGCGCAGGCCGTCGAACGCGTCCGGTTGGGCATATCGGGCCGGAAGCGAGGGCGCGCGGCTGCCGGTGACGACGTCGAGCAGCGTGACGGAGGCGAGGTAGTCGCGCAGAAGGCGCGTGGCGCCGCACCAGACGGGGTTGTAGGGGCAGTCGCCCATGCGCGGGCAGGGGGCGTCGCCCTCGCCCGCCGTGTCGCAGCCCGAGAAGCACACGGACCCTTGGACGGCCTCCACCACGCGCAGGAGCGAGGTTGCCGCGGGGTCGACGGCGAGGCGCATGCCGCCGTGCGAGCCACGCAGGCTCTCGATGATGCCCGCGCGCACGAGGTCATGCTGGATCGAGCGCGCGAACGAGTACGGCACGTCGTTTCGCTGCGCCGCGGACCTGACGGACATGACGCCGCTCTCGGAGCGGATCAGCTCGGCGACCATGCGCAGGGCGTAGTCGGTCTTCCTGGTTATCTCCATGCGGGGCCTCGTCTCGACTGGCTGCGGCGCGGGCGCGGTGACGCCTCGCGCATATTGCTTGCTGTCGGTAGCATTTTATCCCGCTCGGATATGTTGCCGCAACCGTGGCATTGTGCCGCGGCAACGAAAAGGGGTCCTGGCGAACCAGGACCCCTTGGCGCTTTGAATGGCGGGATGTAAGGGACTTGAACCCTCGACCTCCGACGTGACAGGCCGGCGCTCTAACCAGCTGAGCTAACACCCCGTGCTCAAGTGCGAGGATTATTATACGCAGACGTACTTCTCGGTGTCTAGAAGAAATTTCAACTTGTGAACAACTTATGAACTCGCAGGTCAGACATGCCATTTAGCGAGAAGAAAGGCGTGGCGGCACCTTGGTCGGGCCGCCACGCCGCAATTGGCAGGGCCATCAGACAGATCTGAGGGGGCTACTTCAGGGGCACGCGGGTCTGGTTGTCGGACTCGTCGGTCAGGACAAGGTCGGTGCCGTCGAGGGCCGCCGACTTGAGCTTGCCCGTGCCCGTGACGGCCTTGCCGTCCGAACCCATGAGCTGCGTGGCCACCGACCCGTCGCCCATCGCGTACGCCATGACGTCCCACGTGCCGTCCGAGAGGTTCTCGGGAATGCAGTAGGCGCCGTCGCACAGCACGATGCCCACGGGCTCGCCCGCGAGCTCGAACAGCGTGAGGGGGTCGGAGCCGTCGCCGGAGGTGCGGACGAAGGCGTACTTGCCGGAGGTCTCCTGGATCGAGTAGGAGTAACCGTCGTAGGAGACCGCCTGGTCGGCCTTGGCGTCGGTGCGCTCGACGCGGGTCGAGGGCTCGGGCTCGTTGGACGTGGAGTTCCACGCGCGGACCAGAAGGAACGAGACCAGCGCCACGACCACCGCCGCCGCCACGAACAGCGCGACCGTGACCTTGCGGCTGTGCTGCGAGTCGTCGAGGGCGACCTCGCGGCGCGAGACGTTCCTGCCCGCAGCGGCCGACAGGCGCTTGGAGCGGCGGGCGCCCCTGGCGCGGCGCCCCTTGGTGGCGCGGGCGGCCTCGGCGGCGTTCCCGCGGTTGGCGGTGACGGCGCCCTGGGCGCCGGAGATGGTGGAGAAGGCGCCGGTCTCGCCCACGGCGCGCGGGGCGTCGGACGAGACGTGCGTGGCGGGTCGGGACGCACCCTGCGCGACCGAGCGGGTCGCGCCTGCCACGGGCGCTGCCGCCGGGCGGTGCGACGGCTGCTGACCCGGCGTGCCCATGCGGTAGCGCGCGGTGGCGCCGGTGGTGGCGTGCGGGGCCACGGGCGCCGAGCCCTGGTGGGCGGCGTGGGCCTGGCGCGGCGTGGGCCGCGCCGCCGGACGCGCGTTGGCGCGAGGGTTCTTCCCGTCGCTGCTCATGTGCTTCATGCGTCAGATACCTCTCGTCTTGGCGGGATGTGCGGGCGGCGCGTCCTTCTCGGCAGCATGGCCGTCGAGGGGCGGTGCGTCCCTCTTCCGCAGGTGTTTGGGGTTAGTGTACCCGTGTTGTGTGGAGGCCTCTAGACGAGCCTGCGCGCCTCGATGGCGCGGCCGAGCGTGACCTCGTCGGCGTACTCGAGGTCGCCGCCGACGGGCAGGCCGCTGGCGAGGCGCGAGACCTCGACGCCCAGGGGCTTGATCGTGCGCGAGAGGTACGAGGCGGTGGTCTCGCCCTCGACGTCGGGGTTGGTTGCCAGGATCACCTCGGAGACCTCGCCGTCGCCCAAGCGCCCGATCAGCTCACGAACGTGCAGCTGCTCGGGGCCGATCTTGTCCATCGGCGAGATTACGCCGCCCAGCACGTGGTACAGGCCGTGGTAGGCGCCCGTGCGCTCGATCGCCGAGACGTCGCGCGGCTCGGAGACCACGCAGATGCGCGAGCGGTCGCGGCTGGGGTCGTCGCACACGTCGCACAGCTCGCGCGTGGCGTAGCTGAAGCAGACGGGGCAGAAGTGCACCTGGTCCTTCACGTCGAGGATGGCGTGCGCCAGGCGCCGCGCCTCCTCGGCGTCGGCCCCGAGTATGTGGTAGGCGATGCGCTGCGCCGACTTGGGGCCGATGCCGGGAAGCCTTCCCAGCTCGTCCAACAGTCGCTGTAGGGCTCGGCCGTCGCTGTTGGTGGGTTGCATGCGGCCGCGCGACCTACATCAGGCCGGGGATGTTCAGGCCACCGGTGATGGCGCCCATCTGCTGGGAGGCCAGCTGCTGGGCGGAGTCCAGCGCCTCGTTGACGGCCGCCAGGACCATGTCCTGGAGCATGTCGACGTCGTCGGGGTCGACGGCGTCGGGCGAGATCGTGACGGAGGTCAGGCGCAGGTCGCCGGTGGCGGTGACCTTGACCGAGCCGCCGCCCGCGGAGGCGCTGACCTCGGTCTGGGCGAGCTTCTCCTGGGTCTGGGCCAGCTGCTCCTGCATCTTGCGGGCCTGCTTCATCATCTGCTGCATGTTCATCTGGGGCATGTGCATCAGCCTTCCGAATCGTCGTCTTCCGGGTCGGCGACGAAGCCGTCGTCGCCCGTTGTGGCCTGGTCATCGTACCCCGCATCGGCGTCGTCGGCCACCTCGTCGGCGCCGGAGTCGGCGTCGGGTGCCGCAAGCACGCTCACGCGGGCCTGTCCGCCGGGGAACGCCTCGGCGAGCATGTCCATGAGGTCGGCGGGGACCTCGTCGGGCAACGCCTCGTCTGCCGAGAAGAACCTCGCGCCGGCGTCCGCGTCGCCGGACGGCTCGGGCACGGCCGCCGCCGGGACAGTGGCGGGCGCTGCCGAGAAGGGCTGCGAGGCAGGTGCGGGGGCCAGGTCGGGCTGGGGCGTGGACGCGGGAGCCGAGGTTGCCGTCGGAGATGCCGGCGCCTGCGGAGCGGGGGTCGCGAGCGCGGGATCCTCGTCAAAGGGGATGACGTCCGCGTCGTCGTAGGGGACGTAGTCGTCCGGCACGGCCTGGGGCTCGGGGTCGGGGATGACGGGTGTCACCTGCGGCGCGGGGGCCGCGGGACGCGGGGCCTGCGCCGCAGGGGCGGCAGAAGCCGCGGGCTTCTCGGCAGGCGCCGGTGTCGGGGCCGCGACGGGGGCAGCGGTCGGAACGGGCTGCGGGGCGGGGCGGGGCACCGCGGCGGGCCTGGCCACGGCGGCGGGTGCCGTCGCACGGGCCGCCGTCGAGCAGGCAAGCTCGAAGGAGAGCTCGCGCGGGCCGAAGACCGACAGCACCGCCCTGGTGATGTCCTCGCGGACGTCGGCCCGGCCGAGCATCCTCACGGTGAACGAGTTGGGGACGCTCACGGTGAGCACGTCGCCGGTGTCGGAGACGGCCCTCGTGTTGAGGACAAGCGCGGCGCGCGACGAGGTCTTCTGCTTGAGCAGGTCGATGACCCTCTCCCAGCGGGAGCTGACCTCGGCGGGCGCGACGGCAGGCGTCGCGGCCGGGGCGGCAGCCTGCGCGGAAGCTGAGGTGGGCTTCGGCGCGGCCTGCGCGGCGGGAGCCGCGGCGGGGGCAGCGGGCGCAGCGGTCTTCTCGGCAGGCACCGGCGCAGGTGCGGAAGCCACCTGCGGCGCGGGGGCGGGCCGCGCCTCGGCAACGGGCGCGGCGGCCTGGGCCACGGGGACTGCAACGGGCTGCGGCACCACCACGGGCGCGGGCGTCGGTTCGGGCGTCACGACAGGTACCGCGACGGGTGCGGGCGCCTGGGTCGGCGTGGCGGCCACGGGGGCGGAGCCGAGGCCTGCCACGCGGGCCTCCAGGATCGCCAGGCGGTCGGCGAGCGCCTCGAGGGTGAGATCGGACTCGGGCCTGGCCAGCCTCGTGAAGGCGACCTCGAGCTCCAGACGCTGGTTGGTGGCCGTGCGCATGCGGTTGCCCGCCTCGCCCAGCACGTCGAGCACGCGAGCCAGGCGGTCGGCGGAGCCAAACGCCTCGGCCTCGGCGCGGATCTCGTCCGCGCCTGTCACGGCCTGGCCCAGCACCTCGGCATTGCCGCCGGAGACGCTCAGCACGTAGCAGTCGCGCACGCGCGTCGCCAGCTCGCGGGTAAACTGCAGCAGGTCGCGACCGCTGTCCACCAGCTCGCCCACGACCGAGAAGAGCGTCGGCACGTCGCGTCCCGCCAGCGCCTGGCACACGCGCGAGAGCTGCGCCGACGAGAGCGAGCCCAGCATGTCGCGCGCGACCTCGGTCGAGATGGAGCCGTCGCCGAAGACGGACAGCTGCTCGAGGGTGGACAGCGCGTCTCGCATGCCGCCGCGCGCGTGGCGCACCACGATGTCGAGGGCCTCGTCGTCGTAGGAGAAGCCCTCCGCCTCGCACACCTGGCGCAGGCGGCCGCGGATGTCGTCGTTGGAGATCGAGTGGAAGTCGAAGCGCTGCACGCGCGACAGCACCGTGGCCAGAATCTGCTGGGGGTCGGTGGTGCACATGATGAAGACCACGTGCTCGGGGGGCTCCTCGAGCGTCTTGAGCAGGGCGTTGAACGCCTGCTTGGTGAGCATGTGGACCTCGTCGATGATGTAGACCTTACGCCTGCCGCGCACCGGCGCGTAGCTCACGTTGTTGATGATCTCGTCGCGGACGCTGTCGACGCCCGTGCGGCTGGCGGCGTCCAGCTCGTAGACGTCCGGGTGCTCGCCGGCGGCGATCAGGCGGCAGTCCTCGCAGGTGCCGTCGGGCAGCTGGCCGGGGCCCTTCTCGCAAAGAAGCGCCTTTGCCAGGATGCGGGCCATGGTCGTCTTTCCCGTTCCGCGGGGGCCGCAGAACAGGTACGCGTGGCTGGTCTTGCCCTCGGTCACGGCACGCTCCAGGGTGGAGATGACGTGCCTCTGGCCTACGACGTCGGCAAACGTCTGCGGGCGGTACTTTGTGTAGAGCGATTCCATGGGGCGGGCCTTTCGTCTTGGCCATGGCATGGGTGTGTTTCCGCCGGGATGCAGCCTTGTGGGCGCGCCCCGGACCCTCAAGTATACCCGCGGCCACAGACGCCCCCGGACCGCCGGGTGCCCTAAACTCTTGTTCGACGAACCTAACGAGAAGGGATCGAAGCATGAGAGAGGCGCCCGTCCTGTGCGTCGTTGTCCCGTGCTACAACGAGGCATCGGTGCTCCCCCTGACCGCCCCGGTCTTCGCGGACCACGTCCGCGCGCTGGTCGAGGACGGCATGGTCGACCCCGCGAGCCACGTCACCTTCGTCGATGACGGCAGCCGCGACGCCACCTGGGAGATCATCTGCGACCTGGCCGCCGAGGACCCGTCGATGTTCCACGGGATCGCCCTCTCGCGGAACCGCGGCCACCAAAACGCGCTTCTCTGCGGGCTGATGGAGGTCCGCACGAGCTGCGACGTCACCGTGAGCATGGACGCCGACGGCCAGGACGACCCGGGCGCCATGGCCCAGATGGTCATCAAGTACCGCGAGGGCTGCGACGTCGTCTACGGCGTGCGCTCCAACCGCGACACCGACAGCGCCTTCAAGCGCGGCAGCGCCCGCGCCTTCTACCGGCTGATGGGCGCCATGGGCGTCGAGAGCGTCTACGACCACGCCGACTACCGCCTGATGAGCCGTCGCGCGCTGGACGGCCTGGCGCAGTTCGGCGAGGTCAACCTGTTCTTGCGCGGCATGGTGCCGCTGGTCGGCTACAAGTCGGGCATCGTCCACTACGAGCGCCACAGTCGCGTCGCCGGCACCAGCCACTACCCGCTGTCCAAGATGGTCGCGCTGGCGCTCAACGGCATCACCAGCCTCTCGGTCAAGCCGATCCGCCTGATCACCGCCATGGGCGTCGTGGTCTCGCTCGTAGGCTTCGTCGGCGTGGTGTGGGCGCTGGTCACAGCCATCCAGGGGCACGCCATCGCCGGCTGGACCTCGACCGTCGCGATCATCTGCTTCATGGGCGGCGTTCAGCTGCTGAGCCTGGGCGTCATCGGCGAGTACGTGGGCAAGATCTACCTCGAGTCCAAGCACCGCCCCCGCTACATCGTGGGCGAGCGCACCCCCAACGAGCCCGCACACCGCAGGGACACCCCTGCCGAGAAGAACTAGCGGGTCGCAGGCCCCGTCCATGGCAACGCCCCGCACAGCGCCCGCGAGCTAGCGGCCCTGCTCGGCATAGCGGGCCTCGGCCGCGGCATGCGCGTCGCGCCACCACGGCTCGTGGGCCGCATACCAGGCAACCGTCCGCGCGAGGCCCTCGTCGAAGTCGGTGTGCAGCGGGCGCCAGCCAAGCTCGCGCCGCAGCCTCGACGAGTCGATCGCCAGGCGGCGGTCGTGCGCCGGCCGGTCGGCCACGTGGCGGACCTCGGCGCCGGCGCGCCCCGTCGCGCGCATAATCGCCGCCAGAACCTCGCGGTTGGAGCGCTCGCAGTCGGCGCCCACCAGGTAGATCCGCCCGACCTCACCCCGCTCGAGGATGTCCCACACGGCACGGCAGTGGTCCTCCACGTGGATCCAGTCGCGCACGTTGAGGCCGTCGCCATACAGGCAGGCGGGCTCGCCGCGCATCAACCTGATGGCCTGGCGCGGCACGAACTTCTCGGCATGTTGGTACGGACCATAGTTGTTGGAGCAGTTCGAGATCGTCGCGCGGACCCCGTAGGTGCGCACCCACGCGCGAACCAGCAGGTCGGAGGCCGCCTTGCTCGAGCTGTAGGGACTGTTGGGGTCAAACGGCGAGTCCTCGGTAAAGCGCTCGGAGCCGCCAAGGGACAAGTCGCCGAAGACCTCGTCGGTGCTCACCTGGTGCAGTCGCACGCCGGTCGCGCGCGCGGCCTCCAGAAGGC
This sequence comes from uncultured Atopobiaceae bacterium, assembly GCA_934792625.1. Lineage (GTDB taxonomy): Bacteria > Actinomycetota > Coriobacteriia > Coriobacteriales > Atopobiaceae > CAKVON01. The sequence continues at coordinate 12,842 of CAKVON010000015.1, forward strand.
GCATGGTCCCCTCGACATTGGTGCGCACGAAGGGCTCGGGGTCGGCGACCGAGTTGTCGTTGTGGGTCTCCGCGGCAAAGTTGACGACGGCGTCGTGCCCCGGGACCAGCCTGCCAAGGAGTGCCGCGTCGCAGATGTCCCCCACCACCAGGCGGACCCTGTCGCGCGGCAGGTCGGCGATGCTTTCGGGGTTGGCCGCGTAGGTCAGCTTGTCGAGCACGGTCACGCGCACACCCGGGTGGTCGCGCACGACCATGCGGACGAAGTTGCTGCCGATGAAGCCGCAGCCGCCGGTTACCAGAATGCGTTGCACGTGAGCCTCCCTCGAGCTACGGGCTTTTCGTGGCATGGGACCCGCGCCACGGGCGGCCCGCGCGCACGGGCCTACGATTGTGGGCCAAGGTCCGCGCCCGCGCGCGACCCAATCGTACGACCTGCGGACATTCTATGGGAGCCCGAATGCGGCACGAGCCCTTCCCACAACCCGACGACCCGGGCGCGACCACCATGCGTCGCACGCCTGCCGCCGCGGCACGCCCCCGTGCCACGGCGCGGCCGCCCATGGGTCGGGGTGCCGTCGCAGGCGACGCCCCGCGCGTCGCGGCCCCGAGCCCGGACGACACCGCCCCGCACGCCGCCGTCGCGGCGCGGCGGTATGCTCCCGCCCCCAACGCCTACTCGCAACCCTACGAGGACGCCGGCGACGGCCGCGGCCCCCGACCTCCCCGCGGCACCCGCACGCGCAGGCCTGCCAGGCATGGCTGTCTGTCGGCGCTGCTGTGGCTGGTGGTCCTGACCGTGGTCGCCCTGATGGCGATCCGCTGCCTGCCCTCGCACATGTCCGCGGGCAACATGGTGCCGGAGCTCGTCTCGTTCGTGCCGCTGGCCGTCCCGCCCGTACTTCTCTGCATGGTGCTTGCCGTCCTGTGGCGCCGCCGCGTGCTGGCAGTGGCCTGCGCCGTCGTGCTGGCGGTCATCGGCGTCTGGCACTCGGGCTACGTCGTGGGCGACGCCAAGGTCTCCGACGCAGCACGCGTGGCAGTCCAGACCAAGGCGGACACGTCCGACCGCTTCGCACGCGTCATGACGCTCAACACCGCGCACGGCGAGGCCTCCGCCGTCGACATCGTCCGCATCTGCCGCGAGCAGCACGTCGAGGTGCTGTGCCTGCAGGAGCTGCCACCCAACATGCTCGAGGACCTCGAGCGTGCCGGCATCGACGACCTGTTCCCCCATCACGTGGTGTCGGAGGGTGCGACCTACATCAGCAACGGCGGCCGCAACGGCATCTGGACCATGGCCCCCATGGACTCGGTCTCGGAGAACCTGCTTCCCATCAAGACCAGCTCGATGCCGGCGGCAAACATCACCGTTGGCTCACGCACCGTGCGCGTCGTTACCGTGCACCCCAACTCGCCCGTCCGCGGCGCGCAGGACCTGTGGGACGAGGGCCTGTCCACCATCCAGTCCCTCAAGGAGTACGACCACGCCTACCTGATCATGGGCGACTTCAACTCCACCTGGGACCACGCGCGCTTCCGCGACCTTTTGGGCACCTCGTTCTGCGACGCGGGCGAGTCGTCGGGCCAGGGCCCGCACATGACCTACCCCTCGGGCGGCTGGGTCCCCTCCCTCATCGAGATCGACCATATCGTCTACTCGAGGGACTCCGGGATCGTCGTCAGCGACCTGCAGACCGTCGGCGTCCGCGGCAGCGACCACAAGGCCCTGCTGGGCACCCTGGAGACCCTCTAGCCGCGCATTTTCGCCCCCTGCCGAGAAGTGCCGGCGGGGCACGCGCCCCTCACCACAAGACCACGCCCCCCGGCGCGACGCCCAGGCGCCCCGAAGACGACGACGGGGCGCCTGCGGGCCATACGGCCGCGCGCAGACGCCCCGAGGTATGGCCAGTCGCCCCGCCTGCGGCTCGGGGGACCGGCAAATCCGTTGCGCACGCGTCGCATGGGGCGACGCGTGCTCACTTGCGATGCTACTCGGCGACGCGATGCCGTGACACACATCGCGCCACGGACGGCATTGCCCGTGGCGCGGATGGCGATACTTGCGCGTGAGCGGTAGGCGCGGCGGCGTCGGCCCCTCGCTACTTGCCGAGCTTGGCCTTGACCAGGCCCACGACCGTCGGAATGACGCTCACGCCGACGATACCGATGATCAACAGCTCGAAGTGCTCCTGGACGAAGGGGATGCCGCCAAAGAAGTAGCCCAGCAGCGTGAACACCGTCGACCAGGCGACGCCGCCCAGGACGTTGAAGACCACGAAGTTGCGCCAATGCATGCCGCCCATGCCCGCGATAAAGGGCACGAACGTGCGGATGAACGGGAAGAAGCGACCCAGGAAGATGGCCAGGTGACCCCACTTGTCCAGAAACGCCTCCGACTTCTCCAGGCGCTCCGGGGTCATGGCCTTGACCTTGCCCGAGGCGATGATCTTCTTGCCGAAGAAGTGGCCGATCATGAAGTTGCACTGGTCGCCCAGGATGGCGGCCGCCCATGCGATGGCGAGAAGTGCCACGATGTTGAACCCACCGTTGTGGGCAAAGAAGCCCGACGCGAACAGCAGCGAGTCGCCCGGCAAAAACGGGAAGAACACGACGCCCGTCTCGATGAAGATGATCAGGAAGACGCAGCCGTACGCCATAAGGGGGCCGGCGGCAATCCAGCCCGCAATGGCGGTGCGGGGGTCGTGCAACAGGTTGGCGATGAAGTTGATGAAGCCCATGGGTGCCTTTCGTTGGGGGCGGCAAGGCGATGTCGGGACATGCCTCGATACCAAAACGCCCCACCACGGCTTCGTCGTCGGGCGGGGCGCAAGAGTGTGCTCGGCGGGAACGGGCGCCCGTCAGAGGCCCCTTATGGCTGCTGCCTCCCGGCCCTGACCAGATTCGGAACATGACGTCGCCCGAACCCGCCCAACACACTCAACGGGTCTGAGTATAGGTCTCGCCGTCGCGAGCGTGACCGTCACGCGGCACCGACGTGCGCCCCAACATGAAAAGGCCACGAGGCTTCGGGCACCCCCTACATGTCGATTTTGAAGTCGTCGCCGATGACCTGCCTCGTCTTTTGCGAAATCCAACCATACGGGTCGTCGAGTGTGGCGAGAAGTTCGTTCTTCTCGGCAAGGTCCTTGGTGTAGTCCTTGTACGGCATCACGACGTCCTTGCCATCGGCCCAGTGCTCGATCAGCGGGTGCCAGGTCACGTCCTTGACGGCGACGGTCGACTTCTTGCCCGAGCTCTCGCGCTTGAGCGTGCAACTGAGCATGCCGCTCATGATGGTGTCGGGATAGTTGTGGTAGCCGCTGACGAAGTCGCCCAGACCATAGGCCACGAGCATCTTGCCCGCATTCGGCCCGTCGGAGCCGGCAAGCTCGGAGCTTCCCTCGGCGCGGGTGACCCACTCCATGGGCTGAATCACGTGCACGTGGCTGCCGATGACCATGCCCACGCCCAGGTCGGCGGCGTACTGCGCGAACTCACGCTGCGTGTCGTCGACATCGTTGGAGTACTCGGTCCCCCAGTGCATGTACACCAGGACGAAATCCGATACCTTCTTGGCGCGCTCGACGTCGGCCTTCATGCCGTCCTTCGTGTACGGGACGGCATAGTAGTCGTTGGGCAGGTCGGACTGCTCGTAGCCGTTCTGGCCGTAGCCGTACGACAGGAAGGCGATGCGGATGCCGTTGCACTCGATCACGCGCGGCGTCTGGCGGTCCTGCTCGGAGGCATAGCTGCCTGCGGTCAGCAACTTGGGGTGTTTGGCAAACAGCTCGTGTTGGTGCTCGATCGCGTCGACCCAGATGTCGTAGGTGTGGTTGGAGTTGGTGTTCACCAGGCGGAAGCCCGTGTCCTCCAGGGCATCGACCATCGAGTCGGGCGTGTTGTAGCTGGGATAGCCCGAGTAGTCGAAGTTGTCGGTTCCGCCCATCACCGTCTCCTGGTTGACGAAGGCGATGTCGTACTTCTTGATGGTCGGCTTGATCTTGGCGTACAGCGGCTTGAAGTCGTACTGTTTGTCGCCCGTCGTGCCCGAAAACCCATCGCACAGCTCCAACAGGTTCGAGTTCATGAGGTTGTCGCCCACGGCACAGAAGGCCACCTTGCCGTCGCCGGTCTTGGTCGTGCGGCCCTCGTCCACCAGGGTAAAGTCCTGGTCGGTCGCGGCGCGGGTCGTGGCCGAGCGCGTCGCCGCAGACGCCGCGGGCTTCTCGCCCGAGCCGCCGCTACAACCGCGCACGCAGCTGACCAGCCCAAACACCAACGCGACCACCACGACCGCAGCCATCACGATCGCCCACGGCACACGGCCGAGAAGTGCCATGAGGTCGACGCCGCCCCTTGCGCGCACCTCCCCGCGCCCGCCAGGCGCAGGCGCACGGTCGGGCGTCACCCGACGGGTCGCGGCCCTGTCTCTGCCAGGATGGCTCGCCGCGGGCGAAGTGGACCTGCAGGCTGGACGCTGCTGCGGGCGGGGACGCGATGCCCTGCGCGGCGCGGGGCCCGAGTCGACGCGACGGTGCGGCTGGGGGCCGCGCTGCGGTCGCTGCCCGAACGGGGACGTGCGAATCTCGTCGTGGCTCCTTCCCGCCCTGCGGCGCGGGTCCATCCCCTCGGCCATGAAAGTCCCAATCCATACGGCGGCGCCCGAGCGACAGGCCCCGCGGTTCTTCTCTTTCAGATACGTTTTAGCACGTAAACGGCCCTTCACGCCACGTCGCGGCACAAACGAGTCGGAAATCGGCCGTAAAGGAAAGGACCCCCGAGAGAGTCTCTCGGGGGTCCCTGACACTGGCGAGAAGAACTCGCGCGTTACAACTGGCGACTAGTTGTTGCGGCGCTTCATCGCGTAGGCGGCGCCAGCGATCACGACGCCGATGCCAGCGACGGAGGCGACCATGGCGAAGTCGGTCGCGTCACCGGTCTTCGGGGTGGAGCCGCCGTTGACGGTGCCGTTGGCGGAGGGCTTGGCGGCCGGGGTGGTGGCGGCGGGCTTGGTCTCGGGCTTCGGCTCGGGCTTGGGCTCCGGCTTGGGCTCGGGGGCCGGGACGACCTCGGAGGCGTAGGTGATGGACTGCTTCAGGCCACGGGCCTCGGCGTCGTAGTCGCTCGGGACGAACGGCTCGTCGAAGTCGCCGGCCCTGAGGTAGGCGCGCAGCTCGTCGAGGGCGGCCTTGCACTTCTTGTAGGTCTGCTCGGTGGCGACCTTGCCGGCCTTGGTGGCCAGCTCGCTGCGGGCGTCGCCGGAGGCGGCGATGATGGCGGCGTCAACGTCCTTGTTCTGCTCGATCAGCTCGTTCTGCAGGGCGTCGAGGTAGGCGCGCATGCCCTCGGCGCAGGTGGAGCGGTTGTTGTAGCAGAGGGAGTTGATGTCCATCATGACAAAGTCGATGGAGTTGGCGGGCTCCTCCTGCATGGCCTGCTCGATCTCCTTCTCGGGACCGGTGACCGGGTCCTTGAAGGCCTTGTTGCTGCCACAGTGGTCGCTGGTGGTCTCCTCGGTGAGGAAGTACTCGCTGGGCTCGGTGATCAGGGCGCTGTACAGCGGGATCGCGACGGAGAACTCGCTGCGGGACAGCGACTGCCACTGGATGGTGGCGACGTCGGCGGGCATGTTCGGGCGAATCTCGAACATGTGGCCCTCGGGCTGACGGTTGTTACCGATGGCGTAGAAGCCATAGGCGTTGGCGTCGAACTTGGTGCCCTCGCCGCGGGTGCCCAGCGCACGGAGGATCTCGAAGGTGCTCATGTTCGACTTGCCCGGGGTGAAGAACAGGGTGGGCGTGTCGATCTTGGTCACGCCGCCGGCGCTGGCGTCGAAGGTGTAGGTGCCCTCCTCGAGCGGGGCGCCGAAGTACTCGCGGCCCTGAGCCAGACGGGTGAGGCTGCTAGCGGACTGAGCGTCGTCGGCCTTGCCGTAGGTGCCGATGATGTCGGGAGTGCCGTCGGCGAAAGTCTTCAGGAAGCCCTTCTCCTGCGGCATGGAGACGACGGTGTCGGAGTGCAGGCAGACCTCGGGGTTGTCCAGGTCGGCGGAGAAGCGCAGGTTGGACAGGTTCGGGTTGACGGAGGCCTTGTCGCCGGGGAGCTTGATGGCGATCCACTGGTGGCCGGACAGGACCGTCACGATCCAGCTCTCGGTGTTGTCCGAGATGGCAATCTGGTCGCAGCTGCAGGCACCGTACTGCTCGACGAGCCTACCGACGAGCTCGACGCCCTCGCGGGCGGTGGCGGACTCGCCGAGGATGATGCTGGCGTAGCTGTACTCGCCGATGCCAGACTCACCATTCAGTGGGTCGGCGGCCTTGGCCTCGGGGCCGTAGCTCGTGCTCAGCGTGGCGGAGCAGGAGACGCCCTTCTCGTTGATGCCGGCGGAGGAGTAGGCGTTGGTGTTGTCGTCCCACTGGTCGGCGGCGTCACGGACGTAGGAGTAGCGGTACGAGGTCTTGTCCGAGGTCCAGGTGAAGTTGGTCTCGTCAGAGAAGTACGTGACGTTCTTCATGCTCGGCTCGATGCCGTAGCGCTTGAAGTAGCGATAGCTGTAGTCCTCGTCACGACCGATGTAGTTGCTGCCGTTCTCGGTGTACATGGACGGCACCCAGAACTGCGTGCACTCGGCGAGCGCGGCAGCCGGTACGGACGTGAACACGACCGCCGCGGTCAGGGCCGCAGTCATTGCCTTGAGCAGGCTGCTCCTCTTCATGGGCTTTCCTCCCTTATCGGCGAATTGCTGGTTTGCGACGCGAAAGTGGCCTGAAATCACTTCCACACATGTGCCATCAATTCAGCCTCTTGGATAGACTTGGCGTTTTATGAACTAAGACGGCAGCCCAGCCCTCTCAGCCCATATTCAGGCTGACCAATTCTATACACAGCATCATTTCAGCGAAAGTCATTAACTTGCTCACTCTACAAACGGTATTTTGCCCGCATAACTGGACATTTGTCATCTTTTTGACCGTTAGCCAAGCCATGTCTCGCCCCTCATCCAGCCAGGTTGATTTTTCAGCCAAACATGGTTTCCAATTGTTAACAATTAATATTCTCGTATTTGTCACGCATCGATATACAGATATATAAGGACCCCCGAGAGTCTCTCGGGGGTCCTCGTCACTGGCGAGAAGAACTCGCGGCTAGCAACTAGTTGTTGCGGCGCTTCATCGCGTAGGCGGCGCCGGCGATCACGACGCCGATGCCAGCGACGGAGGCGACCATGGTGAAGTCGGTCGCGTCACCGGTCTTCGGGGTGGAGCCGGCGCTGACGGTGCCGTTGGCGGAGGGCTTGGCGGCCGGGGTGGTGGCGGCGGGCTTGGTCTCGGGCTTCGGCTCGGGCTTGGGCTCCGGCTTGGGCTCGGGGGCCGGGACGACCTCGAAGGCGTAGGTGATCGGGGTCCTCACGGTGCCGGACTCGGCGTCGAAGTCGCTCGGGACGAAGGGCTCGTCGAAGTCGCCGGCCTTGAGGTAGGCGCGCAGCTCGTCGAGGACGGGCTTGGCCTTCTGGTAGACCTGCTCAACGATGACCTTGCCAGCCTTGTTAGCGAGCTCGGTGCGCTCGTCGCCGGAGGCGGCGATGATGGCGGCGTCGACGTCGGCGTTCTGCTCGATGATCTGCTTCTGGAGAGCCTCGAAGTAGGAGCGCACGCCGTCAGCGCAGGTCGAGCGGTTGGCGGTGCACAGGGTGCCGATGTCCATGATGACGTAGTCGATCATGCCCTCGGGCTCGGGCGCCATGGCGGCCTCGACGGAGTCCTCGCCATAGATGTCGTCGCCACCGTGGGCGCTGTCCTGGTTGACGTCACCGAAGTGCTCGCTGGGCTCGGTGATCAGGGCGCTGTACAGGGGCATCGAGACGGAGAACTCGGTGCGCGAGAGGGCGAGCCACTGGATGGTGGCAACGTCGGCGGGCAGGTTCGGGCGAATCTCGAAGACGTGGCCCTCCATCTGCCAGTTGGTGCCGATGGCGTAGTACGGGTTGACGTTGGCGTCGAACTTGCTGCCCTCGCCGCGGGTGGCCAGGGCGCGGATGACGTCATAGGTGCTCAGGTTCGTCTTACCAGGGGTGAAGAAGAGCTGGGGCGTGTCGATCTTGGAGACGCCGCGCTCGACCATCTCGTAGGTGCCCTCCTGAAGCGGGGTGCCGAAGTACTCGCGGCCCTGGGCCAGACGGGTGTTCTGGCCGGTGCCCTGCTTGTCGTCGGCCTTGCCGTAGGTGCCGGCGAGATCGGGGGTGCCGTCCTCAAACGTCTTGAGGAAGCCCTTCTCCTGCGGCATGGAGATGACGGTGGCGGAGTGCAGGCAGACCTCGGGGTTGTCCAGGTCGGCGGCGAAGCGCAGGTTGGACATGTTGGGGTTGACGGAGGCCTTGTCAGCGGGGAGCTTGACGGCGGCCCACTGGTGGCCGGACAGGACCATCAGGACCCAGGACTCGTTGGGATCGGAGATGGTCAGCTGGTCACAGCTGCAGGCGCCGTAGGTCTCGACGAGCTTGCCGATGAGCTCGACGCCCTCGCGAGCGGTGGCGGACTCGCCGAGAACGATGCTGGCGTAGTTGTACTCGCCGATGCCGGACTCACCGTTCAGCGGGTCGGCGGCCTTGGCGGCATCGTTGTAGTCGGTGCTCAGCGTGGCCGAGCAGGAGACGCCCTTCTCGTTGATGCCGGCGGCGGAGTAGGCGTTGGGGCCGTCATCCCACTGGTCCTTGGGGTCGCGGACGAAGGAGTAACGGTACGAGGTCTTGTCCGAGGTCCAGGTGAAGTTGGTCTCGTGCGAGTAGTACTCGACGTTGTCCATGCTGGGCTCGATGCCGTAGGTCTTGAAGTTACGGTAGGCACCGTCCTCGTCACGGGCGACGTAGCGGCTTCCGTTGGCGGTGTACTGCGCCGGAATCCAGAACTGGGTGCACTCGGCGATGGCGGCTGCCGGGGCGGACGTGAACACGACCGCCGCGGTGAGGGCCGCAGTCATGGCCTTGAGCAGGCTGCTCCTCTTCATGGGGCTTTCCTCCCTTGTCGGTGGGCTGGCGGTGCACGTCATACGCAAGTGGCCTGAAATTGCTATCTGGCATGTACCGTCAATCCATCTATATGGATACAACAAACCACTTATTCGCTTAGATGAACTATATTCATCTAAGCTTGCTATCAGGCTCATAGATGGTAGCTGCAACAGGGAGCAAAATGAAGCCTAACCGCAATTTTTCTTGCGAGCGGCTTTTTGCAGGAAAACATGCGTTTTTGTTAGATACCAATGACTAGTTGGCATCTATGCAGAAGCCTCATGGCACGCATGAATGCCCCTTATGGAAGCCACGGCGCACTTCTCGATATATGCAAATTGCAGCATCTTGCATGCATGGGTAGCAAAAGGCCCCCGAGAGATCTCGGGGGCCTTGGGTGGGACGAGAAGCACTATTTACTTGCGGTGCGCGCGGTAGTACTCGATGAGCGCCTGGGTGCTGGCGTCCTGCTGGGCAAGCGCCTCGTCGTCGTGGAACGCGGGCGTGATCTGCTTGGCGAGCTGCTTGCCGAGCTCGACGCCCCACTGGTCGTAGGAGTCGATGCCCCAGATGGTTCCCTCGACGAAGGTGATGTGCTCATACAGGGCGATGAGCTCGCCGAGCGCGTGCGGGGTCAGCTCGTCGCCGAAGATCGAAGTGGTCGGGCGGTTGCCCTCGAAGACGCGCGCGGGAACCATCCACTCGGCCGTGCCCTCGGCGCGGACCTCGTCGGCAGTCTTGCCAAAGGCCAGGGCCTTGGTCTGGGCCAGGAAGTTGCCCAGGAACAGCTCGTGGACGTCCTGGTCGCCGTCGCGCACGGGGTTGGGCGTGTTGACGAAGGCGATGAAGTCGGCCGGGATGGCGCGGG
>CAKVON010000016.1 GCA_934792625.1 uncultured Atopobiaceae bacterium
TGCCCTGGTGGATCAGCTGGTAGAAGGCGTGCTGGCCGTTGGTGCCCGGCTCGCCCCAGAAGACCTCGCCGGTGCCGCAGGTGACGGGTGTGCCGTCCCAGCGGGTGGACTTGCCGTTGGACTCCATGGTCAGCTGCTGCAGGTATGCCGGGAAGCGGTGCAGGTACTGGTTGTACGGGAGCACGGCGTGGCTGCCCAGGCCATAGAAGTTGACGTACCAGACGTTGAGAAGACCCATGAGGGCGACGACGTTGTCCTCGAGCGGGGTGTTCTGGAAGTAGGCGTCCAGGTCATGGAAGCCCTCGAGGAACTGCCGGAAGCGCTCGGGGCCGAAGACCACGATGAGCGACAGGCCGACGGCGGAGTCGACCGAGTAGCGGCCGCCGACCCAGCTCCAGAAGCCGAACGCGTTCTCGGGGTCGATGCCGAACTTCTCGACAAGCTCGAGGTTGGTCGAGACGGCGACGAAGTGCTTGCGGATGGCGTCGGCGTCGCCGGCCTCGGAGCCGTCGATGGCGCCCTGGGCCCTGAGGGTGTCGAGCAGCCAAGTCTTGACCTCGCGGGCGTTGGTCAGCGTCTCCAGGGTGGTGAACGTCTTCGAGACGACGATGCACAGCGTGGTCTCGGGGTCGAGCCCACGGAGCTTCTCGGCAGCGTCGTTGGGGTCGATGTTGGAGATGTAGCGGCAGTCGATGCCGGCGTCGGCCATGGGCCTGAGGGCCTCGTAGACCATGACCGGGCCGAGGTCGGAGCCACCGATGCCGATGGAGACCAGGTGCTCGATGCGCTTGCCGGTGACGCCCTTCCACTCGCCGGAGCGGACGCGCTCGGCGAAGGCGTACATGCGGTCGAGGACCTCGTGCACGTCGGCGACGCAGTCCTGGCCGTCGACGATCAGCTTGCCGGCGTCGGAGGCGGGACGGCGCAGCGCGGTGTGCAGGACGGCACGGTCCTCGGTGGTGTTGATGTGCTCGCCGGCAAACATCGCGTCGCGGCGCTGCTCGAGGCCGCAGGCGCGGGCCAGGTCGCACAGAAGGCCGAGGGTCTTGCCGTCGACGAGGTTCTTCGACAGGTCAAAGTGCAGGTCGTCCATGTCAAAGGACAGCTTGCCCACGCGCTCGGGGTCGTCGGCAAACGCCTGCTTGAGGGTGAAGCCCGCCTTGAGCTGCCCCGCGTGGTCGGCCAGGGCCTTCCACTCGGGGGTCTGGGTCGCGTCGACGGGCGCGATGATGTTGGACATTGTTACTCCTTCACTCCTATGGCCGCCAGGTGGCGGCCCCTCCCACACTCGATTATAGGTCCGCCCCCTCGACGGGCGGCCTGCCGAGAAGGACTACGAGCCCAGGACCTCCTCGGCGATGCGCGCCGTCTCGGAGGCGTCCTTGGCGTAGAAGTCGGCGCCGACCATCTGCGCGTACTCGGGGTTGAGCACGGCGCCGCCCACGACGACCTTGCACCAGGGGGCCTGCTCGCGCAGAAGCTCGATGGTCGCGGCCATGGCGGGAACCGTCGTGGTCATGAGGGCCGAGAGCCCCGCCAGGCGGATGTGGTGCTCCACGACGCAGTCGACGAAGTCCTGCGGCTCGACGTCGCGGCCCAGGTCGTAGATGCGAAAGCCATAGTTCTCCAGCAGCATCTTGACGATGTTCTTGCCGATGTCGTGGATGTCGCCCTTGACGGTGCAGATGGCGACCTCGCCCTTCTGGGGAACGTCGCCTGCGGGCGCGGACGCGCGGATGACCTCGAAGCCGGCCTTGGCGGCCTCGGCAGACGCCATGAGCTGGGGCAGGAAGAACGTGCCCCTCTCGAAGCGCATGCCAACCTCGTCGAGCGCCGGGATCAAGACGGCGTCGATCAGCTCGATCGGGTCGCCGCCCGCCTCCAGAATCGATCGGACCTCGGCCGCGCACGGCTCGCCGCGACCCTCGAGCACGAAGCCCCGGATGCGCTGCTCGGGCGTGGCCGCGTCGGCTGCCGCGCCGTCCTTCTCGGCAGTGGGGGCACTGCCCGTGGCGACGCCGGGCTTGGCGTCGGTGCGGCCGGCGTTCTCGTTGATGTAGGCAACGGCGTTGACGTCCTGGCCGTTGAGGACGCGCCATGCGGCGACCGCGTCCATGAAGCGGCGCGAAAGCGGGTTCATGATGGCGAGGTCCAGGCCGGCCTCGAAGGCGGCCGTGAGGAACGTCGCGTTGAGCAGCGGGCGGAACGGCAGGCCGAAGCTGATGTTGGAGACGCCCAGCACGCAGCGGACGCCGGGGAGCTCGGCCTTGACCAGGCGGATGGCGTCCAGGATCGCGCGGCCGGCCATCTGGTTGGTCGAGACCGCCATGGTCAGGCAGTCGATCAGGACGTCTTGCCTGGGGATGCCCGCCTCGTCGGTTGCGGCCACGATGCGCCTGGCCACCTCGAGCCTGCCGGCGCCCGTCTCGGGGATGCCGTCCTCGTCGAGCGCCAGGCCCACGATCGCGCAGCCGTAGTGGCTCGCGATGGGAAGCACCGCGTCGAGCACCTCGCGCTTGCCGTTGGTCGAGTTGATGATCGGCTTGCCGGGGTAGACGCGCACGGCCGCCTCGATGGCCACGGGGTCGGCCGAGTCGATCTGCAGCGGCAGGGTGGTCACGCCCTGGAGCTCCTCGACCAGGCGGACGATGGTGGCAGGCTCGTCGATCTCGGGCAGGCCGGCGTTGACGTCGAGCACCTCGGCGCCTGCCTTGGCCTGCGCCACGGCCTCGCCCATGACGTAGTCGAGGTCGCCGGTGCGCAGCGCCTCCTTCAGGCGCTTCTTGCCGGTGGGGTTGATGCGCTCGCCGATGACGCCCACATGCCCCGCCCTTAGCGAGAAGAGCCGCTGGGCCGAGGTCACGCACAGGTCGTCGCGACGCTCGGTGCGGCCGACGGGCACGCGGGCCAGCAGGTCCTTCTCGCCACGAATGAAGTCGGGCGTGGTGCCGCAGCAGCCGCCCAGGACGGTGACGCCCGCGCGGACGAGCGCCTCGAGGGCCTCGCAGTACTCGTCCACCCCCACCGAGTACGTGGTGACGCCGTCGACGACCGAGGGCAGGCCCGCGTTGGCCTGCACCATGATCGGGCGGCGCGACCACGGCATCATGCGCATGACCAGCGGCGCGACGTCGGCCGGGCCCAGGGAGCAGTTGATGCCGATGACGTCGGCGCCCAGGGCTGACAGCGTGACCGCGGCCACCTCGGGGGTGGTGCCCAGAAACGTGCGCCCGTCCTCGCCGAAGGTCATCGTGCAGAAGACGGGCAGGTCGGAGTTCTCGCGGCAGGCCAGCACGGCGGCCTTGGCCTCCAGCAGGTCGGCCATGGTCTCGACGATGAAGAGGTCGGCGCCTGCCTCGGTCGCGGCGATGGCCTGCTCGGCAAACAGGTCGTAGGCCTCGTCGAACGACAGGGTTCCCATGGGGCGCAGAAGCGCGCCGGTGGGGCCGATGTCGGCCGCGACGTAGCCGGGGTTAGCCGCGCGTGCGCAGGCCACGGCTGCCGAGAAGACCTCGCGGACCGAGGCCGCCTCGCCGAGCTTGCGCGCGTTGGCACCGAAGGTGTTGGTGGTGACCACGTCGGAGCCGGCCTCCACGTAGGCGCGGTGGATGCCCGTGATCTTCTCGGGGTCGGACAGGCACAGGAGCTCGGGCAGCTCGCCGGCGTCGAGGCCGGCGGCCTGGAGCTGTGTGCCCATGGCGCCGTCGAAGATCAGGGTGTCATCCCCCGCCAGGACGCGGGCGAGGCGCGCGTCGGCGACGCGAGTCTCACGGGGCGCGAGATGGCCCTCGGGCGCATGGATGGTGACGGAGCTGGCGGCGTTAGCCATGGCAGGTCCTCCCGGACTTCCTGAGCGAGCAGAACTCGCGGAACGTGCAGATGGGGCAAGAGCCTTGCGAGTCGGGCTGCGGCGTGGGGTGGATGCCCACGACGGCCGTGACGCTCTTGGTTGGAATCATGAGGTTGGAGTCGGTCAGGGTGATGCCCAGGCGGCGCGTAGCGTCGGTCGCGGCCAGGAAGTCGGGCTGCGAGTCGAGCGGCATGTCGCCGTAGCCGGGGCTGAATCGCCAGCTCGCGTGCATGCCGAGCGAGGCCGCGTAGGCCACGGCCCGCGCGTTGGCGGCGTCGGCGGCGCGCTCCACGAGGGTGGACGACGCCGAGTCCACGACCACCTGCGCGAGCGAGTCGGTCGCCGACAGGAGCCTGAGCTCACGGTCGGTGCCCAGTCCCAGCGTCACCGCAAAGACGACGACCTCGACGGCGTCGGCCAGGTGGCCCGCGATGTCGCGGCCGCGAAGCGTGAGCGTGGTGCCGGCGAGCGTGACCTCGTCGTCCGTACGGCCCGCGACACGGAAGCTGCGCAGGGCGCCCCTCGGACTCGCGACCTCGATCGCGCGGGCGATGAGCGCGTCGAGCCGCTCGTCCAGTTCTGGCGAGACGGACTGGCCGCGGTAGCCCAGGTAGCGCAGGACCTCCCCGCGGTCGACCGAGCCGATCGCGTAGTCCTCGCGCGCTATGACCAAACCCGACGCCAAGGGCCGCGTCCTAACCCAGGTAGCCCGCGGCGGCCAGGGCGTCGCGGGTGGCACGGCCGATCTCGGGGCGGTTCATCGTGTAGACGTGCAGGCCGTCGACGCCATTCCTGGAGAGGTCGACGAGCTGCTCGCAGGCATACTCGACGCCGGCGGCACGCACGGCGTCCTCGTCGCCCCCGGCCGCAACGATGCGCTTGATCAGCTTGGACGGGATGGTGGCACCGCAGGTGAAGGCCATGCGCTTGACCTGGCTCTCGCTCGTGAACGGCATGATGCCGACGACCACGGGAACCTTGATGCGGGCGCGGTCAAGCGCCTCGCGGAAGCGGTAGAACAGCTCGTTGTCGAAGAACAGCTGCGTGACCAGGAAGTCGACGCCGGCGTCCTGCTTGGCCTTGAGGTGCTCGATCGACTTGGCGAAGTCGGGGCACTCGACGTGGCCCTCGGGATAGCACGCGGCGCCGATGCACAGCCCCGACCCCTTGAGGTGGGAGATGAGGTCGCTCGCGTAGGTGAAGTCGATGGGCTCGCGGCCGGCCACACGGTCACCGCGCAATGCCAGGACGTTGTCGACGCCGGCGGCCTTGAGCTCGGCTACATAGCCGTCGACCGTCTCGCGCGTGGCGCCCATGCACGTGAGGTGCGCGAGCGACGCCACGTCGGGATGGTCGCGCTGGATGCGGTCGGCGATGGCGACGGTGTTGGCGGAGTTGCCGGTGCCGCCGGCCGAGAAGGTCACCGAGATGTAGTCGGGGCCGCAGGCGGCAAGCTCGTCGGCGATGCCGGCGGCGGCCTGCTGGCTCATCTCGCCCTTGGGCGGGAAGATCTCGAACGAGAAGGTCTGCTTCCTCTCGAGGATGTCGGCGATTCTCATGGTTCCTCCTAACAGGGTTCGCCCAGGGGCGCGATCTGCTTGAGCCTGGCCCACATGAGCTGCTTTCGTTCGGGGCTGGAGAGCGCCTCCTCGAAGCCGCCCAGGTTGAGCACGCGCATGCCCAGCACCTGGACCACACGGCCCGCCGTGAGCATCGCGTCCTCGAACTCGGGAAGCGCGGCGAGCTCCTCGGCATAGGCCTCGCGCAACGCGTCGGCAGCGGCCTCGTCGCAGGCAACGAGCGTGTCGGGGTCCAGCGCGCAGACGGTCTCGCGCAGGGTTGCCGCGTCCAGGGCCGACCCGTCCGACGCGACGGCGGCAAACGCGACCCAATCCTCGGGAGCGTAGCCCAGGGCCTGCAGCGACTTGCGCAGGGCCTGCCCGTCGTTACCGGATAGAAGCGAACCGAGGTCCTTCTCGGTAAGTTGGCCCTTGGCAAAGGCGACGTGCGAGAAGGCGTTGCCCGCCATGCGCACGCCGCGGCCCGCCAGCGACCCCAGCTCGGCCGTGGCCTTGGCCACGTAGGCCTCGCGCTCGTCCTCGGCAATGCCCATGCGTCCCTCCCGTCGCCGTGCGCGTCCGTCACATACGTAGGCGTGATTGTACCGCCGCGACACAAGGGCCGCGCCGGTGGGTATAACCGTCGCAGGAAAACGAGACGCGGGCACGGTGCCCGGGACGATCAGGAGGAAGAAGATGCCCTCTCGCAAGGTGACCACGACAGGCTTCGACAGCGAGGTCACGAGCGCTACCACGCCCGTCCTCGTGGACTTCTGGGCCAGCTGGTGTGGCCCGTGCAGGGCCCTTGGCCCCACTGTCGAGAAGGTCGCCGACGAGCTCGACGGCCGCCTCACGGTCCTCAAGTGCAACGTCGACGAGGAACCCGAGCTCGCCACCAGGTTCGGCATCGTCTCGATTCCCACGCTGATCGTGTTCGTGGGCGGCAAGGCCGTCCACACGATGGTGGGCAACATGCCCGCCGCCGAGCTTCGCCACGAGCTCGACAGGTTCGTCTAACAGCCCCTGACAGACAAGGTGCGCCCGACGGAACCGGACGGTCCGTCGGGCGCACTGCTTTTGGCGCGAATGTGCTGCCAGGTATGCGGGGCGGCCGGCCCGCGCGCTAGATGCCGTCGGGCTCCAGCTGGATTATCTCTGCCGACTGCACCACGCCGCCGACAATGGTGATCCTGCCGCAGGTAGGGCCAAGCGTCGTGCGCGGGAACGTGGGGCTTCCCGGGTTCATGACCAGGCATCCCGACGGGGCCGTCTCCGCGAAGGGGCGGTGCGTGTGGCCGCAGATAGCCACGTCGGCCGCACGCGGCTCGAGGCGCTCGCGATAGTGGCAGACCTGCCACTGCAGGCCGGCCATCCTAAAGTGGTTGAGCTGCGGGACCTCCGGCCCGTAGGCGTAGCTGTAGTCGTTGTTGCCCAGGCACGCGCGCATGGGGGCGATGCGGCACAGCCGCTCGTAGTCCGAACGCGAGCAGATGTCGCCCGCATGCACGATGGCGTCGACGCCGTCGAGCGCGTCGATCAGCGATGGGTCCAGGTAGCCGTGGGTGTCGCTCACGACGCCAACGACCATGTCGCACGCCGCGGTCGGGACGGGCGCGGGCATGGGGGGCATGAGGTTCTCGAGGGACATGCTACAGACCAAGCGCCCTCTTGAGCTGGACGACGCGACGGCGCGAGACCGAGATCTTCTTGCCCTCGATGCCGTTGATGCCCAGCTGGAGGATGCCGCTGGAGACGACCTCGACGTCCTCGACGTACTCGAGGTTGACGATGTAACCACGGTGCACGCGGAAGAAGCCGTGCGGGGTGAGCTTGTTCTCGAGCTGCGCCAGCGAGGTCGTGGACAGGTAGCGGTCGGTGTCGGTGTAGATGCAGGAGTAGTCGTCCTTGGCCTCGATGTAGCGGATCTGGTCGATGGGGACGAGGACCTTTCGGCCGCCCTTCTCGACGGGGATGCGCTCGACCGAGGAATGGGCGGCAGGCGCCGGCTTGAGGCGCGCCTGAACCTTGTCAAGGGCGCGGGCAAGGCGGTCGGCCTCGACGGGCTTCATCAGGTAGTCGACGGCGTCGACCTCGAAGGCGTCCAGGGCGTACTCGCTGTAGGCGGTGACGAAGACGACCGCGGGCGGGTTCTTGAGCTTGTGCAGGGCCTCGGCAAGCTGCATGCCAGAGGTCTTGGGCATCGAGATGTCCATGAACAGGACGTCGGGGCGACCCTCCATGAGCTTCTCGACGGCCTCGCGTGCCGAGCAGGCCTCGGTGATGGGCTCGACGCGGCCGGTCTCCTCCAGAAGGTAGCGGAGCTCGGAACGGGCGGGGGCCTCATCGTCGACGATCATGGCATGAAGCATGTGACACCTAACCTTTCACACGGGCCCATGGGCCCAATTACTACCGAGAAGTGCGTGGCGCCTGTGGCCGCGTCCGCGCGAACGCATCCCATACGGACGTTACTTGCCCTCTTTGGGCGCGGCGTTGGCGAGCCGGATGGTCACGCTCGTGCCTTCGCCGGGCTTGGACATAATCTCAACCCCTGAGCCTACACCATAGAAACGCTCCACCCGCTCGGCAACGTTTCGCAGGGCGATGCCCGTGCCCTTGTCGCTCGTGCGGTCGAAGCCCGAGGGCCCCTCCAAAAGGCGCTTCGCCGTCTCCTCGTCCATGCCCAGACCGTCGTCGGTCACCGCGATGAGGACGTCGTCGCCCTCGGTGGCCACGTACGCGTCGATGTGCAGGGGACCCTCGTCGCGCATGGCATGACGCACCGCGTTCTCGACGATGGGCTGGATCAGGAACGCCGGGACGGGCACGTTCTCGCACCCAGGCTCGACGTGGGAATGCGCGATGATGCGGTCCTCGCCGAAGCGCGCGTACTCGAAGCGCAGATAGCGCCTGGTCTGCTCGAGCTCGCGGAACAGCGGGATGCGCGACTCGGAGTTCTCGAGCGTCTGGCGGTAGAACACCGCGAACTCGCGCAGCAGGTCGCGCGCCTGCATGGGGTCGGTGCGCGTGAGGGCCGCGATGGTGTTGAGCGTGTTAAAGAGGAAGTGCGGGTTGATCTGGGCCTGCAGCGCCTTGACCTCGGCGCGGGCCGTGAGCTCGGCCTGGCGGTCGAGCTCGTCCGCCGAGAACTGCGTGGAGAGAAGTTCGCCCAGGCCGAGGGCGATGGCCATCTGGGAGCGATCGATCTCGCCGCGGCGACGGTAGTAAAACTTGATCGTGCCGACGACCTCGTCGCGAATCTTGATCGGGACGATGATGCCCGCCGGAATCACTGCTAGCCCGAGCTTGCGCTGGGCAAGCGGCAGGTTCGTGGGGACGATGGCCTCGAAGGTGCCGGGCTCGCCGGTGTCGAGGACCTGGTGGGTGGCCAGGGTGTGGATCTCACTGCCCACGGGGAAGACCACGGCGTCCTCGCCGACATATCCGGTGACATGCTTGGTGTCGGTCATGGCGACCGCCATCGCATGGGTCTCGGGCAGGAGCAGCTCGCAGATGGCCTGGCAATTGTCGGGGGTCAGGCCGCCCTCCACGTGGCTCAGCGCGCTGGAGACCAGGCGAAGCGTGCGCTCGGTGGCACTGGTGCGCAACTGCTCGGGTACCACGAGCATGGCGACCCACGCCACGACCACAAGCACCAGGGTGACGATTGCCATGCCGAGCGCGAACATGACGTGGGTGCGGAACGACTCGCGTATCGAAATGGCACACAGCAGCGCGGCAGAGGCCAAGGGCGCGACAATCAGTCCCTCATAGTGCTTCTCGATCCAGTCCCTCACAGATCCCCTCCCAGGTTTCCTCCGCCAAGTTCCATCCAACTGCTCGTCTTCCAGGGCTCGGGCGCCCTTGGCGTGCCGAGCTCGACGAGCCCTCTCGCAAGCTCCTCGTCCTCCCATAGGGTCGCCGCCACGCGTCGCCAGGCGGCCATGAGCGGTGCATAGCCCGTCACGTGCTCGGCCGCGTAGCCTTCGGCGCTCGTCCTGCCCCTCCTCATTATGCGGAGGTAGTCGAGGCGGTCGCGAGACGCGATCGCGCGCCTGAATGCCGTGCGCGCGATGCGCTCGCCCACGTTGGGGCGCAGCCACGGACCCGGATAGGGGTCGAGCGACTCCGGCGCGACCTTGGTCGTCTCGATGAGCGTGTTCGCGTGGGCGAGCTTGGCCGCCTCGTAGGTCCAGCGGTACGCGTCCTGCATGAAGCGCGACGGGATCGATGGGGTCGGAGGCGGCAGGTGCCGCACGCTCCAGCCGGAGTCAAACCACATGTCGATGCCGCACAGGCGCAGGTTGATCAGGTAGTCGAGGTCCTCGCCGCGCGTGATCCACGGGTCGAAGGGCACGGTCGTGAACGCCTCGGCATGCAGGGCCATGCAACCGCCGCAGCAGACGTTGGAGCGCGTGATTCGCGGGCCCTTCTCGTCAAGCGCCCTTCTCATCCAGGCATTGAAGCCCTCGTGCTTGCTCCAGGCGCGGTCGCGCCAGGCGACGTGGTCGCTCGCGTAGGGCGAGCCGTCGCAATCGATGAAATAGCCCGTCTTGGCGACGATCTTGGTGTTGGCGTGGGACCTCATGCCCAGGCCGTAGACGGCGTCGATGAGGAAGTCGGGACTTTCTGCCACCTCGTCGTCGTCCATGAACACGACCACGTCATGGCCAAGGGCACCGGCGACGAGAAGGCCCATGTTGCGAATCACACCGTAGCCGCGAAGCGCCGCGGCCTCCGAGCCGACACCACGACCGACCGAGAGCACGGCGCGCGACACGAGGTCGGCCTCGGGGGAGCCGACCAGCAGGATGTTGAGGCGCGGGTGCTGGCGGCAGATGCCCTCCACGCGGGCGCGGGCGGCACGCTCGTGGGCGGCGGGTGCCACCAGCAAGACGATGACGCGCATGACGCCACGGACCTTGTCGAGCGAGGCCAGGCAGGTCTCGAGCTCCGGGACGGGCCTGTCGATGGGGGTCGTGTGGTCGTAGATGCCGCGCTCTCCCAGGGCGCGCGGCGAGTCGTCGGCGTCCCAGTAGGAGGGTATGACGATGACGGGATTCATCGTGGCGCTCCGACAGGTCGAATGATGGTCTGCTCCCGACGGCGCCCTCGCGCCGGCGGTGCATCCCTCATTTTAACCCGCCGGACACATTGCGCGTGCCCGCATGCGAGACACGCGACGACACGCCTGGCCCGCGTGCGAGGCTACGGGCGAGAAGTGCCGCGCGCCTTCTCCATCAGGCGTGCGTAACCGCCGGCAAAGCGCTCGGACTTCTCGCCAGGCGCGTCGCTCGCAACCACGATGCCATGCTCGTCGGAGACGAGAAACGCCTCGTCGTAGGTGGCGACACCCGCGATTACGGAGTCGACGAGGCCCTCCTCGCGCACGACGGGGATGCCCAGCGTGGCGGCAAGGTCGCCGATCAGGCTGGCGGCACCCGAGGCCGTCGAGTCGGGGCTGGCGCCGCAGGCGAGCGTGTCGCCGCGCACCAGCCAAAGCGTCTCGGGCGCGACGCCCGTCTCGGTCGCCTCGACCTGCGAGCGCCGGGCTCGCTCGGCGAGGGACGAGACGGACGTCGCGAGAGGCGCCTCGTAGGGACCGCAGCTCATGGCCGCGCGACCGGAGTCGTCGACGACGAGCATGAGCACGCCGTCGGGGTCACGGCGCGTGCCGTCGGCCAGGGTCCACTCGATGTGCTGTTTGGCCCACGCGATCAGCTGGGTCGAGACGGGCACGCCGTCCAGGCTGCGCACGGCGAGGGCGCGCAGGTGCCTGTTGGCCATGGGCAGCGTGCCCCCGGAGAGCCTCCAGCGGCACACCAGCGCGGGCGTGCCAAGCTCGAAGCCCTCCTGCTCGGCGGCGATTCGCGAGCCGCCGGCGACCCTGTCGCGGACGTCGTCCGCGCTGTTGTCCTGCATGTGAGCCGTCCTTCTCTGTAACTAGTGACGGAAGTGCCTGATGCCGGTGAACACCATCGCGATGCCGTGCTCGTCGCAGGCGGCAATGGACTCCTCGTCGCGAATGGAGCCGCCAGGCTGGATGATCGCGGTGATGCCGTGCTCGGCGAGGACGTCGACGTCGTCGCGGAACGGCAGGAAGGCGTCGGACGCGGCGACCAGGCCCTCGGTCGAGGTACCCATGCGCTCGCAGGCGGCCTCGGCGCGCTCGCAGGCGATGCGGGCGGAGTCGGTGCGGTTGGGCTGGCCGGGACCCATGCCGATGCCGGCACGACCCTTGGCAACGAGGATGGCGTTGGACTTGACGGCCTTGCAGACGCGCCAGGCAAACAGCAGGTCGTCCATCTCGGCATCGGTCGGCTTGCGCTTGGTCGGGACCGTGAAGGTCGCGGGATCCTCGCTCACGTGGTCGATGTCCTGCACGAGGACGCCACCGTCGACGGTGCGGACCTCATGGCCGATCGTGCGGTCGACGCCGCCGGTGGCCAGGACGCGCATGTTCTTGCGCTTGGAGAGGCGCTCGAGGGCCTCGGGGGTGTAGCTCGGGGCGATCATGACCTCGACGAACTGTTTGTTGACGTCGGCGAAGTGCTCGCACAGCGACAGGGGCACCTCGCGGTTGACGGCAATGATGCCGCCGTAGGCGGAGATGGGGTCGCAGGCGAAGGCGCGGTCGTAGGCCTCGGTGACGTTGTCGGCGGTGGCAGAGCCGCAGGGGTTCTGGTGCTTGAGGATGACGACGGCGGGGTCGTCGAGCTCGCGGACGGCGGCCCAGGCGGCGTCGGCGTCGAGCAGGTTGTTGTAGGAGAGCGGCTTGCCCTGGAGCTGCTTGGCGCGGGCGAGCGAGTGCTCGGGGGCGTCGGGGCTCACGTAGAACGCGGCGGCCTGCTGCGGGTTCTCACCGTAGCGGAGGTCCTGCTCCTTGGTGGCGGTCAGGACGAGTTTCTCGGGGAACTCGCTCGCGGGCTCGTCGGCGGCCTTGGCGGCCTGCTCGCCCAGCCAGGCGGCGATGGCGGTGTCGTAGGCCGCGGTGGTCTGGTAGACCTTCAGCTGCAGGCGACGACGGGTCTCGAGCGTGGTGGCGCCGTCGTTGGCGCGCATCTCGGCGAGGACGGTGTCGTAGTCGGCGGGGTCGCTGACGACGGTGACGCTGTCGGCGTTCTTGGCGGCCGAGCGCAGCATGGAGGGGCCGCCAATGTCGATGTGCTCGATGGCGTCCGCGAAGGTGACGTCGGGCTTGGCGACGGTCTTCTCGAACTCGTACAGGTTGACGACGACGAGGTCGATCATGCCGATGCCGTGCTCGGCGGCCTCGGCCATGTGCTTCTCGTCATCGCGACGGGCGAGAAGGCCGCCGTGCACCTTGGGGTGCAGGGTCTTGACGCGACCGTCCATCATCTCGGGGAACCCCGTGTACTGCTCGATGGGGACGACGTTGACGCCAGCCTCGGACAGCACGCGGGCCGTTCCGCCGGTAGAGATCACCTCGACGCCAAACTCATCCTCGAGCGTCTTGACGAACTCGACGACACCGGTCTTGTCGGTGACCGAGACGAGCGCGCGCTTGATGGGACCCTGTGCCATGTAGCCTCCTCGTATGAGTTTCGACAAACCGCCGCGCGCGGGACAGCCCACACGCGGCACACACATACAAGATAGCGCACCATAGGGCTGCTGACCTCCCCTAAGATGGTCATATCGGACAACGACACGAGCGGAGGACAAATGGCCCCCAACACTGCAACTGCCGAGAAGGACGGCGTGGTGCTGCGACCGTTTTGCGAGGATGACTTCGAGCCCATGGTTCGGCTCGTGGCCACCCTTTGGCACGACGGCTGCGCCACCGCCTCCGGCGCCCTCACGAGCGCCCGACAGGAGCTGTCCTACCACCTGAGCCACGCCAGGCGTGCCATGGCCGCGATCGACACGACCGACGACGACCGCATCCTTGGCATGGCTTTGGTAAACGGGGAGCCTGGCGACGAGCGTTGGGAGCGCATCTCCGAAGGCATCTGGGCCGAGGTCGCCGGCGACGACACCTACGGTGGCGACGTCGCCGAGTCGCGCGAGCTCTGCGCCGCCGAGGCCGCCCTCATGGCCGAGACGCTTGCGGCCGACCCCTCGCCCCACGAGATCGGCCAGCTTCAGCTGCTGATCGTCAATCCCGCTGCCCAGGGTCGCCACGTCGGCTCGCGCCTCATGCGCGACGCCCTGGACAGCCTGGCCAAGGCGGGCCACACACGCTATCGTCTCTCGACGGATGACGCATGCAACGTCGGCTTCTACGAGCACATCGGCCTGCGTCGCATCGCCTCGGCGCCCACCCAGGTCATTGGCGAGAAGGGCCTGCCCCTGAACATCTACGTGTTCGAGGGCGACCTGTAGGATTTGACTCACGGCGCATCGCACATCCGACAAACCACCCACCTTGCAACGTAGGGGGCTGGCGACCAGATGGTCGCCAGCCCCTTCTTCGGGGACCGTGTCTTGACGCGTCAGGACGTGCACGACCCCCGGCTTCGCGGCGGTCGCTCTACCCACAGAAAGGTGAAGGGGCCCGCCGTGACCAGGCGGGCCCCTTCGGAGAGGGAGTAACGCGGGGGAGGATCCGCGTGCGGAGGAAGAATCTACTTACTCGTGGATGCGGGTGCCGGACAGGCCAGCCATGGCCTCGGCAGCCTTCTCCAGGGAGCCGATGATGCAGACGCGGCCGGGACGGCTCTCGGCGAACTTGACGGCAGCGCGGACCTTGGGCTCCATGGAACCCTTGCCGAACTGGCCCTCCTCCAGGTACTGCTTGGCCTCGGCGACGGTGACGTCCTCGAGGTCCTTCTGGTCGGGCTTGCCGAAGTTGATGGCAACGTGGTCGACGGCGGTCAGCAGGACCAGCATGTCGGCGTGGCAGTCCTCAGCGAGGAGCTCGCCGCCCATGTCCTTGTCGATGACGGCGGCGATGCCACGGTAGGCGCCCTTGTCGTCGTAGTTGCGGACGACGGGGATGCCGCCGCCACCGCAGGCGATGACGATGAACTCGTTGTCGAGCAGGTTGAGAATCGACTCGTACTCAACGATCTTCTTGGGCTCGGGGCTGGCGACGACGCGACGGTAGCCACGGCCGGAGTCCTCGACGAAGGTCATCTCGGGGTGGGCGGCCTGCTCGGCGTCGGCCTCCTCCTTGGAGAGGAACTGGCCGATGGGCTTGGTGGGGTTGGCGAACGCGGGGTCGTCGGGGTCAACCTCGATCTGGGTGACGACGGAGGCGACGTGCCAACGCTTGTAGGACTTGTGCATCGCGGCACCGATGGCCTGCTGCAGGTGGTAGCCGATGTAGCCCTGGCTCATGGCACCGCACTCGGGCAGGTCCATGGCGGGGACGGACTCGTCCTCGGCGTGGGCGAGAGCGAAGGACTTCTGGATCATGCCGACCTGCGGGCCGTTGCCGTGGGTGATGATGATCTCGTTGCCCTGCTCGATGACCTTGAGCAGCGTGGGGGCAGCCTCGCGGACGCGAGCGATCTGCTCCTCAGGGGTGTTGCCGAGGGCGTTGCCGCCGAGGGCGATAACAACACGGTTGGGCTTGCTGGCGTTGGCCATGGTGTCTCCTCCATTTGAATGACTTTCGCCCACACGACCGAGGGCCGCGCGGGCGTCGTTCACTGCCTTACGTGAATGCATAGTAACCCGTATGGAATCGACCAAAAATGGACATTCTATGCACGGTGCCGAACGGTAGCGATTTTCTCATGAGAGGTATTCACTCGTGGTTTCGGCAGCGTTTCACGCCATTTACCGACATGGGGTTTCATTTTGCTTCTTTGGGCCAATTAAACGAATTATTGGATATTAATCGAGACTATCCATGCTTCATGCATATTAGATGCAAAACGGCACCCCGCAGCCCATGCCACGGGGTGCCGAATTCTCCTACTGCCGAGAAGAACCTCTCGCCAGCGGCCTATACAAAACCCTTACGACAGGGCTAGAAGGCGCCGCCTCCTCCGCCACCGCCAAAGCCGCCACCTCCGCCGCTGGAGAATCCACCGCCACCACCAGACGAGGAGCTATCGCTCGAGGAGGCGAGCTCAGACGCGTTGATCTGGGCCGCAGACTCATAGGCATCGGTGAAGGCCCGCGCCGGAGGACGCATGTCGCCGTAGCCGTAGCACCAGTAATAGGTGGGCAGGAAGGCCTCGTCCTCCAGAAGCTCGGGCATGGCCACTCGCAGCTGCTTGATCACCTCGTCCGAGACCCCAAGGACGACAGCCATCACCAGCAGCTTGTTCCACAGGACCACGTCGGACGGCACTGCCTCCTTCAGGCGGGTGAAGTCGCACAGCCACTTACGCAGTGCCTTGAGCTTGGCCACGACCTCGATCGCCTCACGCGACAGCGGGTGCATCTTCACGCCCAGCACGATGCTCAGGGCGCCGCACACGCCACCCGCCACGATAATGGCCACACTTGCGCCGGAGCCAAGCACGAGCAGGCCAACCAGGCCAAGCACGACGCCAAAGAGGATGGCGAGGGCTCCTGCGGCAAACGCCCTCGTGCGAGCCGAGCCGTCCACGTCCGTCGTGTAGCCAGTCGCCTCGAGCCTGCCCTCGACGACGCCCTTCCAGCTCTCCATCGCGTTGGAGTAGGTCGAGGGACGATCCTTGGCAACCTTCTCGAGCTTGCCGAAGATGAGCGACCTGTTCCCGTCGGCATCCATCGAGGAGCGGCCCGTCAGGGGCGCGATGGTGGTGAACAGGAAGTCGAGGGTCTTCTTGTCGATCGGGTCGGTCACGGCGTCAGCCCTCGAGGTCCGCGTGACGCGATAGTCGTTCTTCTTGCCGCCAAAGAGCTTCTTGTCCTTGCGCTTGCGCTTTGCCGTGGGGTCGTCTTTGGTTTGAACCACGTCGAGCGAGATGGCCCGCTGGTCGGACAGGCTCATCAGGGCCGCCGTAAACTCCTTGCCCTCGGGGCTGCCGTTGCCGTTGTACAGCGCGCCCAACACCGCGGGATGGTCGTCGGTCGGCACGTCGCGGAAGTACTCGTCGTCAAACTGAGCCCTGTGGCTGTCCTTGTATTTCTTGAGGGAGAGAAGCGCTACGGCCAGGCACACGATCGGCGCGACGATGCCCACGCCGTTAACGCCGGCGACGAGGATTCGGGCCTGGGTGCGCTTGGCGTTTGCCTCCTCGGCCCAGTTCTTCTCCTCAGACATGATCCTGTCCAGTCGGCTGTCGGACGACGGCGTCATCTCGCTGAGCCACTCGACCGGGAAGCAGATCCTGGCCTCGGCAAACTCCTCGGTGCCAACCATGGGGACGGTGAAGGTGGCGCCGTCGTCGTTGACCGTGACCTCGCCGTTAAGCGGGCCGTGCGCCCAGGCGCGGACCTCGCCCGATTCTCCGTCGGGCGCGGGCAGCGTCACCGTGCAGACGACGTCGCTGGACGAGACGTCCCAGCCGTCGGAGACGAACTTCCAGTACAGCTCGCCGGTGTCGGCCCACGCCGACGTCACGCCAGAGATCCTGTACTTGACGCGAAATACCGCGACCGAGTCCTCCTGGTTCGAGAAGAGCTTGATCTCCAGGGCGCCGCCGTCGATCTCGTACGTCTGGTAGCTGCCGGACTTCTCGGAGTCGTCATGGCTGAAGGCGACGAACCCATTCTCGTCCTCCAGCCCGCACTCCAGCACGTCAACGGTCACATCGCGACCGTTGTAGGTGCCCTGCGGGATATCCCAGTAGACGCCGTGGTAGCTGCCGTCAAAGTCGAACATCCTGCTCTCGGTGACGACCATGCTGCCGTCGGGGGCGACGTCCGCGTCGATTTTGACGGCGTCGATGCTGTAGTCGGCTAGCGCGGGGGCGGGTGCCACCACCAGCGCCGACACCAAAGCCAGGGCAAATGCCAGGGTCGCGAGAGCCGCCGTGCCAAGGCGTGCGACGGGACCCTTTTGCGTGTTGGGGGCCTTCATGGGAAGTCCTCTCGTCAGATGGCCGAGCCAAACCTTACTTGCCAACCATTATCCCCCGATGCAGCCGACGTCCGCCATAGGACGGATGTCATGCGGCCGAGCGGCCTCGCTCAACATCCGCACCAAGGCCTCCTGCGCTACCATTCGACGCATGGATACTCCCCTCTCAGACAACACTGCCGAGAAGCGCCCGCCGCTCGACCCCCCAGCGGTCGTCGGTCGCTTTGCGCCCACCCCGTCGGGCCGCATGCACCTGGGCAACGTATTCTCCCTGCTCATGGCATGGCTTGGCGCCCGCAGCGTCGGCGGGCGCGTGATCTTGCGAGTCGAGGACCTCGACCCCCGCGCGCGCGACCGTGCCACCGCCGAGGCCCTGATGCGCGACCTCGAATGGCTGGGCCTGCCGTGGGATGAGGGCCCCTACTATCAGAGCGATCGCCTTGACATATATGCCTCCGCAGTCGAACGCCTCTCCGCACGTGGCCTCACCTTCCCATGCTTCTGCACGCGCGCGGAACTCCACGCGGCCACCGCACCGCATCTCTCGGACGGAACATATGTCTACCAGGGCACCTATCGAAACCTGACGCCCGACCAGGTGGAGCGTCGACGTGCCGAGAAGGACCCCTCGACCCGTCTTCGGGTTCCTGGCGCAGATGATCCAGGTCGTATCGTCGAGTTCGACGACCTCGTCTTTGGCCATCAGACCGAAGACCTTGCTCGCGACTGTGGCGACTTCGTCATTCGCAGGGGAGACGGGGTCTTTGCCTACCAGCTGGCCGTGGTGGTCGACGATGCCCTCATGGGCGTAAGCCAGGTCGTACGCGGTCGCGACCTGTTGGGATCTGTCGCACGGCAGATGTACCTGCAGGACCTGCTCGGCTATTCCACCCCCGCCTACGCCCACGTGCCACTGCTGGTGACAGCAGACGGCCGCAGGCTCTCCAAGAGAGACCACGACCTCAATCTCTCCGAGCTTCGGGAGGCTGGCGTAGGGCCGCGCAGAATCGTCGGAACGCTAGCTGCCGCCGCAGGCCTTGTCCCCGAGGGGACCGAGGCGCTGCCAGGAGACCTTCTCGACAGCTTCTCGTGGGAGAGGATCGCGCGGCATCGCAAGGACATCGTCGCGAGTCCTCTTTGGGCGTAAACGCGCCCTTCCAATCCGTGACAAGCGCAAAATGTGTGGTGAGCGGGTTTGTCACAACCTGAAGTTGTGCCCGAGCGGGTTTGTGGGTTATGATGCTAGGGCACTTTTTCCTGGAGAGCTGACCGAGAGGCCGAAGGTGCTCGCCTGCTAAGCGAGTATAGGACTCAATCCTATCTGGGGTTCGAATCCCCAGCTCTCCGCCAGATTATGCTGACCCCGCCCCACAAGGGCGGGGTTTTTCTTTATGCCAACGAATAACCGCACTAAAATGGGCCACTTTTTACCCCCGTTGAATTTAATCAAGAATAATTTGCATTCTCGCTTGACACCGTAGGGGGACACTGGCATTATCTTCCTTGCGCAAACGCGGCGTTACCTCAGCTGGATAGAGGGTCTGACTACGAATCAGAACGTCACAGGTTCGAATCCTGTACGCCGCACCAGCGAGTACTGGAAGCCAGGGCAAGCGCCCTGGCTTCTTTTTAGCGCTGGCATCATCTTCCTTGCGCAAACGCGGCGTTACCTCAGCTGGATAGAGGGTCTGACTACGAATCAGAACGTCACAGGTTCGAA
>CAKVON010000017.1 GCA_934792625.1 uncultured Atopobiaceae bacterium
CCAGCAGGACGACTACCGCTACCTGACGGCCTCCATCTACAGCCGCGCCCTCGACGGCGACTTCGCCGAGATCCCGGTTCCCGAGAACCCGGACACCCCGGCCAAGCCGGACACCAAGCCGAACCCCGACACCAAGCCGGACACCAAGCCCGGCGCCGACGCCAAGCCCGACACCAAGCCCGGCTCCGACGTCAAGCCTGGTGCCAAGCCCGGCAACGGCTCGACGCCGCAGACCGGCGACGCCACCGACAGCGGCGCCGGCATGGCGCTCGCGGGCGCGGTCACCCTCGCGCTCGGCGGCACGCTCTACTACAGGCGCCGCCAGCAGAACTAGGGGCCAGCCCCTGGCGTGACGCGCGAGTAGGCTCGCCTCGGGGCGGGAGCCCGGGTTCGCCCGGCTCCCGCCCCGTTCTTCTCTTTAGGCATGTTCTGCATAGAACGATTGGCCTTACCCTTTTGGCCTTGCCAAATATTGCTCACTTTGGCGAGTGCATACATATGGTTCGCGGACGGCAAAGCACCTTTTAACTGCGGTTGGTTTAAACGGAATCAATACCAGCCACGGATGTTTGTGCCCGTATGCCGCTGGGAGCATTGGTCTGAAATTGAGTTCGTATACACTAAACGAACACATTGAATGACCGATTGGCCCCGCGGTGCCTCATGGTTGCCCGGGACAGACTGGAGCGTGCCATGGAGGAGAAGATCGACCGTCGAGACATCACCGACGCTGACGTCTTCGTCATGGGCAAGGGCGAGTGGTATCGCAGCTTCGAGAAGATGGGCGCCCACCCCGCTACGCGCGACGGGCGGGAGGGATTCCGATTTTCCGTCTGGGTTCCTGACGTTCGTTCGGTCCACGTGATCGGTGACTTCAACGACTGGGATATTGCTGCCGATCCTCTGGAGGAGCTTCCCACCGGCGGGATTTGGTGCGGATTTGTCGCGGGCGCAAAGGTCGGCGACCTTTATAAGTATGTGATTGAGACGGCATCGGGCGAGCGTCTCTACAAGGCCGACCCCTATGCGTTCTGGGCCGAGTGCCCTCCCGGAACCGCCTCGCGCCTTGCCGACATCGACGGCTACGGCTGGGGCGACCACGACTGGATGATGCGGCGCCAGGCCGACTCGCACATGCACCGTCCCCTCAACATCTATGAGGTGCACCTGGGCTCTTGGCGCCGTCATGACGATGGCCTCTTGGGCAACGGCTTCACCCCGCCCGAGGGCGAGGAGGGTGGCGGCACCTACCTCAGCTACGATGAGCTCTCGCGTGAGCTTGTTCAGTATGTCAGCGAGATGGGGTACACCCACATCGAGCTCATGCCCGTGATGGAGCACCCCTTCGACGGCTCGTGGGGCTACCAGACCACGGGATACTACGCGCCCACCGCGCGCTATGGGTCCCCCAAGCAGTTCATGCACTTCGTCGACGCCTGCCACCAGGCGGGCATTGGCGTCATCCTGGATTGGGTCCCCGGCGGCTTCTGTCGCGACGAGCAGGGTCTCGTTCGCTTTAATGGCGGCAACCTGTACGAGAGCGAGGAGCACCCCAACTGGGGCACCTTCAAGTTCGATTTGGGTCGCGGCGAGGTCCGCAGCTTCCTGGTGTCCAACGCCATCTACTGGCTCGAGCGCTACCACGCCGACGGCATCCGCGTCGACGGCGTCACGAGCATGCTCTACCTCAACTTCGGTGTCGACGACCCGGCGCAGAAGAAGTTCAACAGCCAGGGCACCGAGGAGGACTTCGAGGCGGTCGAGTTCCTGCGCAGGACCAACGCCGTCGTCGAGACGTACTTCTCGGACGCCATGATGATCGCCGAGGAGTCCACCGCCTGGCCGCTGGTCACCTATCCGCCCGAGAAGGGCGGCCTGGGATTCCACTACAAGTGGGACATGGGCTGGATGAACGACACCCTGCACTACATGCAGACCGACTTCCCGTGGCGTCCCGGCAACCACAACCTGCTGACGTTCTCGATCATGTACGCCTTCAACGAGAACTTCGTCCTGCCCCTGTCGCATGACGAGGTCGTCCACGGCAAGTGCTCTCTCATCCAGCGCATGCCTGGCGACTACTGGCGCCAGTTTGCCGGGATGCGCTCGCTGGCGCTGTACCAGATCTGCCACCCGGGAGCCAAGCTCAACTTCATGGGCAACGAGATCGCGCAGTTCATCGAGTGGCGCTACTACGAGGAAATCCAGTGGTTCATGGCCGAGCAGTACGAGGCCCATCGCCACCAGCGCGACTTCATCGCGGCCCTCAACCACGTCTATCGCGAGCAGCCCGCCCTGTGGCAGCGCTCCTACACCCCCGACGGCTTCGAGTGGATCGACGCCGACAACTCCGACCAGTCCATCGTGAGCTTCGTGCGCCACGGTGACGACCCCGCCGACGACCTCGTCGTCCTTATCAACTTCGACCCGGCGGTCCGCGAGGACTTCCGCCTGGGTGTGCCCACCTACGGCACCTGGCGCGAGGTCATTTCGTCCGACGAGGCGCGCTTTGGCGGCTCCGGCGTCTCCAACGAGGGCGACCTCGAGGCCGAGGATGTTGCCTGGAACGGCCGCGAGCAGTCCGTGGTCATCCGAGTCCCGCCGCTGGGCGGCACGGTGCTGCGCTGCGTCAAGCGCAAGCCCAAGCCCGTCCACGAGCCTGAGCCCGTGGGTGCCGCCAAGAAGGCCGCTTCCAAGGCGGTTGCCGAGAAGGACGCCGAGGCCGAGGTGCCCATGCCTACCGAGAAGGGCGGGGCCAAGGCTCCTGCCAAGGCCAAGAAGCCCGGCAGGCCCACCAAGTCCCCCAGGCCCGCCAAGGGCAAGAAGGGCAAGGGCAAGAGGCGCAAGGCCTAGCCCGCCAAAACGACGACATGCCGGGAAAAACCTGCGGCCCGGCTTGACGCGAAAGGAGCACCACGTGAACCAGATCTTTAACGGGAAGGACGACTTCGTCGAGCAGTTCAAAGCGTCCTGCACCACCACCATCGGCAAGTCGGTGGCGGACTGCACGGATGCCGAGCGCTTCCAGGCCCTGGCGACCCTCGTTGCGGCCAAGTCGCGCGAGGTCGAGGTTGCTACCGACCAGGGCTACAGGCAGAACCACAAGAAGAAGGTCTATTACTTCTCGCTCGAGTTCCTGATCGGCCCCCTGCTGGACAACTACCTCATCAACTACGGCATTCGCGACATGGTCGACGAGGCCCTGGCCGACATGGGCCTGTCGCTGGGCGACATCGAGCGCCAGGAGGTCGACCCCGGCCTCGGCAACGGCGGCCTGGGCCGCCTGGCCGCGTGCTTCATGGACTCGCTCGCCCATGAGGGCATCGCCGGCTACGGCAACGGCATGCGCTACCGCTACGGCCTTTTCCACCAGGCCATCAAGAACGGTTGCCAGGTCGAGGAGACCGACAACTGGCTCGCCAACGGCTTCCCCTGGGAGATCCGTCGCGCGCAGAGCGCCGTCACCGTCACCTTTGGCGGCGAGGTCGTCCGCCACGAGGGTGAGGACGGCAGCTACTGGTTCACGGTCGAGGGTGGCCAGAAGGTCAAGGCAGTCCCGTACGACGTGCCCATCGTCGGCTACGGCGGCAAGACCGTAAACAAGCTGCGCCTCTGGAGCGCCGAGCCCGCCGAGGAGGACTTCGACCTCGACGCCTTCAACGAGGGCAAGTACGCCAAGGCCAACAAGTTCCGCTCGGACGTCGAGGCCATCTCGACCATCCTGTACCCCAACGACGCGGGCGAGCATGGCCGCATCCTGCGCGTGAAGCAGGAGTACCTGTTCGTCTCGGCTGGCCTGCAGACGATTCTTCGCAGCTACGAGCACGAGTACGGCCCCGACTGGGAGCACTTCCCCGACCACGTCTCGCTGCACACCAACGACACCCACCCCGCCATGTGCGGCCCCGAGCTCATGCGTCTTCTCG
Organism: uncultured Atopobiaceae bacterium; assembly: GCA_934792625.1. Classification (GTDB taxonomy): domain Bacteria; phylum Actinomycetota; class Coriobacteriia; order Coriobacteriales; family Atopobiaceae; genus CAKVON01. Next base: position 3,927 of record CAKVON010000017.1, read on the forward strand.
TCGACGAGCGCAAGCTCGACTGGGACACCGCGTGGGACATCGTCACCAGGTCCGTCTCGTACACCAACCACACGGTCATGCCCGAGGCCCTCGAGACCTGGCCCATCGAGATGTTCCGCCCGCTGGTCCCGCGCATCTACATGTACATCGATGAGATCAACCGCCGCTACATCGAGTCCCTCAAGGCCAAGTACGCCGACTGGCAGCGCCTTGCCGCCGAGACGGCCGTGCTGTGGGACGGACGCGTGCGCATGGCCAACCTCTCGATCATCTGCGGCCACTCCGTCAACGGCGTCTCGGCCATCCACTCCGAGATCCTCAAGCACGACGTCCTCAAGGGCTTCTACGAGACCACTCCCGAGAAGTTCAACAACAAGACCAACGGCGTCTCGCACCGCCGCTTCCTGGGCGAGGCCAACCCGCCGCTGTCGCGCGTCATCACCGAGGCCATCGGCGACAGGTGGATGGACGACGCCTTCGAGCTGGCCAAGCTCGAGAAGTACAAGGACGACGCCTCGTTCCTCGACAGCGTCGTCGACGCCAAGTACCAGGACAAGGTTCGCCTGGCCGCCTACGTCAAGGAGACGTCGGGCGTCGAGCTTGACCCGCACTCCACCTTCGACGTGCAGGTCAAGCGCTTCCACGCCTACAAGCGCCAGCTGCTCAACGTCTTCAAGGTCCTCGACCTGTACAACCGCATGATCGACGACCCGTCCTTCAAGCCGCTGCCCACGTCGTTCATCTTCGCCGGCAAGGCCGCCCAGAGCTACACCTTCGCCAAGGAGACCATCAGGCTCATCAACTCGATGGCCGACGTCATCAACAACGACCCGCGCGTCAACGACACGATCAAGGTCGCCTTCGTTCCCAACTACTCGATCTCCAGCGCGCAGATCGTCAACCCCGCCGCCGAGATCTCGGAGCAGATCTCCACGGCCGGCATGGAGGGCTCCGGCACCTCGAACATGAAGTTCATGTACAACGGCGCGATCATGCTCGGCACCTACGACGGCGCCAACATCGAGATCGCAGAGCTCGTGGGCGAGGAGAACATCAAGATCTTCGGCAACCGCGTCGAGGACATCGAGCGCATCAGGCGCGAGGGCTACTGGGCCTGGGACGAGGTCAACTCCGACCCGCGCCTCGGCCGCGTGGTCAACCAGCTTGTCGACGGCTCGCTCGCCCGTCTCAACGGCAACTTCAACCTCGTCCACGACGAGCTCATGACGAACAACGACCAGTGGTTCGTCCTCAAGGACTTCCAGCCCTACGTGAAGGCCTTCGAGGAGCTGCGTCAGACCTGCGACGACCCGCACACCTGGGCCCGCATGTCGCTCATCAACACTGCCCGTGCGGGCAAGTTCTCGAGCGACCGCACCATCCGCGAGTACGCCGAGGACATCTGGAAGGCGTAAGGCGGCGTAAGGCGTGAACCAAGTCCGCCGGGGCAGGTAGCCCCGGCCCTGGCGGACAGCTCTATAACTAGGGGAGAAGAAAGACTGGAAGGGGTGTTTTCGGTGAGCAAGAAGGAATGCGTCGCTATGCTCCTCGCGGGAGGGCAGGGCAGCAGGCTCGGTGCGCTCACGAGGAACATCGCCAAGCCGGCGGTGTCGTTCGGAGGCAAGTTCAGGATCATCGACTTTGCGCTCTCCAACTGCGCGAACTCGGGCATCAACACGGTGGGCGTCCTCACGCAGTACAGGCCCTACCTGCTCCACTCCTACATCGGCACGGGCGAGGCCTGGAACCTCGACGAGCGCGGTGGCGGAGTCTCGATCCTGCCCCCCTTTGCCACCGAGACGGGCGGCGCCTGGTACGAGGGCACGGCCGACGCCGTGTACCAGAACATCGACTACATCGAGGCGAACGACCCCGAGTACGTGATCATCCTCTCCGGCGACCAGCTCTATCGCATGGACTACCACGACATGCTCGCCAACCACAAGCGCCACAACGCCGATCTGACCATCGCGGTCATGCCCGTTGCCTGGGAGGAGGCGTCTCGCTTCGGCATCATCACGCAGGATGACGACGAGCGCATCACCAAGTTCACCGAGAAGCCCAACAAGCCGGACTCCAACCTTGCCTCCATGGGCATCTACATCTTCAACACGAAGCTTCTTCTCGATAGCCTGCGCGCCGACGCCGTCGACCAGACGTCGGAGCACGACTTCGGCAAGAACATCATCCCGAAGCTGCTGGGTGACGGCAAGGCGCTGTACACCTACCGCTTCGAGGGCTTCTGGCGTGACGTCGGCACCATCTCGAGCTACCACGAGACGAGCATGGACCTGCTGGGCGAGCACCCCGAGTTCGACCTGTACACCAAGGACTTCCCGATCATGAGCAACGCGTCGGTGTGCCCGCCGCACTACGTCGGTCCCGAGGGAAGCGTCTCGGACTCGCTGATCTCCAACGGCTGCCGCGTCTACGGCACCGTGCGCCACTCGATCCTGTCCACCGGCGCCTACGTCGGCCCGCGTGCCACGATCGAGGACTCCGTCCTTCTGCCCGGCGCCGTGGTCAAGGCCGGTGCCAAGGTCGTTCGCGCCATCTTGGGTGAGGAGTCCGTCATCGAGGAGGGCGTGGCGCTTGGCAGCGTCGACGCCGCGAAGGACACCGCCGTCATCGGAGACCACGTCGTGGTTGGAAAGGGGGAGGAGTAGCCATGCAGAAGGTCATCGGCCTCATTACCGCCAACTACTCGACCAAGAAGCCCTGTGAGCTCGCTGTCTCGCGCCCGATGGCGTCGCTGCCGTACGGAGGACGCTATCGCACCGTCGACTTCGCGCTCTCCAACATGGTCAACTGCGGCATCCGCACCGTGGGTCTGGTCATGCCGTATAACTACCGCTCGCTGATCGACCACATCGACTCCGGCAAGGACTGGATGCTCGACCGCAAGAACGGCGGCCTGTTCATCCTGCCCGGCACCGCCTTCGGCACGTCGCGCACCGGCTCGCGCTTCCTCATCCGCGACCTGGCCAACAACAAGGTCTTCATCGAGCGCAGCAAGGCGGACTATATCGTCTGCTCCGGCGCCAACATGATCTTCAACATGGACTTCGGCGAGATCATCGCCGAGCACGAGGCCTCCGGCGTCGACATCACCGTGCTCACGCACACCGCCACCGAGCCCGACGAGGACGTCGTCGGCTTCAACATGGACGAGGGTGGCCGCGTCACCGGCATCCACCATGGCGTCGCCTATGGCGACACCGAGTTCCTCGATGCCTTCGTCATCGGCCGCGAGATGCTGCAGACGCTTCTGGACTGGTACTCCTCGGTTGACTACCTCGACCTGTTCGAGGCGCTCGAGAACGACTACGGTCGCGTCAACGTCCGCGAGTACAAGTTCAACGGCTACGTCGCCCCGGTCTTCAACACCGACAGTTACTTCCGCCACAACATGGACCTGCTGAGTCCCGAGGTCGACGACCAGCTCTTCTCGTCCGACCGCTGGATCAAGACCAAGGCCCACGACACGCCTCCCGCGAAGTACGAGCGTGGTTGCTACGTGCGCAACGCCATCGTCTCGGCCGGCAGCCGCATCTACGGCTCCGTCGCCGACTCGATCCTGGGACGCAACGTCATCGTCGAGAGCGGTGCCACCGTTCGCAACGCCATCGTCATGCAGGACTGCGTGATCGAGAGCGGCGCGCGCGTCGAGAACGCCATCGTCGACCGCCGCAACATCATCCCGGCGGGCACCGAGCTCAGGGGTACGCCCGAGTCGATCCTGATCAAGGGCAAGGAGCAGGGGTAGGACCATGGAACGCAAGAGAAGGAAGCTCAGGGTCCTGTTTGCCGCGGCCGAGGCCGCCCCGTTCTGCAAGACGGGCGGCCTGGGTGACGTCGCCGGCTCGCTGCCGCCGATGCTGCGTCGTGCCGGCTGCAAGGTGGCGGTCATCCTGCCGAAGTACTCCAAAATCGCCGAGGAGTACCGCTCGCGCATGACGCACGTCTGCGACTTCTACGTGCCGCTGGCCTGGCGCAACGTCTATTGCGGCATCGAGCACCTGCGCCTGCAGGAGACCGACTTCTACTTCGTCGACAACGAGCACTACTTCGCCCGTGATGGCCTGTACGGCTACTTCGACGATGCCGAGAGGTTCGCGTTCTTCTCGAAGGCGATCCTGGAGGCCATCGAGCACGTGGACGAGCTGCGCTGCGACATCCTGCACTGCAACGACTGGCAGACCGCCATGGCGCCGGTGTTCCTGCGCGAGTTCTACCACGGCGGCCCCTACGACGACATCCGCACGGTCTTCACCATCCACAACGTCAAGTTCCAGGGCCAGTACTCCGACGTGGTCCTGGGCGACGTCCTCGGCCTGGCCGACGTGCCCGCCGCCGCCGACCAGCTGCGCATGGACGAGCAGTCGATCAACTTCATGCGTGGCGCCGTGCGCTACTCCGACGCGCTGACCACCGTGAGCCCGACCTACGCCCGCGAGCTCAAGATGCCGTTCTACGGCGAGCACCTCGAGAACGAGTTCCAGCGTCGAGGCGAGTACCTCTACGGCGTGCTCAATGGTATCGACACCGCCGAGTACAACCCGCGCACCGACCACGCCATCGCCAAGACCTTCTCGGCAAAGGACCTGTCGGGCAAGGCCGAGTGCAAGGCCGCCCTCCAGCGCGAGCTTGGGTTGGCCGAGGACCCCGATCGCCCGCTGGTGGCCATGGTCACGCGTCTGACCAAGCAGAAGGGCATGGACCTGGTCCAGTACGCGATGGACAGCCTGATGTCGCGCGGCGTCCAGGTTGCCCTGCTCGGCACCGGCGACAGCGAGTTCGAGGACTCGATGAAGTACTTCGCCTGGCGCTACCAAGGCCAGATGAGCGCGAACATCACGTTCGACTCGGGCCTGGCCAAGCGCATGTACGCGGGCGCGGACCTCTTCCTCATGCCGAGCCAGTTCGAGCCCTGCGGCCTTTCTCAGATGATCGCCATGCGCTACGGCACGCTGCCGGTGGTGCGCGAGACGGGTGGCCTGGCCGACTCCGTCATCCCGTACAACAGGTTCACCGGGGAGGGCGACGGCTTCAGCTTTGCCAACTTCAACGCCGACGAGATGCGCGACTGCCTGCTCAACGCGTGCGAGGTCTTCTGGACCGACCACGAGGCCTGGCACAAGCTCCAGGTCCAGGCTATGGAGAAGGACTTCGGCTGGCATCGTGCCGCCGACGACTACGTTGACATCTACCACGGCCTGCACCCCGAGGTCATCAGGTACATTAGGCGTAGGGACAAGTAACAACCAGGAACGGATTCGAACATGAGAGCGCTGCACGACAGTCGCTCGCAGTCGTATCGTCTTCCGTACGGCGCCGTCCCGGCGGGCGGCGCCGTACGTCTTGTGCTGGACGCGTGGGACGTGGCCGAGGACGTGACCTGCGAGCTGAGGACTTGGTCCGACGAGATCGGCGAGGGGCTTCTTGCCATGGGGCGCGAGGAGGTCGACGGCCATGCGCGCTTCGCGTGCGAGCTGGACGTCGACGAGCCCCGCATCGTCTGGTACGGCTTCCGCCTGACGCAGGCCGACGGGACGATGAGCTGGTACGGCGCCGCGGACGGTCGCGTGGGCGGCGTCGGCGAGCTGCGTGACGGCGGCGAGGGCCCGTCGTTCCAGATCACGGTGTGCGAGCCCAGGCAGACCAGGCCCGACTGGTATCGCGGTGGCATCGTCTACCAGGTGTTTCCCGATCGATTCCAGCGCGGCACCGAGTGGCGTGACCGCGTGGCCGACTCGCTTGACACGCCGCGCCGCGGGCCGGCGCGAGCCCTGGTGGAGGACTGGGACACGCCCCCGAGCTACGCGCGCGACGAGCAGGGGCGCGTCACGAGGTGGGACTTCTACGGCGGTACCCTCTCGGGCATCCGCGAGCGACTCGACTACCTGCGCGACCTCGGCGTGACCTGCATCTACCTCAACCCCGTGTTCGAGGCGGCGAGCAACCACCGCTACGACACGGCCGACTACCTGCGCATCGACCCCATGCTCGGAGACGAGGACGAGTTCGGCGCGCTGTGCCTGGAGGCCCGCGCCCACGGCATCCGCGTCATCCTGGACGGCGTCTTCAACCACACGGGCTGCGACAGCCGCTACTTCAACAAGTACGGCAACTACGACACCGTGGGTGCCTGGCAGAGCGAGGACAGCCCCTACCGCAGCTGGTACCGCTTCCGCGACCCGAAGCCCGGCGAGGACCCGTCCGAGGCCTACGAAAGCTGGTGGGGCGTGGGCGACCTGCCCGACCTTGAGGAGGCCGACCCCGGCTACCGCGAGCTCGTCTTCGGCGAGGACGGCGTCGTGCGCAGGTGGCTGCGCGCTGGCGCCAGCGGATGGCGCCTGGACGTGGCGGACGAGCTGCCCGACGACTTCCTGCGCGAGCTTCGCGCGGCCGCGGTTGCCGAGAAGGACGACGCGCTGGTGCTCGGCGAGGTATGGGAGGACGCCTCCAACAAGATCAGCTACGGCAAGCTGCGTCGCTACCTTCTGGGCGACGAGCTCGACAGCGTCATGAACTACAACCTGCGCGCGCCGCTGCTGGACTACGTCATGGGTCGCGGCTCCGCCCGCGAGCTGACCGAGCGCCTGGAGACCATGCGCGAGAACTACCCACCCGACGCCTTCGCCGAGGCGCTCAATGTGCTCGGCACGCACGACACCGTCCGCCTGTTCACCTTCCTGGGTGGCGCCCCCGACAAGGACAGCCTCACCGACGTGCAGCGAGCCGCCTACCGCCTGGACGAGGGCCAGCGCGGCCTGGCCAAGGGCAGGCTGTGGCTGTCCGCCCTGCTGCAGATGACGCTGCCCGGCGTGCCGTGCGTCTACTACGGCGACGAGGCGGGCGTCGAGGGCTATGCCGACCCGTACAACAGGGCGACCTTCCCCTGGGGCCACGAGGACCGCGACTGCCAGACCATCTACCGCAACGCGATCAACCTGCGCCGCACGCTGCCCATGCTCGCCGACGGCGACTTCGAGCCGCTCGACCTGGGCGACGAGGTCTTCGGCTTCGCGCGCACTTCTCGGCAGGACGGCGAGTGCGCCGTGGTGCTGGCCAACAGCAGCCTGGCAAACGCGCACGAGGTGCGCGTCCCCATGCGCGGCGAGGTCGTCGACGAGGTCATCGGCGGCCGCGCGGTGCGCGTCGAGAACGGCGAGGCCGTCGTGTGGCTGAGCCAGCTGGGCTCGGCCGTGCTTTACTTCCACGAGGCGGCCGAGCTGGGCCGCGCCCCGCGTCGCGGCTCGGGCATCCTGTGCCACGTCACGTCGCTGCCCGCCGCCGCGCCCGACGCGTCCGCTGCCGAGAAGGACCGTGAGGCAGGCACCCTCGGCGCCCCGGCGCGCGCCTTCTGCGACTGGCTCGAGCGCGCGGGCCAGCGCTACTGGCAGATCCTGCCCGTCAACCCGACCGACGCCTTCGGCTCGCCCTATGCCGGCCTCTCGGCGTTCGCCGGCAACGCGGCGCTCGTCTCGGCCGCCGACCGCGACGCGCGCCTGGCCGCCATCAGGGCGGCGGGTTCGGACGCCATCGCGGCGGAGGAGGCTCGCTACCAGGCCTTCGTTGCCAAGAACGAGGACTGGCTGACCCCGTATGCCGCCTTCATGGCGATCAAGGAGCTGGTGGACCCCCGCATCCCGTGGCAGGACTGGCCCGCCTACCTGTGCGACTACGACCCCGAGATCGTCCGCGACGGGCGCGTGGCCCCCGTGGCCGAGCGCATCCGCCGCGAGCAGTACGAGTTCCAGGTCCAGTGGGACGCCCTGCGCGAGTACGCCCACGCCCACGGCGTGTCCATCGTGGGCGACATGCCCATGTACGTCTCGGGCGACTCGGCCGACGTGTGGGCCAACCGCGACCTGTTCCGCCTGGACGCCTTCGGCCGCGCGCAGGTCGTGGCGGGCACGCCGCCCGACGCGTTCTCGGCCGACGGCCAGGTCTGGGGCAACCCCGTCTACGACTGGGACGCCATGCGCGCGACCGGCTACGACTGGTGGATGCGCCGCCTGGGACGCGCCTTCGAGCTGTACGACTACGTGCGACTCGACCACTTCCTGGGCTTCTCGTCGTTCTTCGCGATCCCGCGCGGCGAGAAGGCGACCGAGGGGCGCTGGCGCGTGGGTCCCGGCCGCGAAATCTTCGAGGTCGCCCACGAGCGCTTCGGCGCGCTGCCGGTGATCGCCGAGGACCTCGGTCTTCTCACCCCCGCGGTGCGCGCCCTGGTCGCCGCCTGCGGCTTTGCTGGGATGGACGTGAGCGTGTTCTCGGACACCTTCTCCGAGGACGGCTGGGTCGTCCCGCGTGGTAAGGTTGCCTACTCGAGCACGCACGACACCCAGACCCTGGTGGGCTGGTGCGCCGGCCGCGCCGGTGACGATGCCGCCGCTGCCGCGTCGCGCGCCCTCGAGGCATGCGAGCGCTCCAGCGCCGACCTGGTGGTCGTTCAGCTGCAGGACGCCTGCGGCCTTGGCGATGACTCCCGCATGAACCTGCCGGGCGTCGCCGAGGGCAACTGGTCGTGGGTCGCCGACGCCCGCGACATCGAGGCGGCGACGCGGCGCATGCGCTCGCTCGCCGAGCAGACGGGAAGGCTGTAGGGGGAGAGGTACCTTGTTCGTCAATCGCGTCGCCAAAAACCTGTGCCAGGACCCCGAGCTCTCGCAGGTCCTGAGCGACCTCGACGCCGGTCGCGACGCCACGCTCGCCATCGCGCAGAGCGCCCGCCCGCTCGCGGTGGCGGCGCTGTGGGCCCGCGACCCCAGGCCGTGCCTGGTCGTGGTCAGCGGCGAGGAGGCCGCCGACCGCGTCGGCCGCGCACTCTCGGCGTGGCTGGGGCTGGACGTGGTCTCGCGCTACCCCGAGCGCCGCGACCTGCCCTGGGCCGACGTCGCCTGCGACGACGCCGTCGTGGGCGCGCGCGTCCGCTCGGTCGCGCGCCTGGCGCAGGGCGAGAAGTGCGTCGTGGTCGCCAGCGCCCACGCGTTGATGCGCCGCGTCCCGCCGGTCGGCTCCGGCTACTGGGCGGGCTCGACCTTCTCGGTCGGCGACGAGGTCCCCTTCGAGGACGTGGGGCCGCTGCTGGTGGGCATGGGCTACGTCGACGACGGCGAGGCCGCGACACCCGGCACCTTCCGCACGCACGGCGACTCGGTCGACGTGTTTCCCGCCCAGGCCACCTCGCCCATGCGCATCGAGTTCTTCGGCGACGAGATCGACCGCGTGCGCCGCATGGTTCCCGCCACCGGCCAGACCATCGGCGAGCTCGACTCCGTCACCGTCGTCCCCTGTCGCGAGCTCGCCCTCACCGACGACGCCATCGAGCGCGCGACCCGCGCCCTGGGCGCCGCCGCGCGCGAGGACTCCCGCGTGGCGGCCGACCTCGAGCTGATCCAGGCCCGCAGCTCGTCGCCCCTTCTCGACCGCTACCTGCGGGTCCTTTACGGAAAGACCGTCACGCCGCTGGCGCACATGAGCGGCGACACCCTGGTGGTGCTCGCCGAGCCGCGAGCGCTTTTCGACGACTGCTGCCGTGCCCACGACGAGGTCGCGGCAGCCGCCGGCTCCGCCCGCGTGAGCCTGGAGGGCCTTTACAGCGAGCCCCGCGAGATGGACTTCGGCAGGCAGCAGCGCCTGTCGCTCTCGTCGATCATGCGCAGCGGCGCCGTGGCGGCGGGCCAGGTCAAGGTGCGCCAGCCCGACATCGCCGGCAGCGACGCCAAGCTGCTCGACCGCGTGAGCGAGCTCGTCAACACGCGCCACGCGGTGGCCTTCGCCGCCCCCGACCGCGGTGCCCGCGAGTCGCTGGAGCTGGCGCTCGGCGACTCGCGCATCCCCTTCTGCGAGTCGCTGGCGAACGACCCCAAGAACCGCGTCCCGGTGTGCGACCCGCACGCCGCGGCCGACGCCGAGCCGCTCGAGCGCGGCATGGTCACGTTCTTCGACGCGCCCGTGCCCGCCGGCGTGGTCGTGGGCGGCGCGCACCTGGCGGTGCTGAGCGTGTCCGACCTCACGCAGCGCTTCGCCCGCAAGAGGTCTCGCCGAAAGGTCGACCCGACCTCGGTCACGTTCCCCTTCAAACCGGGCGATTACGTCGTCCACTCGACCCACGGCATCGCGCTGTTCTCCGATATCGTGCGCCAGGAGGTCGCGGGGCGCGAGCGCGACTACTTTTTGCTGGAGTACGCCGGCGGCGACAGGCTCTTCGTCCCGCTTGAGCAGGTCGATCGCCTCACGCGATACGTCGGTCCCGACGGGTCGAGCCCGCGCCTGACGCGCCTGAACACCGCCGACTGGTCGCGCGCCACCGGCAAGGCCCGCAAGTCCGCCAAGAAGCTCGCCTTCGACCTGGTCGACCTTTACACGCGCCGCTCGACGGTGCGTGGCCACGCGTTCCCGCCCGACACGCCGGCCCAGGCCGACATGGAGTCGGGCTTCCCCTACGAGCTGACCCACGACCAGGCCTCGGCCGTCAACGACATCAAGGCCGACATGGAGGCCCCCAAGCCCATGGACCGCCTGCTGTGCGGCGACGTCGGCTTCGGCAAGACCGAGGTGGCCCTGCGCGCCGCCTTCAAGTGCGTGATGGACGGCCGCCAGGTCATGGTGCTGTGCCCCACGACGATCCTGGCCGAGCAGCACTACCAGACGTTCTTCGAGCGCTTCTCGGCATTCGACGTCGACGTGCGGGTGCTGTCGCGATTCGTGACGCCCGCCAGGCAGAGGCGCGCGCTCGAGGGCTTCGCCGACGGCTCGGTCGGCGTGCTCGTGGGCACCCACCGCCTGCTCTCGGCCGACGTCAACCCGCACTCCCTGGGCCTGGTCATCGTGGACGAGGAGCAGCGCTTCGGCGTCCAGCACAAGGAGCAGCTCAAGAACATGCGCGAGCAGGTCGACGTGCTGACGCTGTCGGCCACGCCCATCCCGCGCACCATGCAGATGGCCATGAGCGGCGTGCGCGACATGAGCCTGATCATGACGCCGCCGCCGGGGCGCAAGCCGGTCGACGTCTTCGTGGGCGAGTGGAACCCCGACCTGGTGAGCGATGCCATCAGGCGCGAGCTGTCGCGCGGCGGCCAGGTCTACTACGTCTCCAACCGCGTCCACACCATCGACGACGCGATGGCGCGCGTGACCGAGGCCGCCCCCGAGGCGCGCGTGGCCGTGGCCCACGGCAAGATGAGCGCCAAGCAGGTCGAGGACGTGATGATGCAGTTCGAGGCCCACGAGGTGGACGTGCTCGTGGCCACGACGATCATCGAGAGCGGCATCGACAACCCGCACACCAACACGCTGATCATCGAGGACTCGCAGCGCCTGGGCCTGGCCCAGCTCTACCAGCTGAAGGGCCGCGTCGGCCGCGGTCGCGAGCAGGCCTATGCCTACTTCATGTTCCCGGGCGAGCAGCCCCTGACGCCGGAGGCGACCGACCGCCTGACCGCCATCAACGAGTTCCAGGACCTGGGCAGCGGCATGAGGATCGCCATGCGCGACCTCGAGATCCGCGGCGCGGGCTCGCTTCTTGGCGGCGAGCAGCACGGCAACCTGTCGGGCGTCGGCTTCGACCTGTTTACCCAGATGCTGGGCGAGGCCGTGGCGGAGGCCCGCGGCGAGGCGCCCGACATCGAGCAGAGCGAGGTCACGATCAACCTGCCCGCAGACTTCTACCTGGCCGAGGAGTACATCCCGGACGTCGACCGTCGCGTGCTCGCCTACCGCCGCCTCGCGGCCGCTACCGAGCTTGCCGAGGTCGACGAGCTCGAGCACGAGCTTGCCGAGAAGTGCGGTGCGCTCCCGCTGGCCGCGAAGAACCTGATGGACCGCGCCCGTCTGCGCGTCCGCGCGCAGCGCCTGGGAGTGATCTCGGTCTCGCTGACCGACGGGCGGATCGTCTGCCAGGGCATCGAGCTCACGCGCGACGCCTCGCTCAAGCTCCGCGAGCAGGGCGCGGTCTGCTACCCCAAGACTCACAAGGTCGTCTACCCGTTCTCGCGCAGGCAGACCGGCTATGCCGGCGGCCGCGCATCCGCCCGTCCCGCCCGCTCCATGGAGGAGCTTCTGCCCTGCGCCCTGGGCGTGCTGGAGACCTGCGGCGGTGACGACGAGTCCGACGAGTAGCGTTCGGGCCAGGGGCCGCAACAGGGCAACGCGTGCCACGTTTTGCGGCAACGCGAGGCAACCGGGCGCGCCCCCGCCCGTGCGAGAATGGTCCTGGCAGCAGAGGGCCGCGCGCCCGTGACCACATGCGCGCGGCATCCGACCAGGGAGGATTCCATGGCAGAGAAGGACCAGGCCCCGACCGCCGCGACCCCGAACCCCGAGCCCCAGGCGCCCGCCCCGACCGCGTCCGCCCCGCTGGGCACGATGGTGGCCCCGGCAGACGGCCAGCCGGCCGCGCCCCAGCCGGGGCCCAACGACCCGATTCCCGAGGCCGACCTCGCGCTCCTTAACAGGGCGCCCAAGCTGCGCTGGGGCGTCATCGGCTGCGGCGTCATCGCAAACGAGATGGCCGCCTCCCTCGCGCTGGAGGGCCGCCGCATCGCCGGCGTCGCCAACCGCACCCGCGCCAAGGCCGAGGCCTACGCCGCGCGTCACGGAGTCGAGAAGGTCTACGACTCCTACCAGCAGATGTATGACGACCCGGACATCGACGCCATCTACGTGACGACGCCGCACAACACCCACATCGACTTCATCCGCGACGCCGCGGCCGCCGGCAAGCACATCCTGTGCGAGAAGGCCATCACCCTCAACACCGCCGAGCTCGACGAGGGCATGCGCCTGGCCGCCGAGAACGGCGTCGTGCTGATGGACGCCTGCACGATCCTGCACATGCCGCTCTACCGTGAGCTGCGCCGTCGCCTGGAGGCGGGCGACTTCGGCCGCGTCCACATGGCGCAGGTCAACTTCGGCAGCTTCCGCGAGTACGACGAGAAGGTCCGCTTCTTCAACCCGCAGCTGGCGGGCGGCGCGATGCTCGACATCGGCGTCTATGCCTTCACGATGGCACGCACCTTCCTGGACAGCGCCCCGACCGAGTTCCTCTCGCTCGAGAACCCCGCCTTCACCGGCGTGGACGAGGAGAGCGCCATCATCATGCGCAACGCCGAGCGACAGCTGTGCACCTTCTCGCTCACGCTGCACGCCAAGCAGCCCAAGCGCTACGTCATCGCGACCGACCGCGGCTACCTCGAGGGCATGGAGTACCCGCGCGCCGACGAGGCCAGCTTCGTGTGGTGGCCCGAGAACCGCCGCGAGACCTTCCGCGTGGGCCAGCGCCGCCTGGCGCTCAACTACGCGCTCGCCGATTTGGAGGCCGCAGTCGCCGGCGAGCCCGCCGCGCTTCGCTGTGCCGAGTGGTCCCATGACGTCATGCGCATGATGACCGATGTACGCTACCAGTGGGACTTCCGATACCCCGAGGAGAGGAACGAGTAACCGTGCCCTGCGACCAGCCGAACAACGCCCGTAACGCCCATGACGTGAGCGCCGCCGCGATCGCCGCCGACGCCCAGAGCGCGGGGCGCGACGGAGCGCCCGCGACGCACCCCGACTTCGACCGTCTGGCGCGCACGATCTGGCGCCTGCGCCAGCCCGACGGCTGCCCGTGGGACCGCGAGCAGACGCATGCCTCCATCAGGCAGAACATGATCGAGGAGGCCTACGAGGCCGTCGACGCGATCGACGCGGACGACACACGCCACCTGCGCGAGGAGCTCGGTGACGTGATGATGCAGGTCCTTCTCCACGCGCAGATGGCCGACGACGCGGGAGACTTCGACATCGACGGCGTCTGTCGCGAGCTCAACGAGAAGCTGGTCAGGCGCCACCCCCACGTGTTCGGCGAGCTCGCGGGCGCCGACGACGCCGACGCGGTGCTGGCCGTGTGGGACGACGTCAAGCGCGGCGAGAGGGCGGCTGCCGAGAAGGACGACGACGGGCCGCACGGTCTTCTCGACAGCGTGCCCAGGGCGATGCCGGCGCTGATGCAGTGCCAGAAGATCTCCAAGCGCGCCGCGAAGGCCGGCTTCGAGTGGGAGGACTCGGCCGCAGTGTGGGAGAAGGTCGACGAGGAGCGCGCGGAGTTCCTGGCCGAGCCCCGTGGCTCCGAGACCGCCGCCGAGGAGTTTGGCGACCTGCTGTTTGCGCTGGTAAACGTGGCAAGGCACGAGGGGATCGACGCCGAGGCGGCGCTCGACGCGGCGAACGCGAAGTTCCGTCGCCGCTGGGCCGCCGTCGAGGCGGAGGCCCGCTCGCGAGGGGTGGACGCCGCAGACCTTGGCACCGCGGAGCTCAACGCGGTGTGGAATCGCGTCAAGGCCGGCGAGTAGCGCCTCGCGGGCCCGTCGCCCGTGCTATAAATGACTCACGCGACCGCGCCGCGCGCGGCCGTGAAACACGCCACCAAACGAAGATGAGACGAACCAGGGTATGGGCGCAAACGACACCATCCAATTCAGGCCCCGTCCGCCGCGCGACTCGAGCTCGCGCGGCGCGGGCCGTGCTGCCATGAGCGGCGGCCGAGCGGCCTCGGCCGGTCGTGCCGAGCTCGCCCGCGTGGGCGAGCGCCGCATCGTGGGCACGGGCCGCGGCGCGGCGCCGGCATCGTCCAGGCGAGGCTCGACCCCGCTGGCCTCGGCGGCCTGCGTCCGGGCCGCGAGCGAGCGCGACTACGGCCGGGCGCGCGACTATGGGCAGGGGCGTGGCTTCGGCCAGGACCGAGGCTACGA
>CAKVON010000018.1 GCA_934792625.1 uncultured Atopobiaceae bacterium
CGCGACATCGCGTCATTCGGCGGCACGCGTTCCGTGTCGATGCCGAAAACTGGGTGTAACTGGAGTGACGGGACGGAAGAACCGACGCCATCGAGTGGGAGTAGGCCGATAGGGTTCTGACCTGCACTTTTTAGTGCCGCACTGTGCCGCTGAGTTTCGTTTCGTACGAGAGTCACGGCAAAGCCGCCAGCGACGGCGGTGAGTAAATACGATAATCGAGCCTCCGCTCCCGCGTTGGGACGGAGGCTTTTTCTTTGCCGTTTTACTCCCTTTCACCTGCGATTTCGCCATTTACTCCCCGTATTTCAAGATGGTAAAGTGCGGGGTGGTATTCGGAGGAATGGGAGTAAGGATTCATCCCGAGTGAGTAAACGCGCGGTTTTTGTCCCCGAGGGCGAAACGGGGCCGTTTCGGGGCCCGTGAAACTCAAATCGAACTCAACGGGCGTTTTTGCGGTCTCCGCACGGCGTTTCCCCAGGTGGTTAATGGGGAGTAAAGAATCTCGCTGTCTTAAGGAAAACGGGAGCAATCAGGGTAAATGCCGCGGCGTACCGCCGAGCGCCGCCGTGTAAGCCACCGCGTCATTTACTCCCCAGGTGCGCCGAAAATGCCATCGCCAGCGCTCGATTCGTCCCGGATGTCGCTGCTGCCGGTGGCGCCAGCGGCGTTAGCGCGTCCAGTACGCTTGACGCCATGATCGACGTGTTTTGGGCATCCGTCCCATTCTCACTTCAAAGCGAAGGGGCCGAGTCTGGATTGTCTCTAGGCTCGGCCCCTTTCATCAAACAGCCCAATTTCTGTACTACCGTCCGGCAAACGGAGACAAACGAGCTAAATACAAATCGGGAGCTGCTGGGGCTGCGGCCGTGGTGGCCCTTCGACGACAACTGTCCATCATCTTGCTAATATCTCGAGTGCGTCGACGCTATGGTCATCCAGATGAACGGAACCAGCATCGCTGTGTACAAGATGTGTCTGCGCGCATTCTTCTGCATGGTGAAACCCCCACATCCCACGCCTATCCGTTCTCACCTCGTGACTACTTGCCGATACGCTTGTAGAGGATTGGTTCGTCGAAGCCGAACACGCGCTTGCCGTTCATCTCCATTGACTCAGAGACCTCCAGGACGTCGACGGAGAATCTCTCGAACAGGTGGAACCTCATGACGGGCGAAAACATGGAGTCCGAGCCGCCCTCCCATACGCCATCGTGCTCGCGGTAGAGCGCGGGCGTGAACTTGCCCGACTCGCGCAGGGACGAGAACTCGGCGGGGACCATGGTCGCGTAGGAGAACGATCGCTTGTCATTGCCCTCTGGCGCGTCGTAGGAGGTCAGAAGGACGCCGTCCTTCTCCTCGGTGAAGAGGAACAGGTGGGGTGAGGCGGACTTCCTGCCGTCAACCTCGTAGTAGCTCTCCTCGACCATGAAGGTGCCAGCAAAGTCATCGGGAGGCCCCAGGATCTTGTCGTTGCAGGCGGTGTTGACGTGGTGGGCAAGGGGGAAGGTCTCGCCCGTGGCCTGCTCCGCCTCGAATTGCTCCCTGTTGTCGAACTCGCCGCATAGGAGCTGCATGAAATCGTCAAGCTTGGACATGATGCCTCTTTCAACTGGGTCTGTGTCTTCTGCCTGGTACCCGCTTTGGGTCCGTTGGGTGGCATGACGGAAAATCGATATAAGAGGCAAACGGTTTCCCTAGAAGGTGTCGACTCGGGCGACGCGCCGGCGATCGTATCTCGCGACTGCGGTTATGGAGGACACAAGCAGATTCGCATCCGCTTCGGACATGTCCCGATTCGCGATCTGC
This sequence comes from uncultured Atopobiaceae bacterium, assembly GCA_934792625.1. GTDB lineage: Bacteria > Actinomycetota > Coriobacteriia > Coriobacteriales > Atopobiaceae > CAKVON01. The sequence continues at coordinate 1,806 of CAKVON010000018.1, forward strand.
TCGATATCGAGTTCCGGCCCATGTTGCGCCAGAATGTCGCCATAGCTCACGTACTCGGGGCTTGCGTGCACGAAGGCATCTATGTCGTGCAGGAGGTAGCGTCCTTCTTCCACTGCGGTCCGCTGCCAATCCTCGCGGCAATCGTAGGCACCGAGGTCGCGGAGAAATGCCATGGGCGCGTCGACCTTCGACTTGTCCAGCGTCTCCCGGCGCTCTTCCGTGTCCGCGAGAAGCGAAGCACTGTGGCGGTAGGAGTAGGCGTCTCCGTCCCCACGGATCTCGAGGGAGGAGTGCCCCTGGGAAAACCCGCCGATGCCAAAGCCGAACACCGTATTGTCGGATTCGCTCATCGCGCCCCGCCCCTCGAAGCTCCCTCCGCGTGCGCTTGGCCCTGCGCGGGTTTCGCCGGACTTCATTCCACCAACGGCGCGAGCGTGTTGGGGCGCCCCTGGGTGGGGGGAGCGCCGTCGCCCGCCATGCCAACCAATGTGAACATAGCGTCCAGCCGACAGGAGTTTCGCGCGTGGCTTGAGGCCCACCATGCGAGCGAGGATGAGCGTTGGCTGCGCGTCCGCCGTGGACGGGCTGGAGCCGGTGCCGACGTCATGAAGGCCACGCTCGACGCCATGTTCAACGGCAACGTCCTCAAGAGGCTCCGCAGGCGGAGCAGACGCTGGGGCAGGTGGCCAGGCCACCGAGGGCGGTCTCGCGCAGCTCGAGGGGGAGCATGCGGCCCACGCGCAGACGCGAACGTAGAGCATTCAAACTAAGGTTGACGTTTGGGCCGCGTTTGCCCAGTTGGCTAAAATGTGCAGGAAATATGTTCTACGTTCGCGACGCCGGCTTGGCGTCGCACAACGACAGGAGGCACACATGACGCGCGCGGCACACGGCGACGCAGCCAAGCCCGGTTCGTTACGCTCGAGTACGGCCGAACCCGCTGCTACCTGCTTCGAGGCAGCGCCCGCAACGTGATGGTCGACACCGACCTCGCCAGCACCATGCCCGCGCTCATGGTGGCGCTTCGCGAGCACAGTCTTGCCATCGCGGACGTGGACCACCTGATGGTGACGCACTTCCACCCCGACCACACGGGCCTCGCGCGGCAGCTGCAGGACGCAGGCGTGAGACTCGTGGTCTGGGGCCCGCAGGCGTCGCACGTGCACGATGCGGACGGCGTGTATCGCAAGTGGGGACGCCGCGACTTTACACCCGTGGACGCCGCCGCACGGGTCCTGCCCCTGGAGCAGAGCCGGGACTTCCTGGCCGGCTGCGGCATCGACGGAGAGGTGCTCTCGACCCCGAGCCACAGCCCGGACTCGGTCTCCGTCGTGCTGGACTCCGGTGATGCGTTCGTGGGCGACCTCTGCCCAAGCGAGCAGGCGGCGCTCTTCCCCGATCCTGCATACGGGCGCAGCTGGAAGACCCTGCTTGAGCACGGCGCGCGGCGCGTCCACTTCGCCCACTGGTCAGACGAGGAGCACCCCCATACCAACATATAGCCTGATAGACGGGGAGGACCACGCACGCTTTGCCAAAGGCGAACAAGGAGAACGGAGCCAAGGCGCGCCCGGCGTCATTGGATATTGTCTCGAGTTCATCCGCCTCGCGGCTGCGTCCGCACGGCAGGGTCGCCCCGCGGACCCACCCCGCCGCCCCGCTCCCCTAGCGCTGGTCGCGCAGCGCCACGGTCGCGAACGAGAACCGCTTTGGGTGGTGGCGCGAGCACGTGTACTCGAACATGATGCCGTCGTCGTTGAACGTGTGGTTTACCACCACGGCCACAAAGTCGTATCCGCGCAGGTCAAGCAGCCTGCGGTCCATAGCGTTGGCCTTCTCTGCCAAATACGTGCGCTTGCTCGTGGTCACGCGCATGCCAAGCGTGCCCTCGATGTACGCGTAGATCGAGTCCGCCGCGATTTTGGGCGTGATGTCGGGCACCAGCTCGGTCAGGTACCAGTTGCGGTCCAGAATCTGGGCGCGCCCGTCGATCATGCGCACGCGGTCCACGTGCGTGACGGTCGAGCCCTCCGGAAACCCGCTCTCGCGCGCGAACGCCGGCGTCACGACCTCCTGCTCGATGCCAACCACCTTCGTGACGACCTCGATGCCGCTACGTCGCGCCGCCTCCCTAAACGTCTCGATTCCGCCCATCGAGAAGTCCTCGCGCTCGGTCGGCAGATAGATGACGCGCACGCCCTTGCCGTTGATGGGCTGGACGTACCCCTCCTGCGCCAGCAGCCTCACCGCGCGTCGCGCCGTGTTGTGCGAGCACTTGTAGCGCTCGCACAGCTCCGCCTCGGAGGGGATGAAGTCCTGGTACGGATACTCCCCGCCCTCGATTTGAGCGAGAAGATCCTCGTATATCTGCCCGTATACCGCCCTCATGCGCAGGTGCCCCCATCCGCGTTAGCCGTCGTTTCGATGATACCCATGCCGCGATGCCGGCCCGTCGTGCCCCAAAAAAACCAAAGCTCGCCGGCGCCGTCGCACCCGCCGTGCCAACAACGTCCCACGCACCGCGCCGGTGCCACCCGCACCTCGCCACTCGCCGACGTTTACCCACCGCTCGCTGCGCAAACGCCGTTTTCATACCTATTTAAATAGGGCCGTCGTATCCTCGTCTCAAGAACCTATTCAAATAGGTTGGGAAGAGGTCGAAAGCCCCGTCAAACGGAGGGAACATGGGAAAGTATCGGGAAGACGCGCAAGAGCTACTCAGGCTCGTAGGCGGCAAGGACAACATCGTCGCGGTGACGCACTGCATCACGAGGATGCGCTTCGCGCTGGCCGACCCCGGCAAGGCAGACGTCCCCGCCATCGAGGCGCTCGCGGCCGTGAAGGGCAGCTTCACGCAGGCAGGCCAGTTCCAGGCCATCATCGGTAACGACGTCGCGGACTTCTACGATGACTTCGTCGCCGTCTCCGGCGTGAGCGGGGCGTCTAAGGCGGACGTGAAGAAGGCCGCCGTCGGCAACCAGAACCCGCTGCAGAAGGCCATGGGCGCCATCGCCGAGGTCTTCGCCCCTCTCATCCCTGCCATCATCACCGGCGGTCTCATCCTGGGCTTCCGCAACGTCCTGGGCGACATGCCCTACTTCGGGCCGGACGGCACGCAGACGCTCGCGTCGCTCTCCGTGTTCTGGACCGGCGTGTACAACTTCCTGTGGCTCATCGGCGAGGCCGTCTTCCACCTGGGCATCCCCGTGGGCATCTGCTACTCCATCACCAAGAAGATGGGCGGCACCCCCATGCTCGGCATCGTGCTCGGCCTCACGCTCGTCTCGGGCCAGCTCATGAACGCGTACGCCGTCCCCAGCGCCACCGCGAAGGACTGGGCCACCCACACGTGGGACTTCGGCTTTGCCCAAGTCCACATGATCGGCTACCAGGCGCAGGTCATCCCCGCCATCCTCGCGGCCATCTGCTTCAACTACTACGAGCGCTTCTTCAAGAAGATCACCCCGTCCATCGTGCAGATGATCGTCGTCCCGTTCTGCTCGCTGCTCCTGGGCGTCATGACCGCGCACTTCATCGTCGGCCCCATCGGCTGGACGCTCGGCACCGCGGTCGGCAACGTCGTGATGGCCGGCATATCCGGGCCGTTCCGCGTGCTGTTTGGCGCCATCTTCGGCGGCCTGTACGCGCCGCTCGTCATCACCGGCCTGCACCACATGACCAACGCCATCGACCTGCAGCTCATCGCGGACACCGGCACCACCATGCTCTGGCCCATGATCGCGCTGTCCAACATCGCGCAGGGCTCCGCCGTCCTCGCCATGATCGTGCTGCAGCGCAACGACGACAAGGCGCAGCAGGTCAACATACCCTCCTGCCTCTCGTGCTACCTGGGCGTCACCGAGCCCGCCATGTTCGGCGTCAACCTGAAGTACGTCTTCCCGTTCGTGTGCGCCATGATCGGCTCCGCCGTCGCCGGTGTCATCTGCACCGCCACCTCCACCGCGGCCAACGCCATCGGCGTCGGCGGCCTGCCCGGCATCCTCTCCATCAACTCCAAGTACTTCCTGTCGTTCGCGCTGTGCATGCTCGTGGCCGTCGTCATCCCGTTCGTGCTCACCTACATCGTCGGCAAGTCCAAGGGCATCGACCGCGGCGTCGGCGTGGAGGATGTCACGCTCGACGGCTCCAACGTCGCTGCCGCCGCAACCATCTCGGCCGGCGCATCCGGCTCTGCCGTCGGCGCTGCCGTGGCTGCCGTCACCAGCGCCGAGGCCATGGGCGAGCTCACGGAGGACGGCACGCTCTGTGCCGCGGTCTCCGGCACGGTCATCCCGCTGTCCCAGGTGGACGACACCGTGTTCGCGTCCGGCACCATGGGCGAGGGCGTCGCCATCGAGCCCTCCGCCGGCGAGGTCATCGCGCCATGCGACGCGTCCGTCACCGTCATGATGGAGGAGACGGGCCACGCGGTCGGGCTGACGCTCGCCTCCGGCCTCGAGCTGCTCATCCACATCGGGCTCGACACCGTCGAGATGAACGGCGACGGCTTCCAGGCGCACGTGCGCAAGGGCTCCATCGTGCACCGCGGCGACCCGCTCGTGACGTTTGACCGCAAGAAGGTCGCGGCCGCCGGTCACAAGGACACCGTGCTCATGGTCGTGACGGACAAGGGCTCCGCCGAGAAGGTCGACCTCACCACCTCTGGCACGGCCGTGGCGGGCGTCACCCCCGTCATCCGCTACTAGCGGCAGCAGCCCCCGGTCGCCGACGGAAGGCGCCGGCGACCGGGGCGCGCGCAAGAGGAGCGAGGCGTCCGCTGTCGTACGATGGCAGGCAGGCGCAAGCGAAGGCGCAGGAGGGGCCGAGGGAGACCCCGGCCCCTCCCCGTACAGGAAGAGAGATGCCAACATGCAGGACCGCGCAGCGCAGCTTGGGGACAAGGTCGTCTACCAGATCTACGTCCGCAGCTTCAACGACTTCAGCGGGGACGGCATCGGCGACCTCCGGGGCATAACGCAGCGACTGGACTACCTGAAGCGTCTGGGAGTGGACTACCTCTGGATCACCCCGTTCTTCTCGTCCCCGCAAAACGACAACGGGTACGACGTGGCGGACTACCGCTCCGTGGAGCCCATGTTCGGCACGATGGAGGACTTCGACGAGCTTTCGCGCGAGGCGAAGGCGCGCGGAATCGGGCTCATGCTGGACATGGTGTTCAACCACACGTCCACGAGCCACGAGTGGTTCAGGCGCGCGCTGGCCGGCGACCCCAGGTACCTGGCGTACTACAAGTTTGTGGACGCGGCGCCCGAGGCGACGGCCGCCAAGCCCGGCGAGCCGCCCACGAACTGGGTGTCGAAGTTTGGCAGAAGCGCGTGGGAGTACGTGCCCGCGCTCCACAAGTGGTACCTGCACCTGTATGACGTGAGCCAGGCGGACCTGAACTGGGACAACCCCGAGGTGCGCGCAGAGCTGGCCGACGTGGTGCGCTTTTGGAAGGCGAAGGGCGTGAGCGGATTCCGCTTCGACGTGGTGAACCTGATATCCAAGCCGGATTACCTGGAGGACGACTTCGAGGGCGACGGCCGGCGCTTCTATACCGACGGGCCGCACGTGCACGAGTACCTGCAGGAGCTGGTGCGCGAGGGCGGGATCGCGGACATGATGACCGTGGGAGAGATGAGCTCCACCTCAATCGAGAACTGCATCCGCTACACGGCGCCTCGCTACCACGAGCTGACGCAGGCGTTTTCGTTCCACCACCTGAAGGTGGACTACGCTGGCGGCGACAAGTGGGCCCTGGCGGAGCCGGACATCCCCCGGCTGAGGGGGCTGCTGCGCGACTGGCAGGAGAGAATGACGGCAGGCGGGGGCTGGAACGCGCTGTTTTGGTCCAACCACGACCAGCCGCGCCCGAACTCGCGCTTTGGCGACTGCTCCACCCGGGAGCTGTGGCGGCGCTCCAGCGAGCTGCTTCCCGTGTGCACCCACCTGCTGCGCGGCACGCCGTACGTGTACCAGGGCGAGGAGCTGGGGATGACGAACCCCGACTTCACGAGCATCGACCAGTACCGCGACGTGGAGTCGCTCAACTACTACAAGATCCTGCAGGACGAGGGCAAGACGCCGGCGGAGGCGTTCCGCATCGTGCGCGAGCGCTCGCGCGACAACTCGCGCACGCCCGTGCAGTGGGACGGCGGCACGAACGCCGGCTTTACCAGCGGCACGCCGTGGATTGGCATCCCCGCGAACCACACGTACGTGAACGCGGCGGACGAGATGGCAGACCCGGACTCCGTGTGGAGCTTCTACCGGCACATCATCGCGCTGCGGAAGGAGTGCCCCGTCATCCAGGCGGGCGACGTGCGCTTCCTGGACGCGGCATCGGACAAGGTCATCGCGTACGAGCGGACGCTTGGGGACGCCGCACGCGGGCCGCGGCGGCTGGTCGTGGCGTGCAACTTTGGCGGCGTGGACGCGGCGGCGCTTCCGGCGAGCGCGGTCGAGGGCGGCTCGGTGTTGATAGAGAACTGCGACGAGCACCGCATCCAGGACGGGACGCTCGTGCTGGGGCCGTGGTGCGCCGTGGCGTTCGCCTGGTAGCGGCAGACAACTGCAAACGTACCCAGTCGCGTGTACAGGCGCCCGCACGCCCGCAGATAGCCGCAAGCACAAGGGTTGTTTTTCTCGCCCGCGGGGCCACCTCCCTCCGCGGGCGACTCATACGGATGGCTCATATGGGACCCAAGCAGTTACAAACTGCGGCATCCGCGAGACCGACTCGACGGTTGCCACCGCCATCAGGACCATCGTTGTCCTAGCGTTTGCCTGGGTCATGGTCGCGGCGGTGGGCTCGGCGGGGCAGATTGCCTCGATTGCGCCTATGACCTGGGCGTTCTTGGGCCTCTCCGGCCTGGCTACGGGTGCCTCGTGGCTGTGCTACTTCAAGGCGCTCCAGTTGGGAGACGTCAACAAGGTCGTGCCTATCGACAAGTCCAGCACCGTTCTCACCATGCTCCTTGCCTTCCTGCTGCTGGGCGAGCTTCTGAGCCGGGCAAGCGTCGTCGCCATGGTGCTTATCCTCGCCGGCACGCTGATGATGATCGAGCGCAAGCCGGCTGCGCCCTCGGCGGGCGTCCCGTCCAAGGGAGGCTCCTGGCTGGTGTTCGCCGTGCTCTCGGCCGTGTTTGCCAGCTTGACGGCCATTCTGGGCAAGGTGGGCATCGAGGGCGTGGAGTCCAACCTGGGCACGGCCGTCAGGACCATCGTGGTGCTGGTCATGTCCTGGGTCATGGTCGCCGTGACGGGCAAGGCGGGCACGGTCCGCGCCGTTCCCCGCCGCGAACTTCTCTTCATCTGCCTCTCTGGCCTGGCCACGGGCGCCTCGTGGCTCTGCTACTACAAGGCGCTCCAGGAGGGCCTGGCCAGCGTCGTGGTGCCCATAGACAAGCTGAGCATCCTCGTGACCATTGGCTTTTCTCGCCTGGTGTTTGGCGAGAAGCTCACGCCCGCTCCGGCGCCGGCCTGGCGCTCATCGTTGCCGGCACGCTGCTCATGGTGTTCGTGAGGTAGGCGAGAAGAGCCGGCGCATGCCCGCGGGCGAGCTCGGCGCCCCGCCGGCGCTTCTGCCCGGTGGGCCGGCATGCCACAATGGCGGCGAGAAGAACGGAGAAGGCCGCATGATCTTGTCGCTTGTCCCCATGGAGGGGGTCACGGGGCACGTGTTCAGGTGTGTCCACGCCGAGTGCTTTGGCGCGCTCGACCGCTACTACACGCCCTTTGTGGCTCCGTCGCAGGTGGGAAAGGGGTTTGTTGGCCGTGCGAAGAAGGAGCTGGACCCCGCGGCCAATGAAGGGCTGGACGTGGTTCCGCAGCTCCTGACCCGTGACGCGGACCGGTTTGTGTGGGCGGCCGGCCTTCTGCAGCGGATGGGCTACCGCGAGGTCAACCTCAATGCGGGCTGCCCCTCGGGCACCGTGGTCTCCAAGGGCAAGGGCGCGGGCTTCCTACGGGAGCCGCGGGAGCTGGAGGCTTTTTTGCGGGACGTGTGCGAGAGGTCACCTCTGCCAGTCTCGGTCAAGACGCGCATCGGCGTGGAGAAGGACGACGAGTACGGAGAGGTCCTGGCCGCCTACTGCCGCTGTCACCTGGCGGAGCTGATTGTGCACCCGAGGCTGCGGGTAGACGCCTACCGGGGAACGCCGCGCGAGCCCTACGGGCGCACGCTGGAGGAGGCGCCCTTTGCCGTGGCCTACAACATGGCGTATCTCTCCGGACGTTTCTCCACGCGCAAGCTGGTTTTCTTTGCGTGCGGCTACCTTGTTGTCGGAGAGGCGCTTTGTTTTTGTCGCGCCTTCCTTTGCGGTGTTGCTGCCGAACAGAATCCTGCAGGCTGCGGGTTCGGGCATCCTCTTTCCCCTCATGATGAACGTCGTTCTGACCTGTGCCCCTCGTGAGAAGCTGAGCCTCTTCATGAGCCTTGGTGCTGTCTGCATCACGCTGGGGCCGGCGTTTGGCCCCGTTGTCTCGGGTCTCATGTGCACCCTGTTTGGCTGGCGCGCGATTTTTGTCGTGCCGTTTGTGGGAGGCGTCGTAGTGGCGCTCGCCGCTATCAAACTTGTTCGAAACGTGGGCGAGCGTATCCAGGCTTCGCTGGACGTCCTGTCCGTCGCCCTCCTCGCCGCTGGCATCACGATCTTCGTGTTTGCGGTTGGCGAGTTCTCCACGAACATTATGCTTGCGGTGGGCGGACTTCTCGTCTCGTTCGTTCTTCTCGGCATGTTTGCCTGGCGTCAGCTGGGGCTTGAACATCCCGTGCTCAACGTTCGTCCTATGGGCAGTATGGACTTCTGGCCCGCTTGCGCGCTCGTTGTGGTCTCGATGATGACCTCGTTCTCGATGAGTGTGCTCCTGCCCCTGTATTTTAAGGGCGCGTATGGCACGAGCGCCTTTGCCGCGGGCCTCTTCATTCTTCCCGCAATTGCGGTCAATGCCGTGGCCTCCGTTGCTGGTGGCAGGCTGATGGACGGACACGGCCCTTGGCCTCTTCTGCCGGTGGGATTCGCGCTTATCGCGGTGGGCCAGATCGGAGTTGCGCTTACGGCAACTAGCATGAGGCTGTGGGTCGTTGTTCTGCTTACGGCCGTGGTGTTTGCGGGCGTTGGCCTTGTGATGTCGCCCTCTCAGACCGCCGGCCTGAAGACGTTGTCCGTCGCCGAGCACACGCATGGAACGGCCCTGCTCAACACCTGGAACATGATTGCCGCGTCGTTTAGTCCCTCGCTGTTTATCGGGCTGCTTTCCAGCTCTGCCGCGGCCGCTGCTGCCGCTGGTTCCGCTGCCGGGATGTCGCAGGCCATAGGCTTTTCCTCGGCCGTTCGCGTTGCGGCCGGCATTGCCGTTGTGGGATTCGTGATCTCGCTCGCATATGCGTTTAGGCAGCGCAGGTCGCATTAGGTAGAGGGGACGCAACGCGCTCAGTGATGAATGCGTCGCGCCCCCATATTTGCGTTTGGCCCTTAGTCGAACAGGTTGGGCATGTCGTCTTCCTTCATGAGGGCGCCAGCACAGGGTAGGGCCTGGGCGGTGAACTTCTCTGTCCAGGCCTCGCTTCCCAGGAAGTCCTCGATCGCGCCCACGGCAGTGACGATGCGGTTCTTCTTGGCGGTGAAGGCTCGGACGCCCTGGGTGTTGGTGGTTGTCTTGGTCTTGAGAAGGGACGTGTTGAAGTTCATCAGGCGGCCGTCGTTCGAGACGAGTGCGAGGTCGCGATCCTCCTTGAGCACCTGGGCGTAGAGCAGCTTGCTGCCGCCGTAGATGGCGTTCTTAAGGCGCTTGCGGTTGGTCTTGGTGACATAGCCTGCGAGTGCGACGCGGGCGACGCGACCGTCCTCAAAGGCGAACAGCATGTCGGCCTTGTAATCCTCGGGGTCGGCGGCCCAGATTACGGACTCGTCGGGGTCCATCCCGAGGTCGGTCGGCAGGTACGAGCCGAGCTGCGCCGACTTGGTGTCGTCGAATGAGGCGACCTTGCACTTGTACACCTGGCTCTTGTTGGTGAACACAAGAAGCTCGTGGGTGTTGGAGGACGGGAACTCGATGAATGGCTCATCACCGTCCTTGTACTTGAGCGCGGCGCCCGTCTTGAGTACGCGGTCCGTCATCTTCTTGAGGTAACCGTCGCGCGAGAGCATCATCGTGACGGGATACTCCTCGACCTCGGGCTCCAGGCTCACCTCGACGATGTCGGACGGGTCGACCCTGCCCGTGCGGCGCGGCGTCACGTACTTCTTGTTGACCGCGGCCAGCTCGTCGCCGATGACCCCCTTGATCTTCTCCTCGCTGGAGAGAATGTCCTTAAGCTCGGCAATGTCGCCCTCGAGCTTGGCGATGTCCTTGGTGCGGTTGAGGATGTACTCCTCGTTGATGTTGCGGAGCTTGAGCTCGGCGACGAATTCCGCCTGGGTCTCGTCGATGCCAAAGCCCTTCATGAGGTTGGGAACGACCTCGGCCTCGAGCTTGGTTCCGCGGATGATGGCGATGGCCTTGTCGATGTCGAGCAGAATCGCCTCGAGGCCATGCAGGAGGTGCAGGCGCTCGGACTTCTTGTCCAGGTCAAAGCTTATGCGACGACGCGTGGACTGAATTCGCCACTCAACCCATTCGTGCAGGATCTGGCGCACGCCCATGACGCGGGGGTATCCGTCGACCAGCACGTTGAAGTTGCACGAGAACGAGTCCTGCAGCGTGGTCAGTCGGAACAGCTTGGCCATGAGGTCGTCGGGATTGACGCCGCGCTTGAGGTCGATGGCGATGCGCAGGCCCGAGAGGTCGGTCTCGTCGCGGATGTCGGAAATCTCGCGCACCTTGCCCTCCTTGGAGAGCTTGACGATGCGCTCGATTATGACGTCGGTCTTTGTGGTGTACGGGATCTCGTAGACCTCGACGATGCGCTCCTCGGGAATCCAGCGCCAGCGGGAGCGAATCTGGAAGCTGCCTAGGCCCGTCTCGACGATGCGCTCCATCTCCTCGCGACGGTAGATGATCTCGCCGCCCGTGGAGAAGTCGGGCATGGGCATGTACTCGAGCAGGTCGCACTCGGGATCCTCGAGGTAGTGCATCGTGGCGGTGCAGACCTCATTGAGGTTGAAGCCACAGATGTCGGATGCCATGGCGACGCCGATGCCCTTGTTGGCGGACACCAGGATGTTGGGGAACGTGGTGGGCAGCAGGCGCGGCTCCTTCATGGCGCCGTCGTAGCTGTCGATGAAGTCCACCGGGTCCTTGTCGATGTCCTTGAAGATTTCGGCGCAGATGGGGGAGAGCTTCGCCTCGGTGTAACGCGAGGCGGCGTAGCTCAGGTCGCCCGAGTAATACTTGCCGAAGTTGCCCTTGGACTCGACGAAGGGCGTCAGTAGCGCCTCGTTGCCGGTGGCAAGACGAACCATCGTCTCGTAGATGGCGGCGTCGCCGTGCGGGTTGAGCTTCATGGTCTGGCCCACGATGTTTGCGCTCTTCTGGCGCTCGCCCTTGAGCAGACCCATCTTGTACATGGTGTAGAGCAGCTTGCGGTGCGACGGCTTGAAGCCGTCGATCTCGGGGAACGCGCGCGAGACGTTGGTGCTCATGGCGTAGGGCATGTAGTTGGTCTCGAGCGTCTCCGTGATGGCCTGCTCCGTGACCTCGGAGTGCAAGCCGATGACGTTCTCGGCGTTGACCTGCTTCTTTTTGTGCTGCGTCTTCTTCTTTGCCACGATTCCCTCTTGAAACGTCTCTTGGGCCGGTCCGTTGCGTCGTTGCGGCCAAAGGCGTGTTACCCTGGCCGCACTTTTGCGTTACTGCAGGTCCAGCTGGTCCAGATACTCTTTGCCGTGCTCGGCGATGTGGCGCTTGCGCCCCTCGTCGTCGTTGCCCAGCAACAGGTTGAACATGGTCTCCATCTTGGCTACGTCCTCGGGCTCCACCTTGATTAGGCGGCGCGTCTCGGGGTTCATGGTGGTGAGCCACATCATGTCGGGGTCGTTCTCACCGAGACCCTTCGAGCGGTTGATGGAACACTTCTGGTCGCCGATTTCCTTCAGGACGTCGTTCTTCTCGAGCTCGGTGTAGGCGAAGTAGGTCTTCTCCTTGCAGTTGATCTCGTAGAGCGGCGACTCCGCGATGTAGACGTAGCCCTCGTCGATGAGTGTGGGCACCAGGCGATAGAGCATCGTGAGGATGAGCGTGCGGATGTGGTAGCCGTCGACATCGGCATCCGTGCAGATGATGACCTTGCTCCAGTTGAGGTTGTCCAGGTCGAAGGTGGCGAGGTTCTTGATGCGCCTGTCCTTGATCTCGACGCCGCAGCCCAGCACGCGCATGAGGTCCATGATGATGTCGGACTTGAAGATGCGCGGATAGTCCTCCTTGAGGCAGTTGAGGATCTTGCCTCGGACCGGCATGACGCCCTGGAACTCCGCGTCGCGCGACGTGCGGATGGCGCCTGCCGCCGAGTCGCCCTCTACGATGTAGATCTCTCGGCGGCTCTTGTCCTTCGAGCGGCAGTCGATGAACTTCTGCACGCGGTTGGCCATGTCGGTCTTCTGCTGCAGGTTGGTCTTG
>CAKVON010000019.1 GCA_934792625.1 uncultured Atopobiaceae bacterium
CGGCGTTACCTCAGCTGGATAGAGGGTCTGACTACGAATCAGAACGTCACAGGTTCGAATCCTGTACGCCGCACCAGGGATTACTAGAAGCCAGGGCAAGCGCCCTGGCTTCTTTTTATGTCTCGACACAATGTCAGCGCCCGTGCCCCAGCACCCTAGGCCCTACGCCTTGGCCTTGTTCTTGGGCGCGGGCCTCATGGCGATGTGGTCCCCGTCGTTGGAGGCGTAACCGTAGGGAATCCCAAGCGCGTCCATCCTGTCCATAAGGTCAATGAGGTAGTTGTCCTCATCGGACAGAAAGTCGTTGATCGCCTCCACCGCAAGCTCCTCTGGGCAGAGCAGCATGAGGGCCACCTGCCCCGCCGACGCGGGCGAAAGGACCACCATCCTCGAATGAGTGTCCGCCTCATAGACCTGGCGCGTGTAGGGTCCCGAGGTCCTCTCGAAAACCTCGACAGAACCATCCTCGCAACGCGTTGCCTTGCGGAAGCGGAATTCGCCCTCCGGACGCGGGATATCACGATTGTCGTTGCCCATGCCTTCCCCCTATCGTCGACTGCCTAACCCGATGATAGCGCCGTTTTGCCAGAAAGGGAACACCTGTTCGTTTTTTCTCCATCTGGACGGGTGAACGGGGTATAATTCGCCGCAACCGATCACCGCACGTCCAAAGGAGAGCCATGGCAACGAGGATCTTCGACCTGCACTGCGACACGCTGGACCGCCTGTCCTGGCCGATCTTGCCCGACGACCTCAATGGGGGCAGCCCCACCTATGCCAAGGACGACGAGGGCCAGGCCACGCCGGGACAGCTCCAGAGCATGCGCTCGGGCAGGTCGCACATCACGCTCGAGGGCACATCGAACTTCGAATGGGCCCAGTGCATGGCCGTCTTCATACCCGACACCCTCACGGTCGAGCAGTCCGCCCGCTTCTTCGAGGCCGTCTCCGCCACCCTCCCCATTCACGAGCGGGACAACGCCGACCTTCTGTCCGTCGCCCACAGCGCCGCCGATGTCGAGAAGGTCCTCGCCTCGGGACGCACCTGCGCCATCCCCACTATCGAGAACGGCAAGCTCTTGGCCGCAGGGGACCACATGTTCGACCTCATTGCAGAGAAGGGCGTGAGGATGGTCACGCTCACGTGGAATGCCGCCAACCCCCTGGGTTCGGGACACGACACCCAGCAGGGCCTGACCGACTTCGGTCGCAAGGCCATTCGCGAGCTCGAGGCCAGGCGCATCGTCGTCGACGTCTCGCACCTCAACGACCCTGGCTTCGCCGACGTCGCCTCCTGGGCCAGGAGGCCCTTCGTGGCGAGCCACTCCAACTCGCGTGCCGTGAGGGACGTGCCCCGCAACCTCACCGACGACCAGTTCAAGTTCATCCGTGACGCGGGCGGCATCGTGGGACTCAACTTCTGCGACTGGTTCGTCTCGGACACCCCCGACCCCACGCCCACCGAGCTTCTCGCCCATATCGAGCACTGGCTCGACCTCGGTGGCGCCAAGACGGTTGCGCTGGGCAGCGACTACGACGGCTGCGACACGCCCAGCTGGCTGGCCCCCTGTTCCACCGGCATGGCCACGCTCGAGGGCCTGCTGCGCGATCACTTTGGCGACACGATTGCCGACGCGATCCTGTTCGACAACGCGCACGACTTCTTTGTCCGCAATGAGACCCAGGATGACGCCCACGACCAGGAGGCACAGCGTCTCGACTCCCTCATCTAGGACCACAGGCCAAGTCCAACCGACATAAAGAAGGGGCCGCAACCAACTGGCTGCGGCCCCGCACCTCTCTGCATCAAAGACTATGCGACGCGGATGGGCTATGCCTCGGGGACGATCTTCTCGACGCCGCCCATGTAGGGCACGAGCACCTCGGGGACGGTGATGGAGCCGTCGGCGTTCTGGTAGTTCTCCATGATGGCGGCCATGGTGCGGCCGACCGCGAGGCCGGAGCCGTTGAGGGTGTGCACCAGACGGGTGCCCTTGAACTCGGCGGGGTCCTTGTAGCGGATGTTGGCGCGACGGGCCTGGAAGTCCCAGCAGTTGGAGCAGCTGGAGATCTCCTTGTAGTTGTTGTAGCTCGGCAGCCAGACCTCGATGTCGTAGCACTTGCGGGCCGAGAAGCCGATGTCGCCGGTGCACAGGGTGACGACGTGGTAGGGAAGGCCCAGGGCCTGCAGGCAGGCCTCGGCCTCGGCAACCATGCTCTCGAGCTGGTTCATCGAGTCCTCGGGCTTGGCGAACTTGACCATCTCGACCTTGTCGAACTCGTGGACGCGGATGATGCCACGGGTGTCGCGACCGGCCGAACCAGCCTCCTCGCGGAAGCACGGGGTGAAGGCGGTGTAGAGCAGGGGCAGCTGGGAGGCGTCGAGCACCTCGTCGCGGTGGATGTTGGTCAGCTGGACCTCGGCCGTGGGGATGAGGTAGAGGTCGGGCTGGACGTGGTAGAGGTCCTCGTCGAACTTGGGCAGCTGGCCCGTGCCAAACAGGGAGGCCTGGTTGGTGATGACGGGGGGCCACCACTCCTTGAAGCCAGCCTTGACGTGCATGTCGATGAAGAAGTTGATGAGGGCGCGCTCCATGCGGGCACCGAGGCCGCCCAGCAGGTAGAAGCGTGTGCCGGCAAGCTTGACGCCGCGGTCGAAGTCGATCATGCCCGTGGACGGACCCAGGTCCCAGTGGGCCTTGGGCTCGAAGTCGAACTCGCGCGGGGTGCCCCAGCGGCGTGCCTCGGGGTTGTCGGAGTCGTCCTTGCCGTAGGGCACGGACTCGTCGGGGATGTTGGGGATGGCGGCGACGAGGGCAAACAGCTCGTCCTCGACCTGGCCGCGCTTCTCGTCCAGCTCGGCGATGTGCTCCTTGTTGGCAGCGACCTGGGCCTTGGCGGCCTCGGCCTCGTCGGTCTTGCCCTCGCGCATGAGCAGGCCGATCTGCTTGGAGATCGCGTTGCGGTCGGCCTGGAGCTGCTCGACCTCGATGATGGTCTTGCGGCGCTGCTCGTCGAGCTCGAAGAAGCGCTCGCGATCCCAGTGGGCGTTCTGGCGGGACTCGCATGCCTTGTCCACAATGTCAGGGTTCTCACGGACGAACTTGATGTCGAGCATCGGCCTTACCTCTTTCGCGACGTGCCTTGGCACTTGCAGTACGTGTTGGATGTGGGACCATGGCCCCGTAGTTCGTCAAGTATATACTTGTGCGCGTCCGACACGCCGCGCTTAGAGGGAAGGCACCACCCATGGAGTCGATTACCAACCTAATCAGCTGGCTCTTCAAGACCCGGCAGGGGGTTCTGGCCCTTCTCGTCGGGGGCATCCTGCTGTTCCTGGTGATCGCCTTCGTGCTCGAGAGGCGCGGCAAGAAGATGTACTACGACCACGAGCAGTCCGACGACGAGGACGGCTGGGGCCTGTTCGGCAAGTAGGCGCCGGACCAGGGTCGGCACAAGGCCACGGGCAGATCGACCAATCGCGGGAGTCGCGTCGGCGGCCCCGCGTTATTTTTGCCCGCCCTGCCGAGAAGGGCCGTCGGGTCGGGGCACCAAGGCCTGCCAGGACCGCGTCGGCAAAAGAAAAGCCCCGTCCGAAGACGGGGCCTCACTTTAAATGGTGCGGGCGAAAGGACTTGAACCTTCATGAGATTGCTCTCATACGGACCTGAACCGTACGCGTCTGCCAATTCCGCCACGCCCGCGTGCGTTGGCTATTGTACATCGCTTCCCATTCGGGATGCAATGCCCCACGCGAACTTTTTTTGATGGCATGCGGGTAGAATGCACCCATATATAGGCGCGGTCGAGCAACCCACACGAAGCCGAGGAGACCACGTGCGCAACAGGCCATCGTCGACGAGCGCCCCCATGGGCGGGGCGAGCGTCCCCCAGCAGCAGGAAGACCCCCGCGACGCCACCCTGCTTGGGCGCTATCGCATCCTCGAGCAGCGGGCGTCGGGCGGCTTCGGCAGCGTGGCGGTGTGCTGGGACACCAGGCTCCAGCGCCGCGTGGCCATCAAGTGCATGCCGCTCTTCTCGGACGACGGGTCGGGCGCCATGGCGTCGACCGTCGACGAGGCACTCGCCGAGGCGCGCACCTCGAGCATGCTCAGTCACCCTAACATCGTCACGGTCTACGACTTCGAGTGGGACGGCGAGAACGCCTACCTGGTTATGGAGTACGTCGACGGCGTGACCCTGGGCGAGCTTCTGGCCCGCGTGGAGGGCGGCGTCCTCATGCCCGCCGAGGTCTCGCACCTGCTTGGCGGCGTGACATCGGCGCTCGCGTACGCCCATGAGAATGGCGTGCTCCACCTGGACATCAAGCCGGCGAACATCATGATCGACCGCTCGGGCACCCCGAAGCTCGGCGACTTTGGCATGGCGAGCCTCGCCTCGGCCGCCGGCTACGGCGGCGCTCGCGGCGGTACCGTCGGCTACATGCCCCCCGAGCAGATCTTCGGCGAGCTCGTCGACGAGCGCAGCGACCTGTTCTCCCTCGCGGTGTGCGCCCTCGAGGCCCTCACGGGCGACAACCCGTTCGCAGCCGAGAGCGCCACCAAGTCGGCGGAGCTTGTCGAGAAGGACGCCGAGGAAGACGACCTTGCCAGGGTCGGACTCGAATGCGGCATCTTGGCGGCAGACGCCCTGCGCGACGCGATGGCGCCGATGCCGCAAGACCGAACCCCATCCGTCACCCGGTTCGCACAGGCGCTCACGACCGAGCTGGGCGACCCCGCCCGGGGACTCTCGTCCTTGCGCGACCTTCTCGACCAGCTGACTCGCGACGATCGCGTCCCGGCGACGGCGGACGGCACGCCCCTCAGCGTGACCGAGCGCGCCCCATGGCTGCCCGGCATGGCGAGCCGCCTTGCCTCGGCCCTGCTCTGCGCGGCCCTGGTTGCGAGGGCGCTGCCCACGCTCGGGTTCGGGGCACCCGCCTCAGTCGCACTGGGATGCGTCGTCGCGGCGGCATGCGGCGCGACCCTCCCGCAGCTGGGAAGCGCGCTCGCGCTGGTGGCGACCGTTGCGGCCGTCGGGTGTGCGAACGCGGGCGACGCAGGGACCCAGGGCTTCGAGCGGGTCGGCGCCGTCGCCTTCCTGGCGCTGGCGCTCGGCGGGTGGTGGGCCGCTTGCGGGCGACGCGACCGCGACGCAGGGCTGCCGGTGCTTCTTGGCATGACGACCCTCAGCCCCGTGGCGTGCGTGGGGACATCCTCCTGGCTCATGACCCCGGGCCTCGCGGCGCTCACCGCGGGCGTGGGCGGTGCCGCGACGCTCGTGCTCGCGCAGGCGGCAAGGTCCGCGATGGCGATCAGCGCGGACGGCACCTGGCAAGCCATCGTCGCGATCGCAGGCAACCCGCACGCGATCGCGCAGGTCGCCTGCCTCGCGGGAGCGGCCGCGGCGGCGTCCGCCGTCACGACGGCGGGCGGGAGGCATGCCGCGTTCGCCGGGCAGGCCGTGGCACTTCTCGGCACGGTCGCGTCGCTGGCGCTGCGCGCCGGGATGGAGAATGGCGGCATATGGGGGGTACCTGACCTGACGCAGTGCGCCGTTGCGGTAGTCTTTCTGGTACTCATGTGCATCGTGATTGCCCTCTTCGGGGGGCCCACTGCAAGGCAGGAGACCGGCAGATGAACTTCTTCAGCATGTTCGAGGACCGCATCGCGGGGGTCTTCGGCACGTCGCCCCAGGGATATACCGAGCCCTTCTCGTTCAAGAAGCTCGCCAAGCGCGCCGTCAGGGAGATGGAGAACGAGACGTTCGTGATCGACGGGGTGGACACCGCACCCGCCCTGTACACGATTCTCGTCTCCGCCGAGGACGACGCCGTCATGCGCGCGCTGTACGCATCGCTGACCATCGAGATCTCGCAGCTGGTCGAGGCCCAGGCCCAGCGCAAGGGCTACACCTTCGTCGGCCAGCCGCTCGTCCGCTTCATGGTCGACCCCACGCTTCGCAACGGCAGGTTCTCGGTCTTCGCCGAGAACGTCGACGTGCGCACGCTCAACCGGCTGCGCGCCGAGGAGGCCAGCTTCCTGGGTGAGGTCGTCTCGACCCCGTCGCCCGCGGCCCCCGCGCCCAAGCCGACGCCGCGCAACGGCAACGTCGCGCGCACCGAGCGCCGCGCCAGCGCCACCCCGATGGCCGCGGTGGTGCCCACGCCCGCGGTGGAGCCCGTCGCCCAGCCCGTCGCCCAGGCGAGCGAGCCGGGCGTCGCGACGCCCGTGCCCGCACCGCTTGGCGGCACCGACGCAGGCCTGGACGTCCTGCCCGCCAACGACGTCGAGCCCCCGATCAACCTCGCCGACCCGCAGCTCGCGGAGCAGCCCTACGCCGCCCAGCCGCAGGCGCGCGGAGCCCGCAACGTCCCGCTGGTCAACCCGCGCCGAGACGCCGGCGCGGCACCCGGCATCGCCGGCGGCGCTCCCGTGGCCGAGCCGTCGGCGCCGGCGTCGTCCTGCATGCTCATCGACCGCCAGTCCGGCCGTACCTACACCCTGACCGGCCCCGCCGTGACCATCGGCCGCGAGCGCAACGCCGGCGGCGTCGTGCTGCACGACCCCAACATCTCGCGCCGTCACGCCGAGCTCACCTATGACGGGCGCGACTGGCGCATTCGCGACCTCAACTCCACCAACGGCACGCTCGTGAACGACGTCGACGTCGACGAGTGCATCCTTCGCACCGGCGACCTGGTGACCCTGGGTCTCACGAACCTCGAGTTCAGGGAGAACTAGCCATGATCGACCTTGTCCTGTTTGCGGGGCGCATCGTCCTCGTCGTCCTTCTCTATCTGTTCCTCTTCACCGTCATGAAGACGGGCGTGGGCCTGGTCCGTGGCCAGCGCACCGACGCCGCGATCTGGTGCGTCGATGTCGAGAAGGGCCCGAGGCAGCTGCGCGGGCTTCACGTGGACGTGCTGGGTCCGGTCGTCGTCGGCCGCTCCCCCTCGTCTGACATCACCATCGCCGAGCCGTTCGTCTCGTCCACGCACGCGCGCTTCACCATCCAGGGGCCCGCGCTGGTGGTCGAGGACCTCGGCTCCACCAACGGCACCTTCGTCAACGGCCACGGCATCGGCCAGCCCGTCACCCTTCGTGACGGCGACGAGGTGCAGATCGGCGACACGATCATGAGGGTCAGCCGCCGATGAGCGATCCCTCCACGACAGACAGGATTTCCGTGCCGGACATGCCGGCGGCCGACCCCGCGTCGACCGCCCCGGTCAACGCGCCCGGAACCATGACCATCCCCGTCGCCGGACGAGCCGGCGCCGACGTCGACACCGGCGCCACCACGCACCTTCTGTGGGGCGCCCGTTCCGACGTGGGCCTGGTACGCGACCACAACGAGGACTCGTTCCTGGTGCATGCGCCACTCTTCTGCGTGTGCGACGGGATGGGCGGGCACGCGGCCGGCGAGGTTGCGAGCGCCATCGCCGTCGGGTCGATTGCCGAGAACGCCCCGGCCACGGCCGACGACATCCTTCTGGGTGCCGCCGTCGAGATCGCAAACGCCTCGGTGATCGAGGCC
The DNA here is from genome assembly GCA_934792625.1 of uncultured Atopobiaceae bacterium. Lineage (GTDB taxonomy): Bacteria > Actinomycetota > Coriobacteriia > Coriobacteriales > Atopobiaceae > CAKVON01. Next base: position 7,543 of record CAKVON010000019.1, read on the forward strand.
GCGACCAGCGGCATGGGCAAGCCCGGCATGGGCTGCACCGCCACGGCCGCCGTCATCGAGAACAACCACATGGCCGTCGCCCACGTGGGCGACTCGCGCCTGTACGTCCTGCACGCGGGCTCGCTCGTCCGCGTGACGCACGACCACTCCTACGTCGAGGAGCTCGTCGACGCCGGCGAGATCACCGCCGACGAGGCGAGGGTCCACCCGTCGCGCTCCATCATCACGCGTGCGCTCGGTTCCGACCCCGAGATGTACGCCGACCACTTCACGCTGGACGTCGAGAACGGCGACCGCGTGATCATCTGCTCGGACGGGCTCTCGTCCATGGTGCCCGACAGCCTCATCGAGGACCTGGCCATCTCCAGCGCCATGCCCCAGCAGGCGGCCGACAACCTGGTGGCGGAGGCCCTTGCGCAGGGCGGGCACGACAACGTGACCGTCATCGTGATCGACGTGACCGACGACGGCAGCCGTGCCATCCGTCGCAGGCGCCGTCGCCGCACCGTCATCGGCTGGCTCGCCGGCCTGGCCGTCGTGTGCGCGCTCGCCGCGGCGGCCGCGACGCTGTTCGTGCTCAACAGCTGGTACATCGGAGCGAACGGCGGCTACGTCGCCATCTACCGTGGCGTGCAGGGCAGCTTCCTGGGCATAGCCACGTCCAGCCTGGCCGAGGGCACCACCATCAGCCTGGAGGACCTGCCCGAGTCGACCCAGCACTCCCTCGAGAGGGGCATCGGCGTGTCGAGCCTGGAGGAGGCCGAGCGCACGGTCGACGGCTACCGCGACCAGATCGATGCCGAGAAGACCCGTGCAGCCGCAGCCGCCGACGACGCGAAGGCGCAGGGTGCCGACACCCAAACCTCAGCCGTCCAGACGGCGGCCGCCCCCACGACCAAGTCCCCAACCACTACGAAGAAGGCGGGTGAGTAGCATGGCCGCTACCCAGATGCAGATCGGAACCCGCCGCAACACCGAGCTCCTGCTGCTCGGGGCCGCGGCCCTGCCCGTGCTTCTCATCTATGCGATGTACGTCATCAACACCGGGGCGACGCTCTCGGTGTCCACGCTCGCGGTGCCCATCGCGTTGTTCGTCGCGTTCGCCGTCGCGCACGTGGCCATCAGGTTCCTGGCGCCCGGCGCCGACCCGGCCATCCTGCCCATCGTCTTCGTGCTGTCGGGCATCGGAATCACCTTCGTGACGAGGCTCGCCCCCAAGCTGGCGATGGGCCAGGTGACCTGGCTGTTCATCGGAGTCGCGGCCATGGTGGGCACGCTGTTCGTGGTCCGCAGCCTGGACTCCCTGTCCCGCTACAAGTACACGCTCGGCATCGCCGGCGTCGTGATGCTGCTCCTGCCCATGGTCATCGGCACCGAGCGAGGCGGCTCCAAGCTCTGGATCATCATCGGGTCCTTCTCGTTCCAGCCGGGCGAGCTGGCCAAGATCCTCATCGTCTTGTTCCTGGCGAGCTACCTCGCCGAGAACCGCGAGCTGCTCAGCGCGTCGAGCCGCAGGATCGGCCCGCTGTCCGTCCCGCGCCTGCGCATGCTTACCCCGATGTTCGTCATGTGGGGCATGAGCCTTCTGGTCGTCGTGTTCGAGCGCGACCTCGGCTCGGCGCTGCTGTTCTTCACCATCTTCGTGGTCATGCTCTACGCGGCGACGGGCCGCGTGAGCTACGTCATCGTGTCGGTGCTGCTGTTGGCCATCGGCGGCACCATGTGCTACTTCCTCTTCAGCCACGTCCGCACGCGCGTCAACATCTGGCTCGACCCCTTCGCCGACCCGTCGGGCTCGGGCCTGCAGATCGTCCAGTCGCTCTTCTCGCTCGCGGACGGTGGCCTGGTGGGAACGGGCGTGGGCAAGGGCATGCCCAAGCTCATCCCGGTCGTCGAGTCCGACTTCATCTTCTCGGCCATCGGCGAGGAGATGGGCCTTCTGGGCGGCTCGGCGATCCTGATCCTGTTCATGCTGCTCGCCGTGCGCGCGCTGGCCACCGCCGCCCGCGCGAAGTCCGACATGGCGGCGTTCACCACCGTCGGCCTGATCACGTCCCTCTCGTTCCAGGCGTTCCTCATCGTCGGCGGCGTAACCAAGCTGCTGCCCCTCACCGGCGTCACCCTGCCCTTCATGAGCCAGGGCGGAAGCTCGCTTCTGTCCAGCTTCATCGTCATCGGGCTGCTGCTGCGCGCGGGCGACGAGGGCACTGGCCGCGACGCCGAGCTCGAGGGCACGGGTGTCGAGAAGGACGCCAGGGCCATGGCCGCCTCCAACGCGGCGGGCGGTAGGTTCTCCTCCGTCGCGCACGGTAGCCACGTCCGCGGCGGCTTCGGTCTTCTCACCCCGGAGTCGGGCGTGCTGGGCCGCGTGGCGCTGGGCAACCGACTGACCAAGCTCATCACGTTCTTCACGCTGCTGTTTGCCCTGCTGGTCGCCAACCTCACCTACATCCAGGTGATCAAGGCGCGCGACTACCAGGAGATGCCCAACAACAACCACACCATCGCGAAGAGCGCCTACGTTCAGCGTGGCTCGATCATCACCTCGGACGGCAAGACGCTGGCCGAGAGCGTCAAGCAGGACGATGGCACCTACGTGCGTGACTACCCCGAGGGATCGCTCGCCGCGCATACGGTGGGCTACCTGTCCACCCGCTATGGCGCCACGGGCGTCGAGGCCTCGATGAACGACACCCTCACCGGGCACGCCGACTACTCAAACTGGCTGAGCGCGCTCAACTCGCTCGCCGGCATCGACACACCGGGCAACTCGGTCGTCCTTACCATCAACTCGAAGATCCAGGCCGCCGCCGAGCAGGCGCTGTCCGGACGCGTGGGTGCCATCGTGGTGATGGACCCGTCCACCGGCGCCGTGCTTGCCAAGGCGAGCGCGCCGACCTTCTCGTACGCCAACATCGGCGACCTGATCGCCAACGACGACGGCACCGGCGCCCTTCTGGACAGGACCACGCAGGCGCTCTACGCACCGGGCTCGACCTTCAAGGCCCTGACGCTTGCCGCGGCGCTCGACTCCAAGGCGTACACGCTCGACTCGCAGGTCGAGGCGCCCGCCAAGCTCGACATCGGCGGCGCCAAGGTCACCAACGACCACAACGCCGACTACGGCACCGTCAGCCTGCAGAAGGCGCTCACCTACTCGTCCAACACCGCCTTCGGCCAGATCGCAAGCGGCGTCGGCGCCGACAGGCTCGTCAGCTACGCAGACGCCTTCGGCTTTGGCACCTCCCTGGGCCAGGACTTCAGCTGCAAGTCCTCGCTCATGCCCGACCCCAAGGAGATGACGGAGTGGGAGACCGCCTGGGCGGGTTGCGGCCAGCCCGTCGGCCAGCACGACAGCCCTGCCGGTCCGCAGGCAACGACCATGCAGATGGCGGTCATCGCCGCGACCCTGGCCAACAACGGCATCGTCATGGACCCCTACGTCGTGGACCACGTGCTCTCGCCCGAGGGCGTCACCACGACCTCGACCAAGCCCCACTCGCTGGGCCAGGCCGTCGAGGGCGGTACCGCGACCGAGCTCAAGAAGGCCATGCTCGACGTCGTCGAGTCCGGCACGGGCACCGGTGCCCAGGTCCAGGGCGTCAAGGTCGCGGGCAAGACGGGTACCGCCCAGGTGTCCGACAGCGTCATCAACTCGCTCTTCATCGGCTTCGCGCCGTACGATAAGCCCACGCTCGCAATCGCCATCTGCGTCGAGGGCAACGGAGAGGACATCGAGGGCCTGGCGGCCGCACTTGCCGGCCAGGTCCTGGGCACCTCCCTCGCGGTACAGTCAGAGGGAGCATAACAACCATGGGGTACTTCTCGGCATGCCGAGAAGTACCGACGAAGGACAACCCGAACGCAACGCAAACGTAGCAAAATCGAACTCGAGCTTTTAGTGGAATGGGAGCACACATGGCAGGCAACGTTCTAGGCGGTCGCTACACGGTCCAGGACAGGATCGGCACTGGCGGCATGGCCATCGTCTACCGCGGCCTCGACAACGTCCTGGGCCGCACGGTCGCTATCAAGACCATGCTGCCGCAGTACGCGAACGACCCGTCGTTCGCCGCGCGCTTCAAGCAGGAGGCGCAGGCCGCGGCCGCGCTTCAGAGCCCCTACATCGTCTCGGTGTACGACTGGGGCAAGGACGGCGACACGTACTTCATCGTCATGGAGTACCTGCGCGGCACCGACCTCAAGAGCGGCA
>CAKVON010000020.1 GCA_934792625.1 uncultured Atopobiaceae bacterium
AGTTCCACTGGATGACCTTGCCGAGGTACATGGCGTTGGCGGCACCGTGGATGATGTGGCCGTTCTCGAAGGCGGCACCGGTCTTGTGCGCCATGGAGTGGACGATGCCCAGCAGGCCGGACGAGAAGGCGATGCCGGCGATGCACTGGGCCTCGTGCATGTGCTGACGGGCCTCCTTGTCGCCAGCGTAAGACTTGGGCAGCCACTCGACGATCTCACGGATGCCGTGAAGCGCGTTGGCGTCGGTGAACATCGAGGCGAAGGTCGAGACGTAGGCCTCCATGCAGTGGGTCAGGGCGTCCATGCCGGTGTGCGCGCAGAGCTTGGCGGGCATGGTGTAGGTGAGCTCGGGGTCGACGATGGCGACGTCGGGCGTGATGTTGAAGTCGGCCAGCGGGTACTTGATGCCCTTGGCGTAGTCGGTGATGACGGAGAAAGCGGTGACCTCGGTCGCGGTGCCGGAGGTGGAGGAGATGGCGCAGAAGTGGGCCTTCTGGCGCAGCTCGGGGAAGCTGAACGGCTGGATGATGTTCTCGAACGACTCGTCGGGGTACTCGTAGAAGACCCACATGGCCTTGGCGGCGTCGATGGGCGAGCCACCGCCGATGGCGATGATCCAGTCGGGCTCGAACTCGCGCATGGCCTCGGCGCCCTTCATGACCGTCTCGATGGACGGGTCGGACTCGACGCCCTCGAACAGCTTGACCTCGAAGCCAGCGTCCTCAAGGTCCTTCTCGACATCCTGCAGGAAGCCGCCGCGACGCATGGAGCCGCCGCCGGAGACGATGATGGCCTTGGAGCCCTTGAGGTTCTTCACCTCGTGGCGGGCGCCCTCGCCAAAGTACAGGTCACGCGGGTTGGTGAAACGTCCCATTAGATCCTCCTCTTCGGCCGCGAGGAGCGGCCCTATGACGGAGGGAGCCCTCCTGCCCCCTCCAAAATCCCTCTTGGCGGCACGGGCTTTCTCGGGCAGCACCCGTGACCGGTTGTATTTTTATCCACTTTGGGTAGCCGCCTGCATATGATTCGCTTCACCTAATTCATGCGACCGCCTGCGTAAATGACGTTCGATACCCTTTACAGAAGTGAATGACCACGTTCTAATGGACATTGTCGCCATGCGCCGGGCCGCCCCAACCCACGGGGGCGGCCCGGCGTCTTGCCGTGACACAGGACGAGAAGGGCCCCGGGGCCGTGACGGCGACCTCGGGGTCCTTCTCTGTAGGCCGATTGTGTGACCGGCGCTTGGTATGTCGCGAGCCGAGTCGCCGGCTCGCGCGGGTGGTACGGGTGGTGCGGGCAGGGGCTGGGCCCCGCGAACGCTAGGCCTGGGCGGCGGCGGTGTCGGCCGCGGCATCGGCCTCGGCGGCGGCGACGTTGCGACGACCGAGCTCGGTCCACTCGGGCTGCTCGTCGGGGATGGAGCCGGCCTGCTTGGTGAAGAACTCCTTGAGGCAGTTGTAGGCGACGACCAGGCCGAGGACCATCAGCAGGACGGCGAACAGCAGCTGCAGGCCCTTGGTGGCGGCGACCGAGACCAGGGTCGGGTCGGTGGCGCTGGTGGGCATCATGCCGAACAGGCCGTACGTCTGGACCGCGGCGGCGCAGCCCATGGCGCTCTGGGCCAGCGAGGTGAAGGTGCAGCACAGCAGGAACGCGACGGGCACGTAGAGCATCCAGCCCTTGCGGCCGGTGCACTTGCAGAAGACCGCGAGCGTGATCATGGTCATGCCGCCGAGGAGCTGGTTGGAGGCACCGAAGAGCGGCCAGATGTTGTTGTAGCCGCCGAAGGTGAGGGCCAGGCCGGGCACCAGGGTGACGACGGTGGCGAACCAGGGGTTGCCCAGGACCCTCATGACACCGGTCTGCTCGGTGGCGAGGGCGTCGTTGGAGGAGGCGAAGAACTCCGAGAAGGACGTGCGGGCGATGCGGGCGACGGCGTCGAGCGAGGTCAACGCCAGGGCGGAGACGTTCATGGTCATGAAGACCAGGGCCAGGGTGTGGTCGACGCCGAAGGCGCCCATGCCCTTGGCGATGCCGGCGGCGAAGATCTGGAACGGGGTGGAGATCACGCCGTTGGCGCCGGCGGCACCGGTGTTGTTCATCGTGGAGTACATGATGCCGGCGACGACGATGGCGATGATGCCGACGAAGGACTCGAGGACCATGGCGCCGTAGCCGACCTTGACGGCGTCACGCTCGTCGGACACCTGCTTGGAGGAGGTGCCGGAGGAGACCAAGCTGTGGAAGCCGGACAGCGCGCCGCAGGCGACGGAGACGAACAGGACGGGGAACATGGCCCTGCCACTCTTGAGCGAGAAGCCCGTGAAGGCGGGGGCGGTGATCTCGGCCTGGCCGTTAGCGCCCAGGACGAAGATGCCGAGCACCGCGCAGACGATCATGACGATCATCATGATCGAGGTGAGGTAGTCGCGCGGGGTCTTGAGGACGTCGATGGGCATGGCACCGGCGAAGACCAGGTAGACCATGACGACGGCGATCCACTGGTACAGGTTGAGGTACAGCGGGAAGTTCATGCCCACGGCGAACATGAGGGCGACGAGAACGACGCCAGTGAGGAGCTCCTTGGCGCCGGACAGGTCGAACTTGCGGCAGGCCCAGCCAAACAGCATGGCGACGAAGGTGAACAGGATCGAGATGGTGCCCGCGCAGCCGGCGGCGTAGGACGCGTCGAAGTCGATCGCGGCGGTCGGGTTGCCGGCGGCGTCCATCACCGGGGTGAACTTGAAGGTGCCGCAGACCATCGAGGTGAAGGCCGCGATGACGATGATGCAGAACAGCCAACTGAACAGCAGGAACAGGCGACGGCCGGTCTTGCCGATGTACTTGTCGATAAGCTGCGCCAGCGACTTGCCGTTGTTCTTCATCGAGGCATACAGGGCACCGAAGTCGTGCACGGCGCCGAAGAAGATACCGCCGACGAGGACCCACAGCACGACGGGGACCCAACCGAAGGCCATGGCCACGATCGTGCCCGTGACGGGGCCGGCACCGCAGATCGACGAGAACTGGTGCGAGAAGACGGTAAAGGCAGAGGCGGGCGAGAAGTTCTTGCCGTCCTCCATGCGACGGGCGGGGGTCAGCGCCTCGGCGTCAACGCCCCAGGTGTTGGCCAGCCAGCGGCCATAGAGCAGGTAGCCGGCGACCAGCACGACCGCGGCAACGAGGATCAGTGTTACTCCGTTCACGGATTTCTCCCTCCAGGGATCTCAAGCGATAGAAAAAGGGGTCGTTGGGCTTATGGCCCGACGACCCCTCGCGAAGGCCGCCCGAATCAACGGGCGGCGTGTACAGCCACCCGTATCAGATAATGGTCACGCTGATAATGGATAGCTGTACGTTCATCGCTTGACTCTCCCAACGTCTGACGCACCCGGTTGGATGCGCCTCCCTCTTGACGATGCCTAGTTTCGTACTTGTGAAGGAAATGTCAATGCTATTAATTGTTAACCCTTTGTGACGCGGAATCTACCGCTCACCGAGTGGGAATGACCTTTCCCGAATAGAACGTGTTTGTTGCGACTCATGTGTGGGTAAGCGGCCTTCTCTACCATGTGCAGAGAAGTACAGCCTATGGAGAAGTACGGCGTGCAGAGAAGCACATCCGATGGAAGACGGAGGAACCGTGGCGTTCGACGCGCAAGTTGAGGACTGGCAGAGGATGGGGATGCGCCTGGCGCGGACCCTGGACGCGGGCGACCCGTTCGGGTCAGTACGCGCCGCGGCGAGCTTTGGCCACAGGTACGCCAGCGACCGCGACTCCCTGCCCCAGACCAACTCCGAGCGGGCGTTTCGCCTGGTGGCACAGGCCACCGAGCTCATCGACTACGAGCTCCCCTTCGCGGAGCCCGCCCGCGCCGACCACATCATCGCCGAGGCGCGCGGCATGCTCGAGCAGGCACGCACGCTCGACCCGCACTGCCACGACGCCGCGCGCATGATCGCCGCGCAGGACAGGCCGTCGTTCGACGAGTTCTACCACTACCTGACCGAGGGCGACGCCGCCGTGCGCGCGGACTGCGAGCGCGCCCGCGACGCCGTCAACCTGCCCGACCCCGAGGCCTGCCGCCTTGCCCGCGACCTGGCCTTCCTTCCCTACCTGCGCTGGCTTGCCAACGAGTCCTCGCGCGCGCTGATCTGCGGTCGATACCGCAAGGCGATCGAGCACGCGACCGAGCTGGCGCGCCTGGACGAGAACGGCATCGCCGACGCGGACCTCACGCTGGCGATCGCATACACCAAGCTGGAGGACCAGGCCGCCCTCGACGAGCTCTCCGCCAAGGGCGGTGGCCCCATGGGCAACGCCTGGCTGGCCCTGGCCACGCTCGCGATGGCCTACAAGCGCCGCGACATGTCCGCCGCCACGCAGGCCACGAGCCAGATCATCGCCAAGTGGCCGCACGCCGCCCTCACGCTCGAGCTGCAGGACGAGCTGCCCGACGGGGTCTTCTCGCGAATCGTCGTGGAGCCCGGAAGCGAGGACGAGCTGATCTTGGCCGTGTCCGAGTTCTCGATCGTGCTGCAGGAGGGCCGCGACTCCAACGAGCGTGGCTCCTTGGGCGGGTGGCTCGCGAGCCTGCCGATGGTGCGCGCCCAGGCCGAGCTCGATGCCCAGGCCGAGCTTCGCGAGGGTCGTGGTGGCCGCGCCGCCGCACGCGGCAACGGCAAGCCGGGGCGAGGCGACTCGGGCGCCGCGGGCAACGACGGCCCCACCAAGGGAGGCGAGCGCTGATGCACGCATGGGAGGAACTCGTCGAGCGTTGTGCCGAGAAGCGCTCGCGCAGCCTGGGCGGCCTTTCGGACGCCGCCTTCCTGGAGCTGGAGACCGCCGTCCGCGCCAATCCCGAGCGCTATGTGGACGACGACGCCGAGGCGGCCTTCCTGGAGGTCGCCCGCGCGCTGGACAGGGTCACCGAGAGCATGGCCGACGACGACCTGCGCGACGATGACGACTACATGGCCGAGCGGGCCCGCCGCAACGCGCGCCTGGCAGACGACTGCCGTCGCGCGCTGGCACTCGACGCCGGCTGCGTCGACGCGCAGGTCCTGCTGGCGCTTGCCACCAAGACCGACGACGCCATGGTGGACGCCATCGACGTCGCCATGGCCGGCGGCGGGACCACGGACCCGGACGCCGACGAGCTCGCCCGATGGGACGATCCGTTCGCACGCCCCCGCATCCGCGCGACCGAGGTCATGTCCCGCCTGCTGCTGCAGACGGGTCGCATCGGCGCGGCCCGCGACCTGTGCGGACGCCTGGTTGACGCCGACCCCAGCGACCCCACCGGGGCCCGATACACCCTCGCGCTGGCCCATGCCCGCATGGAGGACGAGGACGCGCTCGACGCCCTGGACGCCCGCTACGCCCGCCGCGGAAACGCGTGGTTCCACCTGGCACGCACCCTGCTGCTGTTCAAGCTCGACCGCGCCGCGAGCGCGGGACGCGCCCTGGACGGCTACTGCTCGCTGTGCGGGGGAGGCGCCTTCGCCCTGCTGCGCCCCGCCTTCATCGAGGCGTACCTGCCCGACAGGCCCGACTTCGCGCCCCACGGCTTTACCGAGGCGACGCTCGCGGTCCACGAGGCCGACCCGCTGATCGTCGACGCGCCCGACTTCGCAAACTGGGCGGGCGCGCGCCCGGGCGTCACCGAGCAGGCCATGGCCTACGCCGAGAGCCAGGGCCTTGACTGGTAACTCCCTACCGAGAAGTACCGCGAGCCCGCAAACCACCCGCCCGACACATTGCGAACACGGTCGGCGCGACAGCAAGCGGCAACCCGGTATACTTCCCTGTGCCGTCCCCATCGTCTAGCGGCCTAGGACGCCACCCTTTCAAGGTGGATATCACGGGTTCGAATCCCGTTGGGGGCACCACAAACAACAGGCAGGCCATCGGGCTTATTCCCGCTGGCCTGCCTTTTTATTTCGAGCAATGCACGCCAGGTCGCGCACCAAACTGCGCACCAAACGCCGACTGTGCCAGTTGGGACGCTCGCCAACCAACGGCCTGAACGCGAGTCCGAATGGTCGCGTTTTACACCACGCCTTACACCACGCCTTACACCAAACGCGGCACTTCTCGGCAGGGAGATTTCCTGCGGAGAAGGACTAGCGGGACAACGCGTGCAGGCGCTCGGCGACGGACGCGGCGATGGCGTCCGCGGTGAGGCCGGAGCGCTCGAGCAGGCGGGGCTGGTCGTCGGCCTCGAGGTCGTGCGAGGGGGCGCCCAGGCGCAGCAGTGCGGGGCCGCCAGGCTGTTCGGACAGGTGCTCGGCGACGGCGCCACCGAGGCCTCCCTCGCGGATGTGCTCCTCCACGGTCACGACCAGGCGGGAGCCCGAAAGCGCGTCGAGCGCGATGGTGTCCAGCGGCACGACCCACGGCATGGCGACGACGTCGCAGGTCACACCCTGGGTCCGCAATGCGTCGGCTGCCTTTGCGGCCTCGGCGACCATGCCGCCCGTGGCCACCAGCGCGACCGTCGCCGGCGCGTCGGGGCGCGAGTCGGCGGACAGCATGCGCGACCTGCCGCGGGGAAGCCCCTCGCAGGCCGGCGAGACCAGGGTTCCCGCCGGCACGACCGACATGCGGACGTAGGCGGGCCTGGGGTCTCGGGCGAGGTCCTGCAGGACGCACCACAGCTCGGCGTTGTCGGCAGGGCACACGACGTCGATGCCGGGGATGGCGCGCATCACCGCCACGTCGTCGAGCGCCATGTGGCTGGCACCCAGGATGCCCGAGCCGAATCCCGCGGCAAGGCCGACCAGAACCAGCGGGGCCGCCATGCTCCCCATGGAAACGCGCACCTGGTCGATGGCCCTGCTCGCCAGAAAGCACGCGTAGGCGGGGGCCACGACGTGCAGCCCCTCGAGCGCCATCGACCCGCCGACGCCGACCTGGCTCTGCTCGGCGATGCCGACCTGGATGTAGCCGTCCCCGCGCAGCTCGCGGAAGCGCTCCAGCGCCAGGCGGCGGCCGTAGTCGGAGACGACGATGGTGGCGAGGTCGTCGGACTGGGCCCAGCGCCCCATGGCGTCGCCGAAGACCTCCTTCGGGTCCAGCTGCGCCAGGGCCTGCGCGAGACTTGCGTCGCAGGTGGTCGGCGCGGCGGTGCTCGTGGTGGTGTCGGTGACGCTAGCCACGACGGATCGCCTCCTCTGCCTCGTCGAGCTCGCGGGTGGCGATCGCGCGCTCCTCGTCGGTCATCGTCTTGTCGTGCCACTCGACGCGGCCCTCGATGAACGAGATGCCGCGGCCCTTGGCGGTGTCGCACAGCACGGCTCTCGGACGGTCGGAGCGGCGCAGCAGCGCGTCGCGCACGGCGACCACGTCGTGGCCGTCGACCTCCTCCACCTCGCAGCCGAAGGCGACGAACTTCTGCGCCAGGGTGCCGGCATCCAGGACATCGGCGGTGGGGCCGTCCAGCTGCAGCTTGTTCACGTCGACGACGAGGGTGAGCTCGCCCATGGCAAGGTGGCCGGCAAGCTCGACGGCCTCCCAGACCGAGCCCTCGTTGCACTCGCCGTCGCCCAGGATGCAGAAGACGCGACCCCCGTGGCCCAGGCGGCGGTTGGACAGCACGATGCCGCACGCGTGCGCGGGACCCATGCCCAGGCTTCCGCCCGAGGTCTCCAGGCCGCGAGCCACGTCGCGACGGGGGTGCTTGAACACGACGGCGTCGGGGCCGTACAGGCCGCGGTCGAGGTCCTCGCGGGAGAGAAGACCCGCCTGCGCGAGGGCAGGGTACAGCGCCAGCGACGCGTGGGCCTTGGACATGACCAGGCGGTCGCGCGACTCCCAGGGGGTGCCGTCGACGCCCGTTGCCATGACGTCGTTGTACAGGGCAGCCAGGATCTCGGCGCACGAGAGGCTTCCGCCCAGGTGGTATGGGTGCGCGGGGTCGTTGATCGCCCACGCCATGGTGCCACGGCGAATCTCCAGCGCGGCGAGCTCGAGCTCGGTACGGGAGAGGCGCCCCTGCTCGCACTCCCGGGTGCGGCCGGAAAGCGGCGCGTCCTTCTCGGCAGCGAAGCCCGCGCGCGGGACGTGGTGCGTGAAGGGGTCGGCCGCAGACCCGGGCTGGGTGGACATGCCGGTGACGTACTGGCCGGCGCGCAGCCAGGTGAGGCTCCACTCGATGGGGGTGCCGTCGTCCAGGCTGATGAGCTGCTCCAGCACCAGCACGGGGTCGTCGGCGGAGATTCCCAGGTAGGCACCGTGGTCACGGCCGGCGCGGCGCGCGGTGTAGCGCATGCGCGACGACGAGATCCTGCCCTTGGAGCAGCGCTCCACCGCGTCGAAGGCCGACTCGGCCGAGAAGTCCGCCTCCTCGATGCCGGGGCAGGCGGCCATGTTGAGCCAGCCCTCCTGGCAGACGACCGACTCGCTGCCCACGACGCGAACGCGCCGCAGGAAGAGGGCATCATCGCCGGGCGCAAGGCGCATCTGGTCGCAGACGTCGTCGGGGGCGGGCATGACGCGCTCGTCGAGCACGCGGGTGGTGAAGTCCTTGCCCTGCTCGCGCAGGGACGCCGCGATCGAGAGGAGCCTCTCGCCCGAGGCGTGGACGAACCCGGGCTCCGACACGAAGGTGCCGCGGCCTCGCTCCTGGACCAGCAGGCCCTCGTCCACCAGGGCGCCGATCGCGCGACGGACCGTGCCGCGGCTGAGGCCATGCTCCTGCATGAGCTCGTGCTCGGACGGGATGCGGGTGCCGGGCGCCCACTCGCGCGAGGCGATCATCGCGCGCATGCGGTCGGAGAGCTGCAGGTGGAGTGCCGCGGTCGAGCCACGGTCGAGCCCGGTGTGGGTCGCGCCCACCGCGGTGGTGGCGACGTCGAAGCCCAGCCACAGCGCGCGCGTGGCATCGGGGCCGGCTGCCGCGGGGTGCGTGGCGGGGACGGAAAACGTGGTGGGTGTGGGGTCGGCTACGGCGCCGAGGGTGTCCCCGTGGTTCATGCCTTGGGACATGCGTCCTCCTAGCTGCGCGTGTTCGCTGGCGCAAGGCCCCTTTGGTGGGACCCGCGACTGGCCGCGTGGCCGCTTGTGCGAGAGGCGCAAACAGGTTCATGACTAGTACAGGACAAGTAGTATACAAGTTGCCCATCAGGGCACGAGCGCACCAAGGACTCTCCACGTTGCCGACACTCGGCGCTCGGCGGACGGCATGCCCGAGGGGGCCGGCGCGCGATGGGCTCGCGACACCCACGGTAAGCAAAAGCCGCGATGCACGGGCCTTGGGGCCCACGCGTCGCGGCAAAGCAATCGCTGGTAGGGACGGTGGGGTTCGAACCCACAAGCCTTGCGGCGGAGGATTTTAAGTCCCCTGCGTATGCCAATTCCGCCACGTCCCCGCATATGGAACGCTATCAGAAGCCGGGGCGACTCGCACCCGACGCCACGACCTAGGCCAGCGGCGCCATCGTGGGGAGCCAGCCCACGGGAGACTCCCCGCCCGCGACCGCGGCGGCCGCCACGACCGACAGGCCAAACAGCAGGTCGCTCTCGCTCACCGTCAGGCAGTCGAAACCGGTCGCGCGCATGAGCTCGCGCACGGCGACCGCGCCGCCCAGGACGACGCCCGCGCGCTTGGGCTGCAGGCCAATCACGTGGGCACGCTCCCCCACGGTCAGCTGCGCCAGCATGTCGCGAACGGACTCGATGTCGGAGCAGGTCAGCTCGTGCAGGTGCACGAAGCTCGAGTCGTAGGGCTCCAGCGCCGCGCCAATCGCGACGATCGAGGTCACCGTCCCGCCGACGCACACGAGCCTGGCGGGCTTCTCGACAGGCGCGTCGCCCGCCACGGCCGACCCCGCCGCCCACGGCACGCACTCTCCGATGCCGTCGCGGCAGAAGCGGGCGGCGGCCTCCAGGTCCTCGGCCGAGGGCGGGTCGCGGCGCTGCAGGAACTTCTCGGTAACGCGGCGGCAGCCCACGTTGGCCGAGCGAACGAACTCCACGTCAAGGCGGCCATCCGACCCGAGGCTGCCCACGGCCAGCTCGGTCGAGCCGCCGCCGTTGTCGGCAACCACGATGCGCTCGCCCACGAAGTCGCGGGCGACGCCCAGGAAGGTCAGGCTGCCCTCGACCTGCCCCGCGATGACCTCGGGCACCAGGCCCCGGTCGGCGAGGCTGCCGAGAAGGACGTCTGAGTTCGAGGCGTCTCGCGCGGCGCTCGTGAGGGTGCAGCACACCGCGGCGGCACCCGCCTTGCGGGCGGCGTCGAGGTAGTCGTCGACCGCGAGGAGGACCCTGGCGCGGGCGGCCTCGGAAAGGCGGCCCGTCGCCGAGAGGCCCTCCCCCAAGTCGCAGATGCGCGACTGCTTTGCCAGGCGGGCGACGTCGTTGCCCTCGACGTCCGCGACGGCCAGTCGGACGGTCACGGTGCCGATGTCGATCGAGGCGACACGGGTCATGGCTACTCCTTAGCGGACGTGATTCCCTCGGCCACGGGGTCGTAGCCGAAGAAGAAGTCGAGCGCGTGGACGTACCAGGGCACGTCGTCGACGAGCTTGCGCGCGGTCTCGCGGGCCTGCTCGTCGGCGGACGCCTCCGAGGTCCTGGCGTCGTCCGCGTCGGTGACGCCAGTGGTCGCCGCGGCCGAGCCCGTGGCGGCGCCGGTCGTGGCCTGCGAGCCGGATGCGGCACCGGTGGCTGCGTCACCCGTGGCGGCGTCCCCGTCGGTCGCTAAACTGTCGGTTCCGCCAACGAGGCCCTGCTCGCGGGCCTTCTCCTCGATGCCCTCGCGGGTCAGCAGGCGGTCGTTTTGCTTGGACAGCTCGTCGTTGGTCTTGCTGTAGGTCTCGTACTGCGCCGCCAGGATCGCGTTCGAGCGCCGCGAGACGTACAGCGAGCGCGCGGGCATGTAGAAGCAGGCGAGAAGGACCGCGAGCACGACGCCGACGGCCATGAGGGCGAGGCGCACGCGCGGGTTGGGCGCGGGCCTGCCGCCACGGGCGCGCGCCTCGCGACGGGCCTCGGCCTGGGCGCGCGCGTCGGCGGTCCGACGGGCGCTCGCG
>CAKVON010000021.1 GCA_934792625.1 uncultured Atopobiaceae bacterium
TCCACCGCGACATCAAGCCGCAGAACATCATGGTGCAGCCCGACGGCAACATCAAGGTGATGGACTTCGGCATCGCGCGCGCCAAGAACTCCCACCTCACCCAGGACAACAACGTCCTGGGCACCGCGCACTACGTCTCCCCCGAGCAGACGCAGGGCAAGGAGCTTGGCCCCACCTCCGACATCTACTCGCTCGGCATCGTCATGTACGAGGCAGCCACGGGCGAGGTCCCCTTCAAGGGCGACGACGCCATCTCGGTCGCGCTCAAGCAGGTGAGCGAGCAGCCCGTTCCGCCCAGCCAGATCAACCCCAACGTTGACCCGCAGCTCGAGGGCATCATCCTCAAGTGCATGCAGAAGGACCCGGCCGCCCGCTTCCAGACGGCCGACGAGCTCGCCCGCGTGCTTCGCGACTACCTCGCGGGCCGCATGGCCGCCGTGACCAACGCCACCGCCGTCCTTGGCGCCGCTTCCGACTCCACGCAGGCCATGAATATCGCCACGCCCCTCATCCCCGCCGACGCGCGCGAGCGCATCGCTAACAACCAGAGCCGCCGCGGCAACGGCGAGAGTGCCCTGGCCGAGGCCGAGCAGCGCGCCCGCTCGCGCAAGCGCAAGATCATCGTCGGCGTACTGGCACTTCTCGCCGTCGTCGCCGCCATCGTGGGCGGCGTGATCGCCTCGAACGCCACCGGCAAGACCCAGGCCGTGCCCAACCTGCGCTCCCTCACCGAGGACCAGGCGCTCCAGCAGATCGAGGACTCCGACTTCTTCGAGAAGGGCACCGTCAAGGAGCAGTACAGCTCCTCCGTCGAGAAGGGCCATGTCATCGACCAGGACCCCGAGGCGGGCAAGCAGGTGACCAAGGGCACCAGGATCAACCTCGTCGTCTCCAAGGGCGCCGAGCCCGCGGCGACCGTCACGGTACCCAACCTCAAGAACATGACGCCATCGCAGGCCGAGAAGGCCCTCTCCGAGAAGGGACTGAAGGCGCAGGCGGGCGACTCCGTCTATTCCGACGAGGTCGAGAACGGTAAGGTCTGCGGCCAGTCCGTGGCCGCCGGTTCCTCCGCCAAGGCCGGTGACACGATCATCTACCAGATCTCGCTCGGATCGGAGCAGCTCAACGTCCCCGAGGGCTACGAGGGCGCGACCCTCGCCGACCTCGAGGCGGCCATCAACGACGCCAAGCTCAACGTCGGCAACGTCTCCTACCAGTACAGCGACACGGTTGCCGAGGGCAGCGTCATCTCGTACTCCCCGAGCTCGGGCAAGGTCAACAAGGACACGACCATCTCTATCGTCGTCTCCCAGGGCGCCAAGCCGCAGCAGCCCGGCGCCACCACCCAAACCGTGCCCGGCGCCGACGACAACACGGACGACACGACCACTCCGAACGCAAAGTCGAAGTCCTAGCGACCCGCGGCCGCGCCGCACGCGCCATACGTCCCACACCTTGCAGGGGCGCCTTCCGCAGCGGAAGGCGCCCCTTATCTTTTGCGCAATGAGGGTGAGAAGGGCAGGTTCTTCTCGGCAGGGATCTTTCCCTTTGTCGAGAAGACCGGCGATACGTCCCAAGCATTGGGTTGCAAGACCGAGAGCTGGGCAATGAGGGACTAGGACTATATACCAGTGCGCCGAAGCCATCGGATAGCTATCAAAAAAGGCAGGTCAACGGCTTCGAAGCCATTGACCTGCCTGGATGCTCTGGTGCCCCCGGACGGATTCGAACCGCCGCCACCAGGTTTAGGAAACCTGTGCTCTATCCCCTGAGCTACGAGGGCGAAGCCTTGCCGACATCATGTCAGCTTTGTCATTCTACCATTCCGTGGCCCGCTCGCGCGGGTGGATGGCAACGTCACTTTGGTCCGTGGGCAGTGCCCCCGAATGCGACCTAGGCGGTCTTGCCGAAGCGACGACGGCCCTTCTTGACGCGACGCTCGACGATGTCCTCCTTGATGATGGCATCGAGGCGCTTGTAGCTGAGCGTGTGCGCCTTCTCGTCCATCTGCTTGCGGATGGGACGGATGCGGACGAGGTCGTAGATGAGGGCGCCGCCGATGCCGACGTAGGCAAGGATCAGCGCAACGAACGAGACGATGCCATAGACCGTGGTGAAGTCGTTCTTGGTCTCGGGCGGGGCGATGAAGATCATGACGAACGAGATCGCGGTCATGACCAGGCCGCCGATGACAAAGGCCCACCAGACGTTCTTGCGCTTGCGGTAGACGGGGTCCTTGCCGAGCATGATGTTGCTTGCCGTCATCATGCGGTCGCGGTTGCGGTCCTCCTCCGCCTGGGCGGCCTTGCGCTGCTCGGACGTCATGGCCTTCTTGTTGGACCTGGCGGCACGGGCGGAATCGCGCTTGCCGGCGGAGGCAGCGGTGACACGGACGCCCTGGGCGGCATCGCGGGAGGGCTTGGCTCGGGAGACCGAGCGCTTGACCATGCCGGAGGAGGAGTCCTCGGTGTCGGCCTTGGCCGCGGCGGACTTGTTCGCGGCGGCCTCGGCATCCTTACGGGAGTTGGCGATCTCCTCGCGGGCGCCGTTGATGGTATCAAGCAGAGACATTGGACTCCTTCATGGGGACGAACTTGTTGCCGGTGAGAATCTGGTAGGCCTCCTGATAGCGCTCGGAGGTCCCGGACATGACCTCGGCGGGGAGGTGGGGCGGCTCGCCCTGCATGTCCCAGTTGGCCTTGAGCCAGTCGCGCACGTACTGTTTGTCGTAGCTCGGCTGGACCTGGCCCTCGACGTAACCCTCGGCGGGCCAGAAACGGCTCGAGTCGGGCGTGAGCGCCTCGTCGATGAGGGTGAGCTCGCCGTCGATCAGACCGAACTCGAACTTGGTGTCGGCGATGATGATGCCGCGGGTGGCGGCGTACTCGGAAGCGGCCTTGTAGATGGCCAGCGACGCGTCGCGGATCTTCTCGGCAAGCTCCTTGCCGACGATCTCGGCGCAGCGCTCGAACGAGATGTTCTCGTCGTGGTCGCCGAGCTCGGCCTTGGTGGACGGGGTGAAGATGGGCTCGGGCAGCTGGGAGGCCTCGGTCAGGCCCTCGGGAAGCTTGATGCCGCAGACGGTGCCCTCGGCGTCATAGGTCTTCTTGCCGCTGCCGGTGAGGTAGCCGCGGACGATGCACTCGATGGGGATGGTCTTGGCCTTCTTGACCAGCATCGAGCGGCCCAGCAGGTAGTCGGAGTACTGGGCGTACTCCGCGGGGTAGTCGGCCGGGTCCATGCTGATCAGGTGGTTGGGGATGATGTCGGAGAACTTCTCGAACCAGAAGGCCGAGATGCGCGAGAGGATCTCGCCCTTGTGGGGGACCTCATCGGGCAGGATGAAGTCGAAGGCGGAGATGCGATCGCTGGCGACCATGAGCAGGCTGTCGCCGCAGTCGTAGATGTCGCGCACCTTGCCGTGCGAGTCGGGACGTAGGTCCATCGATGCCATTTGTGGCTCCTTTGCATCTGCGCGCACGGTCAGGCGGCCGCGCCCATGCCAAATGAACAATCAATCTTCAATTGTAGCGGAGGACTCCTGCTCGGAGCGGTTCTCGCGAGGAAGATGCAAGGTAAACATAGTCCCCTTGCCCAGCTCGGACTCGACCGAGACATAGCCGTGGTGACGGTCCGCGATCTCCTTGGTGACGGCCAGGCCGACGCCAAGGCCTCCGGAGGCGCGCTCGCGGCTGGCGTCGGAACGCCAGAAGCGGCTGAACACCTTGGCGAGCTCCTCCTTGGCGATGCCGATGCCCGTGTCGGAGACGGAGATGAGGACGTCGGTACGGTCCTGGGAGACGTTGACGACGACCCAACCGCCCTCGGGCGTATAGCGCAAGGCGTTGCTCATGAAGTTGATGACCGCTTGGCGGACCATGTCTCGGTCGATCTCGGCATAGCACTCCTTGCGCGGCGTCTCGCTGTTGAAGCGCAGGCGCAGGCCTCGGTCGGCGAACAGCTGCTCTTGGGAGACGACGATTCCACGCACCAGGCCGACGACGTCGGTTCGCTGCGGCTTGAACTTGGTCGTGCCGTTCTCCATGCGGGAGAGCTGCAGCATCGCGTCGACCAGGCGGGAGAGGCGGCGGGTCTCGTCGCCCAGGGTGCCCAGGCGCTCGTCGTCGCAGGGCAGCACGCCGTCCTGCATGGCCTCGACCGTGGCGAGCATCGCCATGAGCGGGGTGCGCAGCTCGTGCGCGACGTCGCTGGTGAGGCGGTGCTCGAGCTTGAGGTCCTTCTCGAGGTTGGTTGCCATCTCGTCGAAGGTCTGGCCAAGCTGGCCGATCTCGTCGGAGCCCTCGACGCCGGTGCGCGCCGTGAGGTCGCCGTTGCGGATCTGCGCCGCCGTGGAGGTGATGCGCTTGATGGGCGACGCGATCGACCGTGCGACGAAGATGCCCATGATGCATGCGATGATGATCGCGAAGCACGATGCGGTCCAGATGGCGCCATACGAGCTGATGCGGAACGCCGCGTCGCTCTTGGTGAGAAGTGCGTCCGAGCCGCTGGCCCACACGCGAACG
The DNA here is from genome assembly GCA_934792625.1 of uncultured Atopobiaceae bacterium. Taxonomy (GTDB): domain Bacteria; phylum Actinomycetota; class Coriobacteriia; order Coriobacteriales; family Atopobiaceae; genus CAKVON01. Next base: position 4,527 of record CAKVON010000021.1, read on the forward strand.
GTGCCGACGATGCGACCGTCCGAGACGCGAATCCTGGACGAGACCGTGGAGTCCGCCGAGCGCGGCTCGACGGTGACCTTGCTGCCGGCGTCGGACTTGTCCTTCTCGTCGAGGGCCTTGTCCTTCGCGGAGGTGGGCCCGTCGTCGGATGCGTCGGACTGCGACTCGGAGTCCAGGATCGACTTGGTGTGCGACTTTGCCCAGGTGTCGTCGTAGATGACGGCACCCCTGGAGTTGAGGACCTGAATGCCCGCGTCCGACGAGATCGACGTGGCCGAGCTCGCGTACTCGAGGACCTCGTCGGTCCAGCCGCCCTGCTCGTCGTAGCGCGCGGCGAGCGCCTCGGCCGTGGCATCGGCCAGACGCTGCATGTTGGATCGCGTGTACTTCTGGAACTGCCCCTCCCACACGACGGACAGCACCACCATGAGCACCATAACCGTCATGACAGCGGTCATGGCAAAGCCCATGGTGAGCTGCGTCGAGAAGGTCAGCGAGCGCTTACCGCCGGCTCGCGACGTCTTCCACGTCGCGCGCGCGGAATCCGACGACGAGTCAGAGTCGACCTGACGCGCCCTCCTGCCTATAGCGAAGTTCGCCAACGCCTACCGCCCGTCGCGCTACTTGTTGGCCTCGGGGACCGCGGGGGCCTCGAAGCGGTAGCCGACGCCGTGGACGGTATAGAGCCAGCGCGGGTTGCGCGGGTCGTCGCCGAGCTTGGCGCGCAGGTTCTTGACGTGGGAGTCGATGGTGCGCTCGTAGCCCTCGAAGTCGTAGCCCAAGACCTTCTCGACAAGCTCCATACGGGTGTAGACGCGACCCGGGTAGCGGGCGAGGGTGGTGAGCAGCTTGAACTCGGAGGCAGTGAGGTCGACCTCGCGACCCTCGACGGTGACCTTGTGGCCGGAGATGTCGATAATCAGGTCGCCGAAGTCCAGGACCTCGAGCTGCGGCTCGGCCTCGACGCGGGCGCGACGCAGCAGGGCGCGCACGCGGGCGACGAGCTCACGGGGCGAGAAGGGCTTGATGAGGTAGTCGTCGGCACCAAGCTCCAGGCCGATGATGCGGTCCTCGACCTCGCCCTTGGCGGTGAGCATGATGATGGGCACGTCGGAGGTGTCGCGGATGGCGCGGCAGACGCGCTCGCCCGACAGCTTGGGGAGCATGAGGTCCAGGATGATGAGGTCGAAGCCGTGCTTCTCGAACTCCTCGAGGGCCGACTGCCCGTCGCCGACACCGCGGACCCAATAGCCCTCACGCTCGAGGTAGGCCGCGACCGCGTCGCGAATGGGCTTCTCATCCTCGACCAGCAGAATCTTCTTGACGTCCGAAGCCATGATGAGGCCTCCTTTTGATCAGCTTTGAGACCGCGGCGCAAGAGCCACGGTACATTCCGTTCTAGTTTACCCCACCAAGCCCAGCCTCATAAATCGCTATAGGCCGAACGCCCTGACGACTACGTTGGCGGGGTATCCCGTCTCGGTGTCCTTTACCGTCGAGAAGGTCACGAAGGTGGAGCACAGGCCCTCGGTCGCGGGATACTCGCCGTAGTCGAGGGCGTGGTCGATGGCCGGGAGCACCGCGTAGGTCTTCTCCCTCGTGTCGACCACGAAGTAGGAGGCGCGGCTCTTGATGACGAAGGTGCCGTCCTTGGTGCCCGCCACCTGGGCGGCAGGCTCGCGGGAAAGCGTCACGAACGGACCCTTGCTGGTGCCTATGTAGGTTCCCATCTGGCCCAGCAGGCCACCAGAGTCGTAGTTCGCCTCGATCGAGAACGCGAAGTCGTCACCTATGCGCGTGGCGTAGAAGGGCTTGACCGACGACGGCAGGATGAGCCGGTCGATGGTGGTTGACAGGTCGTCCGACAGGTCGTAGGCGGTGATGCCGTAGAAGGTTCCCTCGTCGGCGTTCACGCGTGGGACGAGCGTGATGGTGGAGCCCGAGATGGACGGGGCACACCCGAACCTTCCAGGGGAGTCCACCACGGCAGAGGCCTTGGACCCGCCGAGCCCCCACACGTAGCAGAAGGAGTGCTCGGTGGTCTTCTTTCCCGAGGTGGAGGGCATCGTCTGCCAGATGACGCGCTCGCCCGCGCACACGACCTGGGGAGGGTCGTAGGCCGCGTCCCCATCCTGCAGCCTGGTCGCCTTGCCGGACAACGCCCCGTCCGAGAAGGACTGGGCAAACAACGCCCAGGCGCGCGTGACCAGGTTGAGCTCGACCCAGGCGTAGACCTTGTCGGAACAGCGGACGTCAAAGACGACCCAGCCGCTGTCGCCGCTCGAGCAGGACGTGACCACGTCGGCGACGCTACCCGAGGACAGCGACAGCACCGAGCCCTTGTTCATCTGGTCGGCGCTGTTGCCTGTGGCCAGAATCGGGATCCAGGTGCCCTCCGCCGCGCGTGGGACGCATCCCAAGGAGAGCGTCCAGGTGCTCGAGACCGCCGGCGTGGAGTCGGAACTCTTGTAGGACTCGATGATGTCGGTCGCCGCCCCCGAATCCACGACGGTGGGGTCACCCGCTCCCGAGCCGGAAGCCCCGCCCTTGCAGCCCGTCATGTCGATCGCGGCAACGGCGATGCCAAGCGCGCCCGCGCCCTTGAGGAAGGTGCGACGGGTCACGCCCGACCGCGGCGCGCGGATGCGCGTCGGGGAGTCCTGCCTGTTCTCGGGGATAGGCATCGGCTACTCGGCCTGGGCCTGCGCCTGGGCCTCGCGCAGGCCGATCGTCAGCTGGTCGGCGCAGGAGGTCTTGCGCGGGCCGCAGGTGTTGCCCTGCAGAAGCTCGACGACCTTCTCGACAGGCATGTCCTTGACCAGTTTGGAGATGGCCTTGAGGTTGCCGTTGCAACCCCCGTCGAACGAGACGCCCTCGATGGTCTGGCCGTCGTCGGAAAGGTCGATGTGGATGGCACGGGAGCAGACGCCGTGCGGCTTGAAGTCCATGTGCTGCATTTGGAACCCCTCTCTTGGATTGCCCATTCAGTATACCCAGGCGCGGCGGGCGACCTACCTGCGCGGGCGCGTGTAGTTGCGACCATGCGCCCAACATGCTGTAAGGAAGGCCGCCCCGAGCCTGATGACTCGAGGCGGCCTTGGCCGTTCGCTATCCCTGGCGAGAAGTGCCGCTACTCGCGGTTCCTCCTGCGGCGGATGGCCGCGGCGATCACGCCGAGCAGGCCAGTCCCGCCCATGGCGGCAAGCGCGTCGGCGGCGACGGCCGGGTCACCGGTCTCGGGAACGACGCCCTTGTTGGACGCGGCGTTGTCGGCGGGCTTCGCCGCGGGCTTCTCGGCGGGCTTAACCGTCGGCTCGTCGGGATCGACCTCGGGCGCGGCGGTCACGGTCAGCTTGCCGAGCTCACCGTCGGCGACGGTGTAGTTGGCCTGCCTCGCGGAGCCGGTCCAGGCGAGCTCATAGGTGTTGTCGCTGGAGCCGACCCCGGTCTGAGAGCCAGTGAGCCTGAGCTCGACGGTTTCGCCGTCGACCAGGCCCTCGACGCGGCCGGGGGCCGTGAGGGGCGTGCCGTCGTAGGGCTTGGACGCGGACTCGGTGGTGACGGTGAGCTCGCGCTTGGAGATGGTGAGGGTCTCGGTGCCGGTCACGTAGCCGTCGTAGTGGTCCTTGACGGAGGCGCGGACGTTGACCGTGACCGGGGTGCCCTCGACGTCGGTCGCGACGATCTGGGAGGGGTCCTTGGTCCAGGTATCCGTACCAGGAACCTGGTACTCGACCTGCACGCCATAGCCGTTGGCGTCGTCGATCGCGGTCGCGACGCCAGCCGAGTGGGCCTTGCCGTCATACGGCACGCTGACGTCGGTCGTGGTGAGCTTGACGTGGTCGGCGACGGAATCGGCGACGTACTCCCAGGTGCCGGTGAACTCGACGCCGTTGGCGCTCATGGTGTCGGACTGCTTGTCCCAACCCGCAAAGGTCCAGGCACCGTCGGCGACCTTGACCCTGGTCTGCTTCGGGTCGGCCGGTCGGACCTCGTCGCCGTCGTAGTGGAAGGCGTCGTCGGTGGGGAGGCAGTTCGTCACGTCCTCGGGAAGCTCCATGCCCTGCGTGGCAGAGACGAACGTGTACTTGACGTGGTCCCTCGACGCGATCGCGCTCTCGCAGGAGACGTCCTTGGTGATGGTCTCCTTCGTGACGACCTCGGAACCCGCGACCATGCCGGTGGACACCGAGTAGGTGCAGGAGGCCTTGGCCGTGAACGCGACCTTGCCGGCATCGCAGTCGGCGTCGGTGACCTTGTAGGTGACGGTCCCCACATAGGTGCCGTCAGCCTGCTTCTGGAGGTTGTCGATGGTGACGTCGTTCCCGTTGACCTTGGCAGAGACGACCTTGATGTCGTCGAGCACGACCTTCTTCTGGGTCTCGGGCTTCTGCGGGTTGAGGGTGACGGTGAGGGTAAGTTCGTCACCCGGCTTTACATCGGTGGTCTTGTCGGCCTTGGCGGAGGCGGTCAGCTTGGGGTCCTGGCCGTAAACCTCGAACGAAGCCTTGAGCGGAAGGTCGCCAGGCTCCCTGGAGTAGCCGAAGACGCCAATGTAGCCGGCACTCTTCGCGGCCGCGACGACATTGGAGAGACCGGGATAGTCCTTGATGGCCCCGAAGGTCTCCCTGGGATCCTGGAGGCTGTAAAACTCGCCGTTGCCGCTCGCGCCGAGGCCGGTCAACAGGTAGCCGTCGCTCTGCTTGACGAAGAAGAGCGCGTAGCCATGGGTCTTTCCGACAAGGGTGGAGGAGTTGAAGTCTCCGAGCTTGATCTCCCCCGTCGACGTAATCGACTTGAAGGAGCTGGCCTTCAAGCCAGTCGTATCGTCAGCCGTGTGGTAGGCAAAATACGCGACGTTGGCGTTCTTGACGTCGTACTTGATGGTGGCATCCCAGTAGCCAAAGCTGGCGGCAGGACTGACGGGATAGTCCAGGCTAGCGGGGGCAACCTCGTCGGTCGCAGGCGCGACGTCGGTCTGCACCTCGGCCGTCTCCTCGGTCGCGGCATAGACAGGAGTGCATGCTCCGAAGGACTGCCACAGCATCAGGCCGGACAGGGCGACGGCGGTCACCTTGTCCTGGGTGCTGTGCTCGGCGCGCCTCCGGTTGTTCATCTTGTCAGGCATTTATGCTGTTTCCTCTCTTTGACTCAACCGCCACCTCACGTGACGGACTGGGCATGGCACTGCCAACAAGGACAGTTCACCCATTTGCTCATAAAGGACATTATGGGCATACCAAGCAGCAGAAACATCCCAGAACTCGTCGCGCGGGGGCATATTGGGTAATTTTCAGACTTTCCTTACGGAATTCTGGCTCGATTCAACTTTTGGTTGAAGTTATCCACTATTCTGCCACTCTGATTCAACTAATACTTGATAGCCAACCGCGCGAACGCACCGACTCGTTCGCCAGACACAGGAGGGCCGAGCCATCTTCGAGGACGGCTCGGCCCATCAGTCGGACCATATTTCACGCCGCAGGTGGCAACCGCTAGAACTCCAGCTGCTCCAGACGGTCGAAGACGACGTCGACGCGCGTGAGGAAGCTGCGCGGGTCGAAGATCGCGTCGAGCTCGGAGGCCTCCAGCTTGGAGCAACGCGGGTCGGCCTCGATCTTCTCGCGGAAGGTGGTGCCGGGCTCGCACTGCTGGACCTCGCGCCACGTGGCCATGGCGTTCTCCTGCACGATCTTGTAGGCGTCCTCGCGG
>CAKVON010000022.1 GCA_934792625.1 uncultured Atopobiaceae bacterium
CTGGCAGGATCGCCACCGGCTTCGCGCTCATCGGACTTGGTATCAAAACACTAATTAAGGGGCGTGACGCCCTCGGGAGGTAACGGCGAGGCATGACGACTGACGCAGGCAACCGCACGCTCGAGCTCACTGTCGAGAGGATGGCCTACGGCGCCGACGCCGTTGCCCACACGCAGGACGGGAAGGCCGTCTTCGTGACCGGGGCCACACCCGGCGACCGCATTCTCGCCGAGGTGACCTCTGACGGCGCGAGCTTCTCGCGTGCCCGTGTCGCAGAGGTGCTCGAGGCTGGCCCTGACCGCGTTGCGGCGTCCTGCCCCTATGCGAGCGCCTGCGGCGGCTGCCCCTGGATGTCGCTCTCCCGCAAGGGACAGCTGGCAGCCAAGCGCGCCAACGTGGTCGATTCCCTCACCCGGATCGGCCACTTTCCCGCAGAGGTCGCGGAGTCGCTCGTCGCAGGTTGCGAGGCCCCAAGCGGCCCGCTCGGGTACCGAAACAAGATCGAGCTCGCCTTCGAGCGCAACGGGAGCGTCGCGTCCTTTGGCATGCACGCCGCGGGCGGCACTGGCATCGTCAAGGTCAAGTCCTGCCTGCTTCTGGAGAAGCGCTTCGCGAAGCTCCCGCGCTCCATCTCGGGCGCCCTCGGGTTTGTCTCCGGGTCGCACGGCCTGGACTTCGAGCGCGTGGGCATTCGCGCCTCCAGCCGGACCGGTGACGTCGAGGTCGCGCTGTGGGACGCACCCGGCCCCTTCCCGCGCGCGCAGGTGTCCCGCGTGCTGAACGATGCCACCAAGGTCTCCTCGGTCGTACGCGTCATGTCAAAGGGGCCCGCCAAGGCCCGTCGCATCGCCGGCGTCGAGCGCCTTTCCGGCGCGGGCAGTTGGTCCGAGCGCATCGCGGGTGGGACCATGCGCCTCTCCGCACCGTCGTTCTTCCAGGTCAACACGGCGGGTGCCGAGAAGCTCGTCGAGCTCGTGATGGCAGCCCTCGACCCGCAGGACGACGACATCGCCATGGACCTGTACTCGGGTGCGGGCACCTTCACGCTGCCCCTCGCCTGCCGCTGTGCCTACGTCTCGGCAGTCGAGAGCTATGCCCCCGCAGTGCGCGACCTCAGGCGCAACCTGGAGGCGGCAAACCTGGAGAACGTCGATGCCGTGGGCGGCGACGCCGGCCGCGAGTTCCCCGACGACGAGGCCGACATCATCGTGGTCGACCCTCCCCGTGCAGGCCTCGCCCCCGAGGTCGTCGACCTGCTGTGCGCCCAGCCCGCACGCTCCATCGCCTACGTGAGCTGCGACCCCGCGACCCTCGCGCGCGACCTGCAGCGCTTCATGGCGGACGGGACCTTCGAGGTTCGCTCCATCACGCCCGTCGACCTGTTCCCCCAAACCTTCCACGTCGAGACCGTGACCCATCTCGCTCGCGTTCGCGCGTAGCCAGGGACACGAGCACTTCCGGCGTCAACGCAGAAAGGCATCACCATGATCCTCGCGTCAGGCTCCCCTCGCAGGCGTCAGCTCCTCGAGGAGGCGGGCTTCTCGCTCGCCGTCCTTCCCGCCGACGTCGACGAGACACCCCTTCCCGGAGAGTCTCCCGAGAGACTGGTGGAGCGTCTTGCCGCCCTCAAGGCAGCCGCCTCGCTCGCCGCCGCCAAGGCGGCTGCGGGCACGATCGTCCTGGGCGCCGACACCATCGTCTGGATAGATGGCGAGAAACTCGGCAAGCCCGCGAGCGACTACGAGGCAAGGGCCATGCTGCGACGTCTCTCCGGTCGCTCCCACCACGTCTCGACTGGCGTCTGCCTGCTTGTGGCCGCAGGCGATGGCACCGCTACCGCCAAGCGGTCGTTCGTCGAAACCACCAAGGTGACCTTCCACAACCTGTCCGACGCCGAAATCGATGCCTACGTCGCAAGCAAAGAGCCTGCCGACAAGGCAGGCTCCTACGGAATCCAGGGTTTGGGGCGTCTCTTCGTCGACGGTATCGACGGCGACTACTTCAACGTCGTGGGACTTCCCGTGGCACGCGTCGCCCGCGAGATTGCCACACTGACGGGACACGACGGGCTCGACTACCTTCTGGCGGGCAACTAGTTGAACTTGACCAGACGCTGCGCCACGCGATAGATGAAGATCGTGGCCTTCTTTCCCGCCTTCGTGGGCAGGTTGGTAAAGGTGCCCACGGCTCCCCTGCGCGCGCGACGGAACATCCTGTCGTCGTAGGCCTTGAGCTCCGCCCAGAGGTCCTTGAGGTTGTCCATGGCGTCCGGCTTGTCGCTCATGCGCGAGTAGACCGAGCACACCGCCATCATCAGGGTGAAGTGGTTGCACATGTAGCTGCGCAGCTTGGCGCACTCGATGTCGTCGTATAGGTGATATGCGTGCATCATGACGCGCGTGACCCTGAGCTGCTGGTCGATACGACTGATGGCAACGCTCTCGTTGATCGACTGGTCCTCTCGCCCGATAAAGTAGCGATACAGGTCGACGTCCAGGTAGAAGAGCGTCTTGCAGCGCGGAAGCGGCACATAGGCGTAAATGTTGTCGACGTAGAACGTGTGGGCCGGCATGGGCACGCCACCGTCACGCAGCACCGCGGTGCGATAGCACAGGGCGTGCATGAGAAGGTTCTGCGCCATGTTGAAGTGGCCGATCTTCTTCCACGTGATGACCTTGTTGCGGGGCAGCGCGTAGCGGAAGTCGACGGTGTTCTGCTTCCCGTCCTCCATATGCTCGTATACATAGTTGGTGATGACGAGGTCAACGTCCATGTCAAGGCTCTTGAAGCGCCTGAGCTGGGCGAGAAGTGCCGTGAGGGCATCCGCGTCGACCCAGTCGTCCGAGTCGACGATCTTAAAGTAGGTGCCGTCGGCAGCATCGAGCGCCGCGAGCACCGCCATGCCATGGCCACCGTTCTCCTGGTGGACGGCCTTGACGATACCCGGGTGGCGTGCCTGCCACTCGAGCGCCTTCTCGTACGTGTTGTCCTTGGTCGAACCATCGTCGACGACGACGATCTGGACGTCCTCCGCATACGACGACCCCTCGAGGATCGAAGTGATGCAGTGGTCCATGTACTCGGCAGAGTTGTAGCACGGGATGCCGAACGTGATCGTCTTCGACATGGGCTTGGTGTTCTCCATATGGAGGCGGAGCCTAGTGCTGCGAGATGATCTCGTCGCTCAGCTCCAGGGCGGAGGCAACGACGGCATCCATGTCGTAGTAGCGGTACTCGGCCAGGCGACCCGCGGGGTGGAAGTTGAGAAGACCATCGACGCGGCTGCGGTAACGCTGGTACAGGGCCTGGTTCTCGTCCTCGAGGATGGCATAGTAGGGCGTCTGGCCGCTACCGGGCTCGTAGGCCTTGGAGTACTCCTTCATGATGGTCGTCTTGCCGGGAACCACCTGACCGGTCATGTTCTTGAACTCGGTGATGCGCGTGTAGTCCTCGCTGGTGGTGTAGTTGACCGTGCCGACGGGCTGGAACTGGTCCTCGTCGAGGGTCTCGAACACCATGTCGAGCGTGCGATACGGAAGCGCGCCCATGTCGAGGTCGAACAGCTCGTCAAGCGGGCCGGTGTAGATGACCTCGCCGCCGTAGGGACGGTCGCGGACCAGCACGTCGGTCGCGGTGACACCCATGATGTCGCGCACGTCGACACCCAGGAAGACGTCGATCAGGTCGTGGTCGAGCATGCGCTCGAACAGCTTGGTGTAACCCTCGACGGGCATGCCCTGGTGCGGGGCCTGCGGGAAGTAGCGGTCGTCATCGCCCACGAAGACGGGGACGCGGCCGGTGATGGACTTGTCGATCTGGTCGGGAGTCTTGCCCCACTGCTTCATGGTGTAGTGCAGGAAGACGTTCTCGTACACGTAATCGGCGACCTCGGAGAGCTCGGGGTCGTTCTTCTCGCGAAGGTCCATGATGGGGACCTTCTTGTTCTCGCCGAACGTCGAGACGAGCTTCTGGTAGAGGCGCTCGCCCTTCTCGTCCCCGAAGGCCAGCTTGAGGGAGGCGTGGTTGAACGGGACGGGCATCAGGGTACCGTGGATGTTGGCCAGGACCTTGTGCTGGTAGTTGGTCCACTCGGTGAAGCGCGAGAGGAACTGGTGCACGCGATCGTCGAAGGTGTGGTAGATGTGCGGGCCATACTTGTGGACGAGGATGCCGGCGGCGTCCTCGTAGTCGTAGGCGTTGCCGGCGATGTGGGGGCGACGCTCGATGACGGCGACCTTGAAGCCGCAGGCCTCGGCAAGGCGACGGGCGCAGGTGGCGCCGGCGTAGCCCGCGCCGACGACAATGGCGTCGTAGGCGTCGGCGTTGAAGTTGACGGGCAGTCCGTTCTCCATGGTCATCTTTCGCATACCTCCAGCTCGCGGCACATGTCCGCATGGCTAAAAAGCGAGCGCGGGACTTTTGTCCCCTGCTCGGTCTCGCGGATGAGTTTATCATGCCCACCTATAATAGGTTTGCCGCGTGCGAGGGATGCGCGGAGCACGCGATATGCACACCATCTGCGTTTCGCGTTTTTGGGAGGGGCCAAAAGCCCAGCTAGCAATCGTTGTTTGGGAGATGGAGCAAAATGAGTGACTTTCTGCAGCGTATGAAGGACGCCGCCAAGGCGGACAAGAGGACGATCGTCCTGCCCGAGGGCGAGGACCCGCGCACCATCGAGGCCGCCAAGAAGATCGTGGCCGAGGGCCTTGCCAACCTCGTGATCCTCGGCGACCCCGCCAAGATCGACGTCGAGGGCGCCACCGTCATCGACCCGAAGACTGCCGAGAAGCACGACGAGTACGCCGCCAAGTTCGCCGAGCTGCGCGCCAAGAAGGGCGTCACCCTGCCCGAGGCCATGGAGCAGATGAATGACGCCACCTACTTCGGCACCATGATGGTCAAGATGGGCGACGCCGACGGCCTGGTCTCCGGCGCCTGCCACTCCACCGCCAACACCCTGCGCCCTGCCCTGCAGATCCTGAAGACGGCCCCTGGCACCAAGCTCGTCTCGGCCTTCTTCATCATGTGCACCAACACTCCCGAGTATGGCGACGACGGCACCCTGCTGTTCGCCGACTGCGGCCTGAACATCAACCCGAACGCCGAGGAGCTCTCCGAGATCGCCCTGGCCTCCGCCGAGAGCTGGAAGGCCTTCATGCCCGGCCGCGAGCCCAAGGTCGCCATGCTGTCCTTCTCGACCATGGGTTCCGCCAAGGGTGACGTTCCCACCAAGGTCCAGCAGGCCACCGAGCTTGCCAACGAGAAGAACCCCGAGCTCGCCCTCGACGGCGACCTGCAGCTCGACGCCGCCCTGGTCCAGAGCGTCGCCGACCTCAAGGCCCCGCAGTCCAAGGTTGCCGGCAAGGCCAACGTCTTGGTCTTCCCCGACCTCGAGTCCGGAAACATCGGCTACAAGCTGGTCCAGCGCTTCGGCGGCGCCCAGGCCTACGGCCCGATCCTGCAGGGCATCGCCAAGCCGGTCAACGACCTGTCGCGCGGCTGCTCTGCCGACGACATCGTTGGCGTCGTCGCCATCACCGCCGTCCAGGCCCAGATGGCCGAGTAGGACGCGGTTCCCACTCCCAGCGCCCTGCATGCAAGGCATTCACCAGCCGCAAGAAATGCCCTCCCAACCAAACTTCGCTTCGGTTGGGAGGGCCTCTTCTTTTGGCAGGCACTTCTCGGCAGGCGCGTCCCGACTCCAATGGGCACACGCCACGGGTCGCAGGCCTACGCGCCGGGGATGCCTAGCGGTTGAGCGGGTGCGGGCCGGCCTCGCGGACCGCGTCGGCCATGTCCGGGTGACGCGTGCGGGCGTTCTCCTCGAACATCGCCGCGAGCTTCTCGGCCTGCTCGTCGTAGGCCGCCTGGTCCTTCCAGGTGTTGCGGGGGTTGAGAATCTTGCGGGAGACGCCCAGGCACAGGTTGGGAATCTCGACGCCAAAGCGCTCGTCGTGGGTGAACCCGCCCGCCTCAATCATGCCGGACATGGCGGCGTTGACCATCTTGCGCGTGAGGGAGAGCTTCATGCGGTGGCCGACGCCGTAGGGGCCACCCGTCCAACCAGTGTTAACCAGGTAGACGCGCGTGCCGCCGCGCTCGATGCGCTCGCCGAGCATGCGGGCGTAGACGTTGGGGTCAAGCGGCATGAACGGCTCGCCAAACAGGGCCGAGAACGTGGGCTGCGGCTCGGTGATGCCACGCTCGGTGCCGGCGACCTTAGAGGTGAAGCCGGTGAGGAAGTGGTACATCGCCGCGTTGGTCGAGAGCTTGGAGATCGGGGGCAGCACGCCAAACGCGTCTGCCGTCAGGAAGATGACGACGTCGGGCACGCGGGTCGCGACTCCGTCGAGGACCGCGTCGGGGATGAACTCGACCGGGTATGCCACGCGGCCGTTCTCGGTAAGCGAGACGTCCTCGTAGTCGGGCTTGCGGGTCGCAGGGTCGACGACCACGTTCTCGCTCACGCTGCCAAAGCGAATTGCCGAGAAGATCTGTGGCTCGTTCTCCGGCGTGATGTTGATGGTCTTGGCGTAGCAGCCACCCTCGATGTTGAAGACGTGGTTGGCCGACCAGCCGTGCTCGTCGTCGCCGATGAGCTTACGGCCCTTGGCGGCGGACAGGGTCGTCTTGCCCGTGCCGGAAAGGCCAAACAGGACCGTCGTGCCACGGGAGTGCGGGTTCATGTTGCACGAGCAGTGCATCGGCAGGACGTCGTCCTCTACGGGAAGCAGGTAGTTCATGACCGAGAAGACCGACTTCTTGATCTCGCCCGAGTACGAGGTGCCGCACACGAGGATGACTCGCTCCTCGAAGTTGATGACGACTGCCGCCTCGGAGTTGGTGCCGCAGGTGGCGGGGTCACACTTGTAGCCAGGCGCCGCCAGAACCATGAAGTTCGGCGAGTAGCGCGAGGCCTCCGCGGCGGTCGGGCGGATGAGCAGCTGGCGGACGAAGAGAGCCTGGCTGGCAAGCTCGCAGACGACCTCGAAGTTGCGCGAGTGGGGACGCTCGGCGCCGGCAACCATCTGCATGACAAACAGGTCGCGTTCGTTGAGATAGCCGACGATGCCATCACGGATCTTCTCGTAGTTCTCGCGCGAGATGGGGACGTTGACGTCGCCCCAGGCGATGCGAGAGTGGACGTCGTCCGTGTCGACGATGAAGCGGTCCTTGGGCGAACGGCCGGTGTACTTGCCAGTAGTCACGCACAAAGATCCCGTCTCGGACAAGACGCCCTCGCCGCGCTTGACGGCCTCCTCGACAAGCACCGCAACGTTCAGGTTCTGGTGCACGCGGGACGCGTCGTAGGCGAGCCCAAGGCGCGCAAAATCGTCGGTGACCATAGTGGCCTCCTCACAGCCAGTCGCAGGCATGGCAGCCCGCTGGTTTATGTGGCGATTGCCTTTTCCGCGACGTCTCCGCAGGTGACGCGCGGCTAGTGCTTGAAATCCTTTGCCCTTGCATCTTTACGCCATATCCATCAAACCCGCATCCTTCCGCCAAGCGGTATGCAACACGCGGTAATCGGTCTGTCACGTCGCACATTCCAGTCGGAATCAACATGCCCAGTCAAGCAGACGGCACTTCTCGCAAGGGATATATTCAAGTGAGAAGTACCGCGAACAAAGGGGGTCCACATGCTCCGCCAGATTGGCAACGCACGCCTCACGGCGACGCTCGACACGATGGGTGGCTGCCTCACGGGGCTTTGCCTCGACGGCAACCAGTACCTTTGGCAGGGCGACGAGCGTTGGTGGTCGGGTCAGGCGCCCGTCCTCTTCCCCATCGTCGGCAGCCTGAGGGATGGCCGCGCCATCTGCGCGAACGGCGAGGCAATCATGGGTCGCCACGGCCTGGCCCGCAGAAGCGAGCACAGGGTGCTCGAGGCCGACGACACCCACGTCACCTTCGAGTTCGCATCGACCGACGTCACTCGCAAGGCCTTCCCCTACGACTTCGCGCTGCGCATGACCTATTCCGTCGTAGGCGAGACGTGCCTCGAGCAGCGCTTCGAGGTCGAGAACATGGGAGACGTGCCGCTTCCCTACTGCGTCGGCGGGCACCCCGCGTTCAACGTGCCCTGCCCGGGATCTGACACCCCGTTCGACGCATGGGAGCTTCGCCTGGCAAGGCCCTGGACCTACTCGGCACCAAGCCTTGACCTATCCGCGGGCACCCTGGACTTCCAGAACCGCTGGGGCATTGTCAGCGACTCCGACAGGATCCGGATGGACCACGCCGTCTTCAACGAGCGTGACACCATCGTCCTCGAGGGCGTTCCCAACAATACCGCGACGCTTCTTGACCCCATCTCAGGGCACGGCGTGCGTCTTGACTTCCCAGGCTTCGACTACCTCGGCGTCTGGTCCGCAGCAAACGACGCGCCCTTCGTGGCTGTGGAGCCCTGGACCGGCTGTGCCACCGCCGCCGACGAGGACGATATCCTCGAGCACAAGCGCGGAATGGCTTCGCTCGCACCTGGCGAAACCGCCACCCACGCCTTTACGATCACGCTCCTCTAACTACCGAGAAGCACTTCTGGCGAGCGCTGGAACTATGAATTTATCGCAAGAGCGCAATTCGCCCCCGCCCCTCGCTTTGAGGGACGGGGGCGCTCTCATGACTCCACAGGGCTCGTCAAGAACTGACTCGACACAGAAACGGGGCGGGAGCCGGGCGAACCCGGGCTCCCGCCCCGAGGCGAGCCTACTCGCGCGTCACGCCAGGGGCTGTCCCCTAGTTCTGCTGGCGGCGCCTGTAGTAGAGCGTGCCGCCGAGCGCGAGGGTGACCGCGCCCGCGAGCGCCATGCCGGCGCCGCTGTCGGTGGCGTCGCCGGTCTGCGGCGTCGAGCCGTTGCCGGGCTTGGCACCAGGCTTGGCGTCGGAGCCGGGCTTGGCGTCGGGCTTGGTGTCGGGGTTCGGCTTGGTGTCCGGCTTGGCCGGGGTGCCCGGGTTCTCGGGGGCCGGGATCTCGGCGAAGTCGCCGTCGAGGGCGCGGCTGTAGATGGAGGCCGTCAGGTAGCGGTAGTCGTCCTGCTGG
>CAKVON010000023.1 GCA_934792625.1 uncultured Atopobiaceae bacterium
CCTCGGGGGCCTTGATGTAGCCGTAGTGGATGTTGAAGCCGTGGGCGAAGGCGAGGGTGTCGCCGGCCTTCAGGTGGTCCTTGACGTGCTCCTCGTAGACCTTGGGCTGGGTCTCGTCGGGCGTCAGGATCATGATGACGTCGGCCTCCTCGGCCGCGGTATCCATGTCGACGACCTTGAGGCCGGCCTCGCGGGCCTTCTCGGCGGACTTGCTGCCCTCGCGCAGGCCGACGCGAACGTCGCAACCCGAGTCCATGAGGTTCAGCGCGTGGGCGTGACCCTGCGAGCCATAGCCGATGATGGCGATCTTCTTGCCCTGGATGACCTCGGGCTTGCAGTCGTTCTCGTAGTAGATGGTGACGGCCATGCTGACTTCCCTTCGTTGACGTGCGTTTGCTTGCGTATCAAACCGCTGCTTGCGGGTGGTACCTCGTTGCCCTAGGCCTCGTGGCCCCTCGACATGGCGATCTTGCCGGTGCGCGTGAGCTGGCGGATGCCGTAGGCGCGCAGCAGGTCCTCCAGTGCGTCGAGCTTGTTGGCGTCGCCGGTGGCCTCGACGGTGAGCGTGGCCCTGCCGACGTCGACGACCTTGGCGCGGAACAGGTTGGCGATTTCGATGACCTCGTGCCTGCGCTCGGGGGAGGACTGCACCTTGATCAGGACGAGCTCGCGCTCGACGACGTCGGTGTCGGTGTAGTCCGAGATCTTGTAGACACTCACGAGCTTGTGGAGCTGCTTGGTGATCTGCTCGAAGCCGACCTTGTCGGCGTCGACGATGATCGTCATGCGGGAGAGGGTCTCGTCCTCGGTGGGTGCGACCGAGAGCGACTCGATGTTGAAGCCGCGGCGGCTGATCATGCCGGTGACGCGCGAGAGCACGCCGCTCTTGTTCTCGACGAGGACCGAGAGGATGTGCTTCATCGGGACTCGCCTCCCTTCGTCTCGTTGGCATGCTCGCCGAAGCCCTTCTCGGTGACGCGGACGCCGCCGAGGGTCACGTCCAGTGCGCCGATGATGTCGTCGATCGGGGCGCCGGGGGCCACCATGGGGTAGACGGTCTGCTCGGTCGGGATCTGGACGTCCAGCAGGTACGGGACGTCGGATGCAAGCATCTCGTCCAGGGCGTCGTCGAGCTCGCCGGGGTCGCTCACCGAGCGGGCGCGCCAGTTGTAGGCGTCGGCCAGCTTGACGAAGTCGGGGTTGGTGTCCAGTTCGGTGAAGGAGTAACGCTCGTGGTAGAACAGGCGCTGCCACTGGTGGACCATGCCCAGCGCGCGGTTGTCCACGACCACGACCTTGACCGCGACGCCGTTGATGGCGGCGGTGGCCATCTCCTGCGAGTTCATCTGGAACGAGCCGTCGCCGGCGATGCAGACGACCTCGTCGTCGGGACGGCCGATCTTGGCGCCGATGGCCGCGGGGAAGCCGAAGCCCATGGTGCCCAGGCCGCCGCTCGAAAGGAACGTGCGCGCGTGCTCGCGGTGGATGTTCTGGTGAGCCCACATCTGGTGCTGGCCGACCTCGGTGGTCACGACGGACGCCTCGGGGTCGAGCTTGTCGCTCAGCTTGGAGAGAAGCACCTCGGGGGCGATCTTGTCGGGGTAGTCGGCGAAGTCGCTGGCGTACAGCGGCCAGCGCTCGCGCCACTCGCACACGCGCGAGAACCACTCGGAGCCCACGCCCGAGACGCCGAGCTTGTCCAGGCGCTCGTTGATCGAGGCCAGGATGCCGCGGGCGTCGCCGACGATCGGCACGTCCGGGTCGATGATCTTGCCGATCTCGGCCGGGTCGATGTCGATGTGGATGACCTTGGCATGCGGCGCGAACTCGTCGACCTTGCCGGTCACGCGGTCCGAGAAGCGCGCGCCCACGGCAAGCAGCAGGTCGCACTCGGTCACGGCCAGGTTGGCGTACTTGGAGCCGTGCATGCCGACGGGGCCGAGGTTGTGCGGGTTGGAGCAGCGCATCGCGCCCTTGCCCATGAGGGTGGTGACCACGGGGGCGTCGAGCTTCTCGGCAAGCTCGGTCAGCTCGGCGCAGGCGTGGCTGGACACGATGCCGCCGCCTGCCATGATCAGGGGGCGACGCGCGCTGGCGAGAAGTTCCACGGCCTGCTTGACCTGCTTCGCGTTGCCCTTGTAGGTGGGCTTGTAGCTGGGCAGGCTCACGTTGTCGGGGTAGTGGAAGACCATCTCGGCGCTGGACAGGTCGCTCGGCACGTCGATCAGGACGGGGCCGGGGCGGCCGGTCGAGGCGATGTAGAAGGCCTCACGGAACGTGCGGGTGAGGTCGTCGGTGCTCTGGAGCAGGAAGGAGTGCTTGACCACGGGCATGGTGATGCCCACGATGTCGGACTCCTGGAACGCGTCGGTGCCGATGACGCCGCGCGTGACCTGGCCGGTGATGACGACCATCGGGACGGAGTCCATGTAGGCCGTGGCGATGCCGGTGACGGTGTTGGTGGCGCCGGGACCCGAGGTCACGAGCACGACGCCGACCTTGCCCGTGGCACGGGCGTAGCCGTCGGCCATGTGCGTGGCGCCCTGCTCGTGGCGGGCCAGGACGTGGTGGATCCTCTTGCTGTCGTACAGGGCGTCGTAGATCTTGATCGCCTGGCCGCCGGGGTAGCCGAAGATGGTGTCGACGCCCTCGGCCTCGAGGCTGGCGATGATCGCCTGGGCGCCGTTCATGGTCTTGCCCTCGTGCTCGGTCTTGCTGCCCGGGCCCAGGGGATGTCCCTCGATGGCCCGCTTCTTGGCGGCGATCTTCTCGGCAGTGGTCGTCATGACAGGTAAGCCCCCTTGTCTGCGCTGGTCACGAGCTTGGCGTAACGGGACAGGACGCCGCTGGCGTACTTGGGCGCGGGAGGCTCCCACGCCGCGCGGCGCTCGGCGAGCTCGGCGTCGGGAACCTCGAGCTCGAGGGTGCCGGCGTCGATGTCGATGCTGATGGTGTCGCCCTCGCGGACGAGCGCGATGGGGCCGCCGGCCGCGGCCTCGGGGCTCACGTGGCCGATGGCCGGGCCCTTGGTGGCTCCCGAGAAGCGCCCGTCGGTGATGAGGGCGACGGACTTGTCGAGGCCCATGCCGCAGATGGCCGAGGTCGGCGTGAGCATCTCGCGCATGCCGGGGCCGCCTGCCGGGCCCTCGTAGCGGATGACGACGACGTCGCCGGGCACGATCTTGCCGCCGAAGATGGCCTCGCAGGCCGCCTCCTCGCTCTCGAAGACGCGTGCGGGCCCGCGGTGGCGGCGCATGTCGGGCGCGACGGCGCTCTTCTTGACGACGCCGCAGTCGGGTGCGAGGTTGCCGCGCATGACCTTGAGGCCGCCGTCGGGGGAGTAGGCCTCGCCCACGCGGCGGACGACCTCGCCGTCGGCCTCGGGGCACCTCTCGACCCACTCGGCCATCGTGCCGTGGCAGGTGACGGCCTCCATGTCCAGGTGGCCGGTGCGGCCGAGCTCGCCGATGATGGCGGAGACGCCGCCCACGGCGTTGAGGTCCTCGATGTGCAGGGGACCCGCCGGCGCGATGCGGACGATGTTGGGCGTGGCGGCCGAGACGTCGTCCCAGTCCTGCATGGTCACCGGGCAGCCGGCGGCCTGGGCGATCGCGGTCAGGTGCAGCATGGTGTTGGTGGAGCCGCCGAAGGCCATGTCCAGCGTCATGCCGTTGCGAATGGAGCGCGCGTTGACGATGTCGAGCGCGCGAACGTCCTTCTCGAGCAGCTCCATCACCTTCATGCCCGCGCGCTTGGCCAGGCGGATGCGCTCGGAGTAGACGGCGGGCACGGTGCCGTTGCCAGGAAGGGCCAGGCCCAGCGCCTCGGCCAGGCAGCAGATGGAGTTGGCCGTGAACATTCCCGAGCAGCTGCCGCAGGTGGGGCACGCCGTGTTCTCGAGCCACGCGCACTCCTCTGGCGTCATGGTGCCGGCGGTGACCTGGCCCACGGCGTCGAACAGGCTGTTGAGGTCGGTCTGCTCGCCGTTGCGGCCGCGACCGGCGAGCATGGGGCCGCCGGACACGAGCACGGTGGGGATGTTGAGGCGGCATGCGGCGATCAGCATGCCGGGGACGATCTTGTCGCAGCTGGGGATGAGGACCATCGCGTCGAACTGGTGGCCCTGGACCACGCACTCGACGGAGTCGGCGATGACCTCGCGGCTGGTGAGCGAGAAGTGCATGCCCTCGTGGTTCATGGCGATGCCGTCGCACACGCCGATGGTGTTGACCTGCATCGGCGTGCCGCCGGCCATGCGCACGCCCGCCTTGACGGCGTCGGCGATCTGCTGGAGGTGGATGTGGCCGGGGATGACCTCGTTCTGGGCGGAGACGACGGCCACGAGCGGGCGGTCCATCTCCTCGTCGGTAAGTCCGTCGGCCTTGAGCAGGCTGCGGTGTGGGGCACGAGCCAGTCCCCGCTTGATGGCATCGCTGCGAAGCTGCATGTTGTCTCGCTTCCTTCTCGGAACTCTCGGTTTCCGTCGCGCCCGCCGGGCGCCTGAGGTCTGCGAGGTCCGAGGGGCGAGGTCGCGTGCCCCCTGCGATGCCCTGTGACGGCGGGTCCGCCGGCCCCTGGTCGACCCGTGACCGGCGCGGTGGTGTCCCGCGCGGTCGCGTGCCAAGCCAAGAGCTGCTCGAGGGAGTTTCGGGGCCGTCCGACGCGGGTTCTCAGCAACCCCGCTCGCTGTGGGACGGATTGGGCCCGTACTCGCCCTGTCCTCGCATTTCTCAGTGCGAGAAATATACAGAAGATTGCCACCCTGTCCGACGTCTTCTAACAGGATGGCAATACAAGGCTAATACCTATGCGTCTCGTGACAGCTGCGCCTACAGCACGGTCTGGACCAGGCGGGGTTCGAAGCCGGCGGCGCGCAGGGCCTCGACGATCTGGGTCTTGTGGTCCTCGCCGTAGGCCTCGATCGTCACGCGCAGCTCGACGGCGGCGTTGCGGTTGGTGGTCACGAACTGGTTGTGGTCGAGCTTGATGACGTTGCCGTTCTGCTCGGCGATGGCGCCCGCGACCTTGAGCAGCATTCCGGGGCGGTCGGGCAGCATGGTCGAGACGGTGAAGATGCGGCCGCGCTGGATCAGGCCGTGCTGCACCACGCTGGCCATGGTGATGACGTCCATGTTGCCGCCGGACAGGATGCTCACCACGCGCTGGTTGGTCGCCGGCAGGTGCCTGAGCGCCGCGACGGTGAGAAGGCCGGAGTTCTCGACGACCATCTTGTGGTTCTCGACCATGTCGAGGAAGCAACCGATGAGCTCGTCGTCGGGCACCGTGATGACGTCGTCGAGGTTGGACTGCAGGTACGGGAAGACCTTGTCGCCCACCTCGAGCACGGCGGTGCCGTCGGCGATGGTGTTGGCGCCGTCGAGCTTGGTGGGGTGCCCGGCCTCCAGGGCACGCGTGAGGCTGGGCGCGCCCTCGGGCTCGACGCCGATGACGCGGATCTTGGGGTTGTACAGCTTGGCGAAGGTCGAGACGCCGCAGGCCAGACCGCCGCCGCCGACCGGGACCAGGATGGTGTCGACCAGCGGCAGCTCCTGGATGACCTCCATGGCGATGGTGCCCTGGCCGGTCGCCACGGTCTCGTCGTTGAAGGGAGGGATGTAGGTCAGCTCGTCCTTCTCGGCAAGCTCGATGGCGTGGGCCTGGGCCTCGTCGAACACGTCGCCGTGCAGGACGACCTCGGCGCCGTAGCCCTTGGTGCGCTCGACCTTGATGAGCGGGGTGGTGGTGGGCATCACCACGACGGAGCGGGCGCCGGCGTGCGTGGCGGCGTAGGCCACGCCCTGCGCGTGGTTGCCGGCGCTGGCGGTGATGACGCCGCGACCGAGCTCCTCCTGCGTGAGCTTGGAGATCTTGTAGTAGGCGCCGCGCAACTTGTAGGCGCCGGTGCGCTGCATGTTCTCGGGCTTGAGCCACACGCGGTTGCCGCACTGGGCGGACAGGTAGGGGCTCTCGACCAGCTTGGTCTCCTGGGTGACCTCTCGGACCTTGAGCGAGGCCTCCTCGAAGGCCTCGAGCGTCAGCATGTCGGGCATGGCGTTGCTCCCTCGCGTCGTGTCGCGGCTCGCGCCGCCGTTTTGCGTATGCCGGATTTTGCATATAGTAGAGCAATTCTCGCGCCGCGCGGCGAAACGTAACTGACCGCGTCGGGCGCGACGCAGCGAAGGGGGATACCGTGACCGCACCGCTCTTCTCGATACGCGACGCCGACGTCGTCCGTGCCGGGCGCACCATCCTGCACGTGGGGGAGTTCGACCTGGCCGAGGGCGAGCACGTCGCCCTGCTGGGTCCCAACGGCGCGGGCAAGTCCACGTTCATCCAGCTGCTCACGCGCGAGGTGCTGCCCGTCTACAGGGAGGAGCCGCCCGTCCGGTTCCGCGGCCAGGCGCGCCCGCACCTCGAGGACATCCACCGCGCGCTGGGAATCGTCAGCTCCACCATGCACGACCGGGTGCGCGTTCACCTGCCCGCGGACCAGGTCGTGGTCGGCGGCATCTTCGGGACGCTGGGGTTGCCCATGCGCCGCGAGGTCACCGACGCGCACCGTGCCGCCGCGCTCGACGCCATGGGACGCCTGGGCATCGCCAGCCTGGCGGGCCGCGACATCATGACGCTGTCCACCGGTCAGGCCAGGAGGGTGCTGGTCGCCCGCGAGCTGGTTCGCGACCCGCGCGTGCTGGTGTTCGACGAGCCGTGCACCGGCCTCGACCCACAGGGCATGTACCAGCTGCGCGAGACCATGCGCACGCTGGCCGCCGAGGGCCGCTCCATCATCCTGGTGACGCACTACCCCGAGGACATCATCCCCGCCATCGACCGCGTCCTGCTGATCAAGGACGCGCGCGTCTTTGCCGACGGACCGAAGGACGAGCTGCTGAGAAGTGCCGTCATGAGCGACCTGTTCGACGTTCCGCTGAGGGTCGACCAACACGACGGCTGGTACGCGCTCGCGGGCGACCATTCGGACCGGGACTGATTCGGGCTGGGGCCATGCCCCCGGCCGCAGGTCGTGGCCGGAGGCATGGGCTACGGCGTCGTTAGATGCGGTTCTCGATCCAGCGGATGTAGTCGCCGATGACCTCGTCGCGGCACCACTCGTTGACGACCTCGTGGAAGCAGCCGCCGTAGATCTTCATCTGCTTGTCGGTTGAGGCGACGGTCTCGAACATCTCGACTGTGTCGGCGTACGAGATCAGCCCGTCCTTCTCGCCATGCGTCAGAAGACACGGGTAGGCGAAGCGCGACTTGACGCCGGGGGCGTCGGGGGTGCCGGTGAACCACTTGACGCCGTCCTTCATGGCATAGGCGATGCCTGCGGCGAACGACATGCGGTTGAGCGGGTCCTTCACGTACCAGTCGCGGACCTCCCTGACCGAGCACACGCCGTCGCCAAGCTCGTTGGGAAGCTGCGCGTGAGGGTCGAGGCCGTCCGGGACCGCGTCGAGGAAGCCCGCCTTGTCGGCGGTGAGGCCGCCGTTGCAGATGATTCCGCGCAGGGGCTTGTCGGGATACTTGACGCCGTACAGCGCCACGGTGAACCCGCCCATGCTGTGTCCGAACATGAAGACGGGAAGGCCCGGGTTCTCGGCGATGGCAAGTTCGACGATGGTGTTGGTGTCGTCCAGGATCTCGTTGAAGTCTCCCAGGTAGGCGCATTCGCCCTCCGACTTGCCGTGGCCACGGTGGTCGAAGCGATACGTGCCGATACCCGCCTCGTGCAGCTTTTGCGCCATGTAGCCGTAGCGACCTTGGTGCTCGCACAGGCCGTGGACGATCACGCATACCGCGCGGGTGTCGGCTGCGACCTCGGGATTGAGATAGAGTCTGGTTCCGTCGAACGAGGTGACAAAGCGGTCGGACATGGGAGCCCCCTTCGCTTGTGGCGCGCGCCCGTGCGCACGCCCTTGGAAGGTTCGTATCCCGGGGAGGGAGGCTTCTGTCCCGCGATGCGTTGCGCATCGCCCAGCGGCAGCTGCATACGAGATCGCTCGCCAACGCCTGTCCGGCAGGGCTGTCGCGGCCCGTCAGATGACGATGCCGTCACAGTGGTCGATCTCGTGCTGGATGATTTGGGCGACGTAGCCCTGGAAGAGCCTCTTGCGCGGGTGGAAGTCGGCGTCGAGATAACTGACCGTAATCGAGCGCCAGCGAGTTGTGGGGCGCTGGCCTGGCAGCGAGAGACACCCCTCCTGGGTCTGGTACTCGCCTGAGGACCTCTCGATGGTCGGGTTGAACATAAGCAGGGGAGTCCGTCCGTCCATGGCGACGATGACGCGCTTGCGCACGCCGATCATGTTCGCGGCCATGCCGACGCACTCGTCCGCGTGGGCGGCGAGGGTGTCCAACAGGTCTTGTCCGACCTGGGCGTCGGCTGTCGTGGCGGGCTCGGAGGGCAAGCGGAGCATGAGCTCCGAGGTAACGATCGGACGAATCATGGCGGGCTCCTTAAGGCTCTTCGGCCGCGGTGCGGCAATTGCTCCATCTATATATAGGTCATGGACCGTTGGCCACCTTCATGCGCAAGGGGCCCTTCGGTCTATCTCTCATATATAGAGAGAAGGACGAGATCATTGCCTGCGCGCGGGTGCGAGGGTCGGGCATGTTCCCGAAGCGATGTCGTTCCATGGCGAGAAGGGTCGTGTGAAATCGCACGCGGAACGTGTAGCCAATCGCCAAGACAGTGTGTTCGTCCAGGTTGAACGGTTGCGAGCGAGAAGGTGAAAGGTTCAAAAGGCGCATTAGATATGAAGGAAGTGTGAACATCGGCCGATTCCTGGATCGCGCTTGCCAAGGGCGGCCCGGACGCGTAAATTAACTCC
>CAKVON010000024.1 GCA_934792625.1 uncultured Atopobiaceae bacterium
TGCCGGTGGGGGAGGGCTTGCCACCCACCAGGGCGAGCTGGGCGTCCGGGACATATCCCAGGTCGATGTCGTTGCCGAGAAGCTCAGCGGTGCGCGCGGCTTTTTCGGCGTCAAGGCGCGTGACCAGGATACGCTCCTGGCCGGCATCGCGCAGCGCTTCGATAATGGCGGCAATCTGCTTGGCGGTTTTACCGGCGCCGTAGACAACCTCCCCGGCTCCTTGGCGCACTCCGCGCGAAAGATCAAGCTGTGCAAAACCCAGATCGACGGTCGGCGCCGTCTGGATGCGCGTGAGGGCATCGGCGGGCGCAACGCTTCCGCTGGCAACGTCGCGCAGCAACTGCTCAAGATCCTGCTTATCCATATGTGTTCCCTTCGACGGCGCAAAGTCTAACACTCAAAGGGTATGTTTCCGAACACTAAGAAAAAATTGTTCGGAAACTATAGGACAGACTGATTCAATTGTTAGACAGATCGGCTAGTCGCGCAGGATGATGTCCACGGCGAGCATCAGGTTGCGCTCGTCGATGGTAAGCGGGGCTGCCTCGCGGGTCTTGGGTTTGGCGCAAAACGCGATGCCAGTGCCCGCGGCCTGGATCATGGGGATGTCGTTTGCCCCGTCGCCAATAGCGACCGTGTGGGATAGGGGAAGGCTGAGCTCGTACGCCCATGAGCGGAGGGCTTCGAGCTTGCGCTCACGCGTGATGATATCTGCCGCAAGCTTTCCCGTGAGTTTGCCGTCCACGACCTCCAGGCGATTTGCCAGACAGTAGTCGATACCCGCCGTCTCGACGATACGGTCGGCTACCTCGTGGAATCCGCCACTTACCACGCCGACCTTCCATCCGCGCTCATGCGCCGCCTGCACTAGCTCGAGTGCGCCCGGCGTGAAGGTCACGCGCTCAAAGGTGCGATCGAACACCTCTTGTCCGAGGCCCGCAAGAAGCCCCACGCGCTCTTCGAGCGCTTGCTTGAAATCGATTTCGCCGCGCATCGCGCGCTCGGTGATCGCCGCAACCTGCCCGCCGACGCCCGCTTCCTCGCCCAGTAGGTCAATGACTTCTTCATTGATGAGCGTCGAGTCGATATCCATCACGATGAGGCGCATATCGGCGGCGCGGTGCTCTTGTTCGTTGGCGGCGCGGGGAGATTTGAACGATGCGGTCATGGGGGCTCCTTGCAATCGGTTTGGACCACTGTAGCGCAATGGAGCGTTTGAGGCGGGCACCGTTTACGATGTCATATGCGTTCCATGCACCGTATGCATCGTTGGGCGGGGAAGATACGCGTTGCCCTTCGCAGGGCTTTGGGTTTTGTGGTTGCGACTGTGTTAAGACTCGCCATGCGTCTGCACATTTTTGCGGCAGAGAGATGCGTTTCGCGTTAGACTAGTACGCCGTGCCGGATCGCGCTGTCTACACGCTCCGGCAATCTGTACGCCAGCCGCCCGTACGACACGGGGCGGCGCAGATCAAAAAAGGAGATATCTGTGGCAGACACCAGCACTCGTCCCATTGACGAGCACTCCATGCACACGCACACCTGCGGCGAGCTTCGCCGCGAGAACGTGGGCGAGGAGGTTACCCTTACTGGTTGGGTAAGCCGCCGCCGCGATCACGGTGGCCTCATTTTCTGCGACCTTCGCGACCGCGAGGGTATTACGCAGCTCACGTTCGATCCCGAGCACTCCGACGGCGACGCCTTTAAGATCGCCGAGACCATGCGTCCCGAGTGGCCCATCAAGATCCACGGCGTCGTGCGCGCCCGTGGCGAGGAGACTACCAACACTAAGCTCGCAACCGGCGAGATCGAGGTCCTGACCGATCACGCCGAGGTGCTCAACACCTCCATGACCCCGCCTTTCCAGATTGAAGATGGTATCGAGACCAGCGAGGACACGCGTCTGCGCTATCGTTATCTGGACATCCGTCGTCCCGAGATGATGGCAAACCTGCGCCTGCGCTCCGACTTTACCTTTGCTATCCGCGAGGCGCTGCACAACCGCGACTTCATGGAAGTCGAGACGCCTTGCCTGTTCAAGTCTACGCCCGAGGGCGCGCGCGACTTTATTGTTCCCAGCCGCATCCAGCCGGGCAACTTCTACGCCCTGCCCCAGAGCCCGCAGCTTCTGAAGCAGCTGCTCATGGTCGGTGGCGTTGAGCGCTACTACCAGGTTGCCAAATGCTTCCGCGACGAGGACCTTCGCGCCGATCGCCAGCCCGAGTTCACTCAGGTGGATATCGAGATGTCCTTCGTGGACCAGGATGACGTGATGAGCGCCCTTGAGGAGGTGCTGGCAGACGCCTTTGGCCGCATGGGCGTCGATCTCCCCACGCCGCTTCGTCGCATCCAGTACTGGGACGCCATGGACACCTATGGTTCCGACAAGCCCGATACTCGTTACGGTATGCACCTGGTTGACCTCACCGACGTGTTTGCCGATTCCAAGTTCAAGGTCTTTGCAAGCGCTGCAAACACCGAGGGCCATGTGGTCAAGGCCATTAACGCCAAGGGCGCTGGCACCTGGCCGCGCGCACAGATCGACAAGCTGGGCAACGTTGCCGCCAAGTTTGGCGCTAAGGGCTTGGCTTGGATCGCCTTCCGCGAGGATGGTTCCATGAACAGCCCCATCGTCAAGTTCTTCTCCGATGAGGAAATGGCGACCCTGCGTGAGCGCATGGACGTCGAGCCTGGCGACCTGGTGATGTTCGCCGCTGGTCCGCGTCTTGCTTCCGACGAGATTTTGGGCGGCATGCGCAGCCACATGGCCGATGCCCTGAATATCGAGCGCGAGGGCCACGACTTCCTGTGGGTTGTCAACTTCCCGCTGTTCCACTGGGACGAGGAGCGCAAGGCGTATGCTGCCGAGCATCAGCCCTTTACGCTGCCTACCGAGAGCGATATCTCCAAGATCGAGGCCGATCCTCTGGCAGCCGGCTCCTTTACGTACGACTTTGTCATGGACGGCTTCGAGGCCGGCGGTGGCGGTATGCGTATCCACAACGCCGATATGCAGATGGCCATGCTCAAGCTGCTCGGCTTTACCGAGGAGCGCGCAGAGTCCCAGTTTGGCTTTGTGCTTGAGGCGCTCAAGTTTGGTGCGCCCCCCATGGGCGGCTTTGCGCTGGGTCTCGACCGCGTGTGCATGCTGCTTGCCGGCTCCAGCTCCATCCGCGATGTCATGGCGTTCCCCAAGACGGCGAGCGGCTCCGACCTCATGTCGGCCGCCCCGAGTGCCGTCTCTGGCGCGCAGCTCAAGGATGTTTCCCTGCGCCTGCTGTAGGGTAGGGTTTGAGCTAAAACCAATACAAGAAAATGGGGGCAAGGTCGTCAAAGACCTTGCCCCCATTTTTTAGGCGCGTTCCTGCAGCGCGTAGATTGATTTATCCATGTTGAAGAGATACGCGACGGCGCAGACGATAAAGAACGCCGGAAGGTAGCTAAATCCAAAGACCTCGCAGCCGATGAAGATGGGTGCGAGCAACGTATTGGTAGCGCCGCCAAACGTTGCTGCGTATCCAAGTGCCGCGCAAAGAAGGGGGTCGATGCCGGCAAGTCCAGATATGGACACCCCCAGGCTGGCGCCGATGGAGAACAGGGGCGTCACTTCGCCGCCTTGGTAGCCGGCGGCAAGCGTGACGATAGTGAGGATGAATTTAGCGATCCAATCCCAGGAGTAGATGGAGGCGCCGTTTGCGAAGGCTGCCGAAATCAGATTGGTACCAAGTCCGCAGTAACGTCCCTGCCACAGGGCAAAGAGGAGTATCGAAAGGGCTACGCCGATAACGCCGATGCGAACGTAGGGGTTGGGTGCCAGACGCCCCGCAAGGGTTTTGGCATGGGCGAGGCACCAAGCAAAGGCGCCGCCAACGATGCCAAAGACAACCCCCAGGATGGCAAGTCGAGCGATTCCCATAGCATCGAGTGCGACCGTTGCGGTAAGAGCGACCTCGAACTTCTCGAGTCCCAGGGCGCCCGAGGTTGCACTTGCGACAAGCGACGCGATCAGCGCGGGAAATAGCGCGCGATACTCTAGGCGGCCTGCCACGAGGACTTCGAGTGCAAAGACCGTTGCGGCGAGCGGCGTGCGAAAAAGCCCGGCGAATCCCGCCGCCATGCCTATGAGCAGGAAGGTGTTGCCGGGATGCTTGAAGGGAAGCTTGCGGCCGATCCAGTGCGAGACGGTGGCGCCGATCTGCACGGCTACGCCTTCGCGTCCGGCGCTGCCGCCAAAGAGGTGCGTCGCCCATGTGCCGCCCATGATGAGCGGTACCAAGCGCAGCGAGATGCTCTCTTCGCGTCCGTGGCCCACATCGAACACAAGACTCATGCCGCGACTGGCGTTTTTGCCCCATTTCTTATAACAAAAGACGATGGCAAGACCGGCGAGTGCCAGGAAGGGCAAAAGGAGTGCAAGATGTGCGTCTCGAAATGATCCGATTGCCAAAAGCGTGCGGCCAAAGACGGCATCGATGGCACCGACGATAAGGCCGATCGGGATGGCTACGGCTCCCATGATAAGCAGGCCGCCGTAGGTTTTGGTTGCATGTTTTAGTCTATGGCCCATGTTGGTTTTTGCCATCGTTTCGCTCCTTAATAAAAAGACTTCTGCTGCATAGCGATTGCCTGGGGCAATGCAAGACAGCAGAAGTCATCAGCAACAAGGCGGTTTAGGGCTCAGCCTGGCAACGCGCCCGGTTTGGCCCAACGGAGACATTCATTCCGCAGGCGAAATCATAACCTCACGCTCTGGCTGGGTCAACGAGACGAGGCGTGTCAGGGTATCGAAATCGTTGATTGAAAGGGCTGCCCAGGCGCTGAGCTGGGTGGCGAATGCTTTGATATTGCGTACCATCGGCAGGCGGTTTTATAGTGCCATGGAGATGATAGATACGCGTCTGCATTTGCGGAGACGCGGGGGAGAAGGAGACGATATGTTCTGCCGAAAGTGCGGTGCCGAGATGGAAGGCGGTGCCAGGTTTTGCCCCAAGTGCGGCTTGCCCGTCGCGGATGCGAGCGAGGAGTCATTGGGGGAATTTGAACAGGTGCCTGATGACGCTGATGAAGCTTCGGAGCAGCTTGTTAGTGTGGAGGACGAGGTCGAGCCGACGGGCAGCGTAGCCGCTTCGCCCGAGTCGGCCGAGGGAAGCTCCACGGGGAAAGTATTCGGGCTGGAGTCCGATAGCGCCGATGCCGACGCCGAGGGCGCCGTCGCCCCCGCTCACTCCGCCCGTCCTAAGAAGCCCTTCATAATTGCCGTGATTGTCGTGGTCCTGCTCGTCCTGGGCAGTTCCGGTTACTACTTCGGCGTCGTCGCCCCCGAGCATGCGCGCGAGGCCGCCGAGCAGGAGGCTCTCGCGGCCGAGCACGTCGTGCGCGTGTCGGTATCGGCCGAGGGCTGGGACACCGAAGCCGGCGCGTCGCGCGTGCCGCTGCGGGTGAAGGGTCGTGAGGAGCGCGGCAAGAAGGTCAACAAGGTCTATTACGTTGACTCCGCGGGTGCCGGCCTCAAACTGCGCCGCGGTACGTACACCGTCATCGTGGCGGGTTCGCCCATCGCGGCAGACGGGACCATCTACGCCGTTCCGGATACCGAGGTCGAGGTGAAGGTTGACGAAAAGTCTGCCGCGAAGAAGGACGGCGTCGACGCTACTGGAGACGCCGTAGAGCTCGGCCCGGTTCCTGCGACCGACGTGACGGATGAGCAGATCGCCGACGCGAAAAAGTGGGCCGAGGGCGACAAGGGCGCCGCGGACGCGGGCTGCACCTTCGACGCCGAGGCGCTCGCGACGGCGGCGGCCAAGCGCCGTGACGACGCCGTGGCGGCCAAGAAGGCGGAGGAGGAAGCCGCAAAGCGCGCCGAGGAGGCAAAGCGGGCGCGCACGATCGACACCGACTACTTCACCATGGTCTTGCCCGACTGGTTCCCAATTGATGAATTTGAGTACAAAACCGAGGAGCGCCCTGACTATGGTGGCGGGACTGGCAATTGGAGCGTGACTAATTTCATTCGGAACGGAGATGCAAACGATAATGCAGACTTCATGATCGTGACGTATGAACAGGGCATGCCGGGTTACGGCTGCGGCTATGCAAAAGAGCTCGGATCTTCTAAGGGACGGACAGTACAGCTGCTTGTTGGCGGAGTGACCGCGCAAGAAGCCCTCGGAATGTCCCTGGAGGGCTACGGCGATGCGCTGGCGGGCTGCATAACGCTCAAGTAGCCATCACGCAACAATCCAAGATCGCGTTGAGATCAAGCGGTCCGCCTTGCCATCGAGTGGGGCGGACCGCTTTTTTCGCACGCCGGCACCCCATTTTCGCGGGATTTTCACTCGCTGCCTGAGCTACTACGGCCGTTTGCCGATTACATTCCATATCAGCCTAGCGTTAACCAACGGAAACATTTTGAAGAAAATGGGCTCGCAAGCCTTCCCAAAAAGTTAACCACGTGCTAGTTTACTTAAGTAAACATAGAGACGGCTAACTTTTTGGCACACAGGCGTTGTCAAAAGCCAGCTCGATGTATGCAAAGGATGGAAGCGACATGACGAACAAACCCATGATGCCGGCAATGCCATTATCGCTGGTCAAGGCAGGGGAGACCGTCAAGGTTTCCCGTGTCAAAGGCGGCGATGACATGAAGCGCCACCTCAATGACATCGGCTTTGTCGAGGGCAACGAGATTCACGTGGTGAGTGCAAGCGGGGCGAACATCATCGTCACCATTTTGGGCGCGCGCTTTGGCTTGGACACCAAGGTTGCCCAGCACGTCATGACTGTCGCCGCCTAATCTATTCCAGCACATTTCGCAGCGAGATTCTTGGCGGCCGAATGCACGCCGGCGGCCAAGATTCTCGTGCGTGAAGGTGATATGCAAATCGCAAGCACGAGTATCCGGAAGGGGGATGCAATGAAAACTCTGGGAGACGTCAAGGTGGGCGAGAGCTCCACGATCGTGAAGCTGCACGGAGAGGGCGCGCTGCGCCGTCACCTTATGGACCTGGGCCTCATCAAGGGCACCTCGTTTAAGGTCGTCAAGGTCGCACCGCTGGGCGACCCTGTCGAGATCAACGTTCGCGGCTACGAGCTGTCTATCCGCAAGGAGGAGGCGGCTGTCGTCGAGGTTCAGTAAGTTGACCTAGATGAACATTTTTGCAGGTAAAGTTAGTAATTTCTAACTTAAAGTCATCCAACTCGGACGGTATGGAAGCAGTCCGAGCGCAATGGGAAGAAGGATTGCATGGCGGATTCTCAGATCCATGTTGCTCTTGCGGGTAACCCCAACTGCGGCAAGACCACGCTGTTCAACCTGATCACCGGTGCCAACGGTTACGTTGGCAACTGGCCGGGCGTCACGGTTGAGAAAAAGGAAGCCAAGCTCTTGAGCGACAAGAGCGTAACCATCACGGACCTTCCGGGCATCTATTCACTGTCGCCCTACAGCCCCGAGGAGCAGTGCTCGCGCGACTACCTCATGAGCGGCGAGCCCGATGTCGTCGTCCAGGTGATCGACGCCACCAACCTTGAGCGCAACCTGTACCTGGCTCTCCAGGTCATCGAGACGGGCCTTCCCGTCGTGGCCGCCCTCAACATGGCCGACCTTGTTGAGAAGTCCGGCGACAAGATCGACGTCAAAAAGCTCTCCGATCGTCTGGGCTGCCCGGTCGTCATGATCTCGGCTCTTAAGAACAAGGGCATCGACGAGCTGTTCGCGCAGGTCAAGAAGTCTGCGGCCACCAAGGGTCATGTGCCCGAGCATAAATTCGACTCTGCTATCGAGGACGTTCTCACCCATATCGAGAACCTGCTTCCCGCAAGCGTCTCTGCCGAGAAGCGCCGTTACTACGCCGTCAAGCTCTTTGAGCGCGACGAGGCCGCGTGCAAGCTCATCAGCCTCACGAAGGACCATGCCGAGCGCGTGGAGCAGCTCGTTGCCCAGTGCGAGAAGGACTGCGACGACGATGCCGAGTCCATCATCACCGGCGAGCGCTATGGCGTGATCGCCCATATCATTGACGAGTGCCTCATCAAGGCTCCGGCAAAGATGAGCACTTCCGAGAAGATCGACCGCGTGGTCACCAACCGTATCCTTGGTCTGCCGATCTTCGTTGTCATCATGTTCGCCGTCTACTACATTGCCGTGTCCACGCTTGGCGGTACGGTGACCGACTTCACCAACGATCAGCTCTTTGGTACCGATGGCTGGTTCGTGCTGGGCCAGGGCCGCGATGCATATGACGAGGCTACTGGCGAGTATACGCAGGCTCAGGCCGAGATCGCCGCGTTCATCGACGCTGCTGACGCCGAGGGTATCGATGTATCCGCCTATAACGACGCCGTCGACGCCGAGGATGGCGACGCTGCTGCCGACGCGCTCAAGACCATCGCTGCCGAGCCCGAGGCCGCGTCCGTGAAGGGCGAGGTCGAGGAGGACGAGGACGCTGGTACGGCTGCTGCTACCGTCACCGCTGCTCAGGCGGTCGATGACCTCGATGTCGCCGAGCCCGACCCTGCCGACTACGGCCCGTTCGTCCCCGGCATCACCACCGCGGTGCACGACGCCCTCGTGGCGGGCGGCACCGAGGACGGCGGTCTTGTCGACTCCCTCGTCTGCGACGGTATCGTGGGCGGTATCGGCGCCATCATGGGCTTTGTCCCGCAGATGTTCCTGCTCTTTGTGATGCTGTCCTTCCTGGAGGACTGCGGCTACATGGCCCGCGTCGCCTTCATCA
>CAKVON010000025.1 GCA_934792625.1 uncultured Atopobiaceae bacterium
TGGCATCATTATCAGATGAAGGAAGATATAAAGCAGTGCAGTCCGCTATAAATACAATTATTAAATGATGTCGAAAAGAGTGTTTGCGCAATCAGAGGCACTTGTTGTCGCAACAAAAGCGATAACGGAATCGTCTGACCTCTCCAATAGTCTTGCAAACGTTTGCAAGACTCCAGCGATGGTGCAATTTGTAAGAGACCTCCAATTGCGCGACAACAACATGGCCCTATTGGCAGAGCGAGTCAAAATGCCTGCACCAGCTCTCGAGCTTCCGACTCTGAGTCAA
This sequence comes from uncultured Atopobiaceae bacterium, assembly GCA_934792625.1. GTDB lineage: Bacteria > Actinomycetota > Coriobacteriia > Coriobacteriales > Atopobiaceae > CAKVON01. The sequence continues at coordinate 287 of CAKVON010000025.1, forward strand.
ATCGTATTCGATTCTATTGGAAATCCAATGGCGCGCAGCAACTCCGACGACTCGGTAGGGGAGCCGCATTGAGAAAACAATGAAACTGATGAAGATGGAGAAAACTGATTCGCCAGGAGCTCTCTCCTCTATCACCAGCACCCATACAAAAAACTCGGGAGCCCTACGGCTCCCGAGCTGCAAGTTATGGTCGCGGGGGCAGGATTTGAACCTACGACCTTCGGGTTATGAGCCCGACGAGCTACCAGACTGCTCCACCCCGCAATGTTGGGTACGCCTCAGCGCAAGAAAACATATTATGCGCCACGCAGAGTAGAGTCAACAAATTGTTTGCGACAGTTCGGAAATGTGTTGGCATCTCCACAATTCGTTTTGCGGTCTGCCTTGCTGTCTGTTTTTGCAGCTCGAGTGGTTGGTCTACGAGCGACACATGGCTCGCCTGTGGCGTGGGATTGCGTGGGTGGCGTGGGTCGCATGTGGCGCCGGTGGGGTCGGCGTGGCAAGTGGGGTTGGCCGACGCCTGGGCGCTAGAATGGATGCTTGAGAATGAGTACAAGGTGAAGGCCCTTTTGAGCAGTGAACTTGGGTTGTGGCAGGGCGTGCGGGGAGGCTTTGCATGGCGCTCGTGTACGTGATCGAGGACGATTCCGCCATTCGCGGCGAGCTTGAGGAGCTGTTGCGTCGCGAGGACTATGAGGTGGAGTGCGCCACGGAGTTTGGCGACGGGACGGCCGCGGGCGCGCTTGCCGCGAGCCCTGACATCGTCCTTTTGGACCTGACGCTTCCCAGGACCGACGGGCAGTTTGTCTGCCGAGAGCTGCGTCAGGCCTCTGATGTGCCCATCGTTGTGCTGACGTCTCGTACGACCGAGGTCGACGAGGTCATGAGCATGAGCCTGGGTGCCGACGACTTTGTGGCGAAGCCCTACAGCCCGCGCGTCCTTCTGGCCAGGATGGCCGCCCTCCTGCGTCGTGCGCAGGGGTCCGACGAGGCTCGTTCGACGCTGGAGCGCGGTGGCGTGACGCTGGACCTGGCCCGGTCGCGCGCGGCTCACGACGGTCGTGAGGTCGAGCTGACCAAGAACGAGATGCGAATCCTGGCACTTCTCATCAGGCGCGGCGGGACGATCGTGTCGCGCGAGGCGCTCATGCGCGAGCTGTGGGAGTCGGACGCGTTCGTGGACGACAACACGCTGACGGTCAACGTGGCTCGCCTGCGTCAGGCCCTGGAGAAGATTGGCGTGGTCGATTGGCTGGTCACGCACCGCGGCCAGGGGTATTCGGTCCGATGAGCGCGCGTCGGGATGAGGGGCCCGCTCGTTTGGGCGGCAGGCGGGGAGCGGGGCTTGGCCCCTGGTTGTGGTCGCGTGCGGCGGTCGCGGTTCCCATGGTCGTGGCGTTGGCGTTCGTGGCGCTGGTTCTGCTGGCGTCCGGCGCCTCGCGCGACATGGCGCTTCTGGTGTGCGGCATGGTTGCGCTTGCCTTCGTGGCGGCGCTTCTCATTGCGTATGTCCATGGCCGCTTCTGGTGGGCGGGGCTGGCGGACCTGTCTTGCGAGGCGGACAACCCTCGCCTGGTGTCGCAGATGGCCGAGGAGCCCGTCCTGCCCGAGCAGCGCCTTGCGGCAGACGTGCTGGACCAGGTAACCCGTTCGGCAAACGACGAGGTTGCCGAGTATCGCAGGCAGATGCGCGAGTATCGCGAGTACGTCGAGACGTGGGTCCACGAGGCCAAGTCGCCGCTGGCGGCAGCCAACCTGATGCTGGACAACCTCGCGGCAGACCCGCAGTCCCTGGCGGACGACCCCGTCAGGCTCGAGGTCCTGGGAGACGAGCTTCATCGCGTTGGCGGCTACATCGAGCAGGCGCTGTTCTTCGCGCGGTCGGAGTCGCTCGAGCGCGACTACGTGATTCGCCGCCACAGGCTGCGCGACGTCGTGGGGGCGGCCCTGCGCGAGTCGTCCCGCGAGCTGATCGCGGCGCATGTGGCCCCGCGGCTGGGGGAGGGCCTGGACCTGGAGGTCCTTACGGACGAGAAGTGGCTTGCGTTTGTGATCGGGCAGCTGCTGCAGAACACCGTGCGCTACGTGCGTCCGGATGCAGAGGGCGGTGCGTTCGTGTCCTTCTCGGCAGTGCTTTTGGACGAGGGACTTGCCGGCGAGCGGGTGCGCCTGGTCGTGGCGGACAACGGCTGCGGAACGTCGGCGGCGGATCTGCCGCGCGTGTTCGAGCGCGGGTTTACGGGCGACAACGGGCGCACGCATAAGCAGTCGACGGGCCTGGGCCTGTGGCTGGTGGCGAGGCTGTGCGACAAGATGGGCGTTGCCGTGTCGGCGGAGTCCGAGGCCGGGCGGTCCTTCTCGGTGGTGCTGGAGTTTCCGTCCAACAAGATGCACTACTTCGAGTAGAGGGGCGAGACCCTTTTGAGTCCCGCCCCAGAGGTTTGATGGCGCATATGGATGTGGCAACGGTCGTGCCAATCTTGCGCGATTGCGTCCTACTCCGACCTGGACACGCGGATGGCGTCGCGGACGATGCCGTGGCTCATGGCGTAGGTCACCACGAAGTAGCCGCCGTATGCCACGAGGAAGATCGCGCAGGTCAGGCTGACCATTCCGCCGATGGTGAGCCCACCGAACAGGCGCACCAGCTTGATGATCACGTGCAGCGCCACGGCCGAGTGCGCGATGCCCATGGCAAGCGGGAAGAGGAAGAACACCGCCTGCTGGGCAAGCACCGAACGCGAGATCTGCCTATCGTCGCAGCCAAGCTCGGCGAGCACGCGGTAGCTGCGGCTGGAGTCGGCGACGCCCGAGAGCTGCTGGATCGCCAGGATCGCGGCGCAGGCGACCACGAGCACGAAGCCGATGTAGATGGCCAGGTAGCTGACGAGGCCGCGCGTGGAGTTCATCTGGTAGAACATCTCGCTGCGGAGGGTGCCGATGCCCCAGAAGGCGATGTTGTGGCCCTTCTCGTCGAAGATCTCCGAGCCGATCGTGCCGCCCTCGCGGTCGAAGCCAAACAGCTTGTCGCCCTTCTCGACGGAAACGTCCTTGCGGTAGTTGACGTCGAGGCAGGAGTAGTTGAGGGCCAGGTTAGCGTCGTCCACGACGCTATCGGGGACGACGACCGTGCCGGAGTTGGAACCCATGGCCGAGTCGCCCAGCGAGCTCGTCTCGGTGTCGACCTTGGTTGCGGCGGGCTTGAGGGTGTGGCCCGCTAGCTCGAAGGTCAGGCCCTGGGACATCACCGCGTCATAGAATTCGGTGATTGACTCGCCCATGTCGCAGGTGATGACGTAGCCGTCGGCGCCGAGGTCGACTTGCTGCCTGCCGGTGTAGGCCATCAGGCGGTTGTAGTCGCTCTCGCGGATGACGTCGAGGCCCCAGGTGTCGGCGTCGGATCCGTTCATGCCGCCGGGAAGCTCCTTGCCGGTGCGCCTGGACATGTCCAGAAGGCCGAACGCGCACTTGTCGCCGTTGTTTAGCTGGTCGGTGGAAAGCGAGTGGTAGACGTCGACCTGACAGGTCCTGTCGGCGACCTTGCTCGTGTCGACGCCGCGCTCGGCGAGGCCAGCGACGATGTCGACGGGCTTGGTCGGCGCGCGGAACTCGTAGGCGTTGCCATCGGCGTCGCTCGCGGTCCCCGCGGTCTGGTTGTACATGACGGTCTGGCTGAAGTCGACCGGGTTCACGCGCTCCACGGCGCCGGTCATTGCGCTGACGATGGACATTCCGCAGGTCACAGAGGTGATCGCGAAGAACAGGATCATCGAGATGATGGCCATCGAGATCGACACCGTGTTCACCTTGGCGGCCAGCTGGCGCGTCGTGAACATGTTGAGCCCGCGCCAGTAGACCCCTCGCAGCGTCTGCAAGAGCCTGATGAGAAGACCCGAGAGGCCGAAGAAGAACAGGACCGTGCCCAGCGTGACGAGGCCCGTTGTGATCTCGAACTGCATCATGGCCGCGTCGATCTCGTCGTGTGGCGCGCTGATGGGGAAGCCGTCGTGCAGCAGGCGTGCGTAGGCAACTCCGATGCAGACGGCGCCGACGACGCAGATGATGCCCGAGAGCAGCTGGTTTCTCGTCTTGACCGCCTCGTTCTTGCGGCCGGAGCCCATCAGGTCGACGAGCTGCGCGCGACGGACCACGCGCAGGTTGAACACGAGCGTGACCAAGAAGATCGCGATGAGGCAGCCCATGGTGAGCATCAGGGCGTCGGGCGAGAAGATAAAGCGGAAGTTGGCGATCTGCGTCTTGAACAGCGACGCCGTGAAGAAGACCATGAGCTGCGACAGGCCGACGCCGCACAGAAGGCCCAGCGTGAGCGCCCCGCCCGAGACGATGGCCGTCTCCAGCGCCATGACGCGCGCGACCTGGCCGCGGGTCATGCCCAGGACCTGGTACAGGCCGAACTCCTCGTTGCGGCGTCGCATGATGAAGTTGTTGGCGTACACCATGAGAAAGCCCATGACCACGCCGAGGAACATGGTGAGCCCGCCAAGCGTCCTGTCGAGAAGGTAGGAGACATCCGGGTCGCAGATGCCGGCGACGTCGACCTGCAGGCTGATGGTGTTGAACGCGTAGAAGACGGTCACGCCGAGCGTGAGGGTCAGAAGGTAGATGAGGTAGTCTCGACCGGCTCGGCGGACGTTGCCCCAGGCCAGCTTAAAGAGCATCGGAGCCCTCACCGCCCATCATCGCGACGACCTGCATGATGCGGTCGAAGAACTCGCGGCGTCCCATGTCGCCGCGGCGCAGCTCGGTGAAGACGCGTCCGTCGCGGATGAAGACGACGCGGCCCGTGTAGCTCGCGGCGTAGCTGTCGTGGGTGACCATGAGGACGGTGGCGGACAGCTCGCGGTTCAGCTGCTCGAGGCACTCCAGCAGAAGGCGCGCGCTCTTGGAGTCCAAGGCGCCGGTGGGCTCGTCGGCCATGATCAGCGACGGGCGCGTGACCAGGGCGCGCGCCGCGGCGACGCGCTGCTGCTGGCCGCCGGACAGCTGGTAGGGGTACTTGTCGAGGCACTTCTCGATACCAAGGCGACGGGCCACGCCCTCCACGCGCGAGAGCGTCTCTCCGGCCGCCACGCGCGAGATCGTCAGCGGAAGCGCCACGTTCTCGCGGGCGGTGAGGGTGTCCAGCAGGTTGGAGTCCTGAAAGACGAAGCCCAGGCGCTCGCGGCGGAAGCGCGCCAGGTCGCGGCCGCGCATGGACGAGACGTCGGCGCCGTCCACCAGGATGCGTCCGCTGGTTGCCGAGTCGATGGTGGACACGCAGTTGAGCAGTGTCGACTTGCCGGAGCCCGACGCGCCCATGATGGCCACGAACTCGCCGCGGGCGACGTCGAGGCTCACGTCGTCGAGTGCGCGGGTCTGGGCCCCGCGCCCGCCGTAGACCTTCTCGAGGTTACGGACGGACAGGACGACGTCGTCGCCGCCCGCGACGACGCGCGCCCCGCCTGCCGCCCCCACGCTCGCGGTGCCTGCCAAGAAGTGCTTGCCCATGTGTCTCCCTTCGTTGGTGCGAATGTACGCCACCCATGGTCTACGGGCGGGCCTCCCGTCGCCATCGATTTGGCTTACGCGCGCCTTTCGGTTCCGTAAGGTTGGTTGGCTGCCGGTTGCACAAAAAGACGGATATTAGACCGCCGAATGCGGGATAATCGAACCCAGTAGTGACGGGCGACGGCGATGGGCGCCGTGCCCGTACGCGCGAAGGAGAGGTTATGGAGAGGAAATTCAAGTCGATGGACGGTAACAACGCCGCGGCATACGTGTCGTACGCGTTTACCGAGGTGGCGGGCATCTACCCGATCACGCCGTCCAGCCCCATGGCCGACTACGTCGACCAGTGGTCCGCCCAGGGCAAGAAGAACATCTTCGGTACCCCCGTCAAGGTCGTCGAGATGGAGTCCGAGGCCGGCGCCGCCGGCACCGTCCACGGCTCGCTCGGCGCAGGCGCCCTCACGACGACCTACACGGCGTCGCAGGGCCTGCTCCTGATGATCCCGAACATGTACAAGATCGCCGGCGAGCAGCTCCCGGCAGTCTTCCACGTGAGCGCCCGTACCGTGGCCACCCACGCGCTCAACATCTTCGGCGATCACTCCGACGTCATGGCCTGCCGCCAGACCGGCTTCGCCATGCTCGCCGAGGGCAACGTCCAGGAGGTCATGGACCTCTCGCCGGTGGCGCACCTGGCCGCCATCGAGGGCAAGGTCCCCTTCATCAACTTCTTCGACGGCTTCCGCACCTCGCACGAGATCCAGAAGGTCGCCGTCTGGGACTACGATGACCTGGCCGACATGGTCGACATGGACGCCGTCCAGGCTTTCCGCGACCACGCGCTCAACCCCGAGCACCCGCACGCCCGCGGCGCCCACGAGAACGGCGACATCTTCTTCCAGCACCGCGAGGCCTGCAACGGCGTGTACGACGCGCTGCCCGAGGTCGTCCAGGGCTACATGGACAAGATCAACGCCAAGCTCGGCACCGACTACGGCCTGTTCAACTACTACGGCGCCCCCGACGCCGACCGCGTGGTCGTCTGCATGGGCTCGTTCTGCGACGTGCTCGAGGAGGTCATCGACTACCTCAACGCCCATGGCGAGAAGGTCGGCCTGGTCAAGGTTCGCCTGTTCAGGCCCTTCTCGATCAAGCACTTCGTCGACGTGCTGCCCGAGACGGTCACCAAGATCGCCGTCATGGACCGCACCAAGGAGCCCGGCTCCATCGGCGAGCCCCTGTACCAGGACGTCGTCTCCGCCCTGTACGAGGCCGGCAAGACCGACATCCACGTGAGCGGCGGCCGCTACGGCCTCGGCTCCAAGGACACGCCCCCCGCGTCCGCGTTCGCCATCTTCGAGGAGCTCAAGGCCGACGAGCCCAAGCGCGAGTTCACCATCGGCATCGTCGACGACGTCACCGGCCTCAGCCTGCCCGAGGCGGAGGACACGCCCAACACCGCCGCCCCCGGCACCATCGAGTGCAAGTTCTGGGGCCTCGGCGGCGACGGCACGGTCGGCGCCAACAAGAACTCGATCAAGATCATCGGCGACCACACCGACAAGTACGTCCAGGCCTACTTCCAGTACGACTCCAAGAAGACCGGCGGCGT
>CAKVON010000026.1 GCA_934792625.1 uncultured Atopobiaceae bacterium
AAGTGCTGCGTCGCTTTGGCCTGTCGGGCCGTAGCTTCGTGCCTATGCTCGTCGGCTTTGGCTGCACCGTGCCGGCCATCATGTCGACCCGCACGCTGCCGTCCGAGCACGACCGCAAGATGACGGTCATGCTCACGCCGTTCATGAGTTGCTCGGCCAAACTGCCGGTTTACGGCTTGCTGTGCGGGGCGTTCTTCCCGCAGGCGACAGTTCCCGCGATGGTTTCGCTCTATCTGATCGGCATCGTGGTCGGCTGCATTGCCGCTCTGGTGCTCAACCGCACGGCATTTAAGGGTGACCCCGTGCCGTTTATCATGGAGCTTCCCAACTACCGTCTGCCGAGTGTTAAGACGACAGTGATGCTGGCGTGGGATAAGGCTAAGGACTTTATTACCAAGGCCTTTACCATTATCTTTGCCGCTACGGTGGTCATTTGGTTCCTTCAGACGTTCGACATTCGCTTTAACGTGGTCGCCGATCAGTCGCAGAGCCTGCTTGCCGGTCTGGGCAGCATCATCGCACCGGTGCTGGCGCCGCTCGGATTTGGCGACTGGCGTGCCTCGACGGCGCTCGTCACAGGGCTTATTGCCAAGGAGAGCGTGATCTCGACGCTCACCGTGCTCTTGGGTGCAACCTCGCCCGCGGCGCTGTCGACCATGTTCTCGCCGTTTACCGCCTACGTGTTCTTGGTCTTTACGTTGCTGTACCCGCCGTGTGTGGCGGCGATCGGCGCCGTCAAGAGCGAGCTGGGCGGGCGTTACGCTGTGGCGGTGTTCGCGTTTCAGGTGGCGGTCGCCTGGATTGTCGCGTTTGCCGTGCATGCGGTTGGGATGCTGTTGGGGTTGGCCTAGCGTTTTATTGAGGACGTAAGTCCCGTGTATCGAATTGTTTTCGGCCCCGCATCTGTATTAACGGATGCGGGGCCGTTGCTATATAATCGCCTCCGCTCAAAATGATTGGAGACGTTATATATGACTCAGGCAAGGCAGGACGGCATTACGCTTAAACAGTGGCTCCCGCTCATCGGGCTCACCTGCTGCGCGTTCGTGTTCAACACGTCGGAGTTCATGCCTATCGGCCTTCTGACCGATATTGCCGCGTCGTTCTCGCTCACCGAGGCCCAGGCCGGCATCATGATCTCGGTCTACGCCTGGGGCGTCATGTTGCTGTCGTTGCCGCTTATGGTGTTTGCCTCGCGTTTTGAGTTCAAGCGCATGCTGCTGGGCGTGCTCGCCGTGTTCTCGCTGGGCCAGTTTCTGTCGGCCGTGGCGCCGACCTATCCCATCTTGGTCTGCGCGCGCCTGGTGGTCGCCTGCGCGCACGCTGTTTTCTGGTCGGTCGCCTCGATTATGGCCTCGCGCCTGGTCGACACTCGCCACGGGGCGCTCGCCATCAGCATGATCGCCACGGGCTCGTCCATCGCGCAGATCTTCGGCCTGCCGCTCGGCCGCGCCATCGGCCTGGCCGTGGGCTGGCGCATGACGTTTGCTGTGGTCGGGGCCTTCTCTGCCGCTGCGGTGGTGTACCAGGCCACGGTGTTCCCCACCATGCCGGCGGGCGAGCGCTTTACCGTCAAACAGCTGCCCGAACTGCTCAAGAATCCGTTCCTCATCGCGCTCTATGTGGTCACGGTGTTCATGGCGACCGGCTATTACGCGGGCTACAGCTACATCGAGCCCTTCCTGGCTCAGGTCGCCCATGTCGACGCAAGCGCCATCACCATGACGCTGACGGCGTTCGGCTGCTCCGGCCTGGTGGGCAGTTGGCTGTTCGGCCGCTTGTTCGATGGGCATCGCTTCCCGTTTCTCGCAATCACGCTCTCTGGCGTGCCGGTGGCCCTGCTGCTCATGGGACCGTCCGCATCGTCGCTCGCTGCGGTTCTCGCTGTTTGCGCGCTATGGGGCTGCTGTGCCACGGCCTTCAACGTGGCGTTCCAGGCCGAGCTCATCAAGTACACGCCGGCGGACTCGTCGGCCGTCGCCATGTCGATTTTTTCGGGCCTGTTTAACCTCGGTATTGGCACGGGCACCGCGATCGGCGGCGCCGTGGTGTCGGGTCCCGGCATTGCTTGGATTGGCTACGCGGGCGGTGTAATCGCTGTCGTGGGTGTCATTCTCGCCATCACGGTGATGTTCCCAGCCATCCGTCGCGCCAAACCCGTCGCCTAGCCACGTCTCTCATCCCAAATTAGCCACCCTGCTGGGCATACAATGGATGTCGTTGTGTTGAGCTTACCGGGAGGTTGCTATGTGGGCATACGAGACGACGTTCTACCAGTTCTATCCGCTGGGCTTTTGCGGGGCTCCGCGCGAAAACGCCGCACCCGTTGCCGAGGATGAGCTCGCCCAGGCCGCCGATGCCGCTGCCAATCCCGATGCTCCCATCATGAAGATTGCCCAATGGGCCGATTACCTGCAGGAACTTGGCATCGGCGCCGTGCTCATCAACCCGCCGCTCGAGTCCGATAGCCATGGTTACGACACGCGCAGCCTGCGCCACATCGACCGCCGCCTAGGTAGCGATGCCGACTTTGCCGCCGTGTGCGAGACATTGCATGCCCATGGCATCCGCGTGGTGCTCGATGCCGTCTTCAACCACGTCGGCCGCGGCTTCTGGGCCTTCCGTGACGTGCAGGAGCGCAAGTGGGACTCGCCCTACAAGGACTGGTTCCACATCAGCTTTGACGGTGACTCGTGCTACGGCGACGGCTTTTGGTACGAGGGCTGGGAGGGTCATTTCGAGCTCGTGAAGCTCAATCTGCAAAACCCCGCCGTGGTCGATTACCTGCTCGAATCCGTGCGTCGCTGGGCCGAGGTCTTTGGCGTCGACGGCCTGCGTCTGGATGTTGCCTATATGCTCGACCGCGACTTCATGCGCCGCCTGCACTCCTTTGCCCGCGAGCTCAAGCCCGACTTTGTGCTGATTGGCGAGACGCTCCATGGCGACTACAACCAGATCGTCAACGACGAGATGCTCGACTCCTGCACCAACTACGAGTGCTACAAGGGCCTGTATTCAAGCTTTAACTCGGTCAACATGTTCGAGATCGCCCATTCGCTCCATCGCCAGTTTGGCGGTGACCCGTGGTGCATCTACCGCGGCAAGCACCTGCTGTCATTTGTCGACAACCACGATGTGCCGCGTCTGGCGAGTATCCTTACCGACAAGTATTGTCTGCGTCCCGCGTATGGCATGCTCTTTGGCATGCCGGGCATTCCGTGCGTCTACTATGGCAGCGAGTGGGGGATTGCCGGCGAAAAGGGCGGTCCCGATGGCGACTGGGCGCTGCGGCCTGCTCTCGACGAGCCCGCGCCCAACGAGCTGACGGCGTTCATCACACAGTTGACTCACCTTCGCTCGGCTGGCGACGCGGCGGCACGCGCCCTTAACTACGGCGCCTATCGCAACGTGGTGATCCAGAACAAGCAGCTGTTGTTCGAGCGCGCCTGCGACGACGCGACGGTGCTCGTGGCGGTGAACGCCGTAAACGAGCCATACACCTTTGGAGCCGGTGAGCTCAACGGCTCCTTTGTCGACCTGCTTGCCGACGGCGCGCCCACGGTCGAGCTGACGGGTACCCTTGAGCTTGCGCCCTACGAGGTTCGCTATCTGTTGAGGGCCTAGCTCGTGTCCGCGCCGGATGAGGGATATCAGCATATTGAGCATGGGTTTGCGCCCGTGTTTGACGAGCGCTCGCGCGTTTTGGTGCTGGGCTCGTTTCCCTCGGTGCTTTCGCGTGCCAACGCTTTCTATTACGGCAATCCGCAAAACCGTTTTTGGTGCGTGATGGCCGCGTGCCTCGGTATGCCTGTGCCGCCCAACGAGGGCGATCTTTTGGCGAGCGGCGAGCTTGCGATGCTCGACGCCTCCATTGCCGCCAAGCGGGCTATGCTGTTAAACGGCGGCGTGGCCGTTTGGGATGTGATCGAGAGCTGCGACATTAAGGGCTCGAGTGACGCTAGCATCAAAAACGTTGTGCCAGCACATATTGAGCGCATCGTGGATGCTGCGCCGATCGAGGTTGTTGTTTGTAACGGTGGCACTGCCGGGCGGCTCTACAAGCGCTACCTGCAAGAGCGCACGGGGCTGTCGGCTGTAGTGCTGCCGTCGACGAGCCCCGCCAACGCGGCGTGGCGTCTGGAACGTCTTGTTGAACGCTGGCGCGAAGCCGTTGACTGGGCAGCTTGTTAAATTAGATTTCTGATTGAGTGCGGGCGCCGAGACATTTCAGAGCGCCTCGCCAGATCGGTGCGGGTACGGCCGGCTCGGCGCAAACCGTGCCATCAGCGTCGACGTCCTCGGCATTGCCGCCGCCAAGTCGCTGCGCATGCTCAACCGAGCAGCCCATGCGAATGGCACCTACCAGCTTGTCCATGGCTTCGGAAAACGGCCGGCGCAAGAGACCCATGCGTGGGGAGCGGCGAAGCGCCGCAATACCGTTGCCGCTGCAGGCGACAATGCCACCGCACCACGACAGATCGCGAAGGTCGCATGCCGCTCGCAGACGCTCGACGAGTCCGCGCGCTCGCTCGAGGCCATCGACACCAGCCTGGGCAACAGCATAGACACGCGTTCCTGCACCACCAAAGCGATCAAGTGCCTGTTCAATGGCTACCATCGCTGCATCATCTAGTACATCCTCAACGGCGACCACAATGCCGTCGGCGACATCGGCAGCGCCATCAGCATCATCCGTCCTCAAATCGACCGGGCGGGGGAGTGCGGTGCCGGATAGTTGGGCATAAGCCGCGACGGCATCCTGCAGGTCCCAAAGCAAAAACTCAAGATCGGCGCTATCGGGAATACTGATATACGCAATGGTTTGCAGCGTTTTTGGTACATCGCCGCGCGCGGTCGTCTCCATGCCGCCTCCTTTCCGGTTCATTTCCGTTTAGGTTACACCGTCTGCCAATGCTCCGCCGCGCTATCCTAGTGCAACCCTTACGAAAGGAACGCCATGCGTCTGCCCATGAATACCTCGCTTGCCACGCTTAAGCCCTCCGGCATCCGCCGAATCAACGCGCTCGCCGCTCAGCATCCGGGATGCATCGCGCTTGCGCTCGGCGAGCCCGATTTTCCCACGCCCGATGTGATTAGCGCCGAGGTAACGGCCTCGCTCGACCGCGGCGACACGCACTATCCGCCCAACAACGGTCGCCCCGCCCTGCGCGAGGCACTGTCCGCATATATGGGCGACGCGGGCTTGGCGTATTCGCCCGACGAGGTCATCCTGACCGACGGCGCGACCGAGGCCCTGTCGGCAACGTTTATGGCCATGCTCAACCCCGGTGACGAGGTCATCATCCCCACGCCGGCATTTGGCTTGTATGAGAGCATCGTCGTGGCCAATCACGCCAAGGCGGTCTTTTTGGATACGGAGCCCGCTCAGTTCCAGATCGATGAGGAAGCACTGCGAGCTTGCGTGACCCCGGCGACCAAGGCTATCGTCATCTGCTCGCCCAACAACCCCACAGGCTGTATCCTCAACGCGGCGTCGCTCGACGCAGTGGCGCGCGTGGCAGAGCAGGCGGGCATCTACGTAGTCTGCGACGACGTATATAACCGCTTGGTCTATGTGGACGGCTACGAGCGATTTGCCCAACGACACCCGGAGCTGCGCGATCAGACGGTAATTATCGAGAGCTTCTCCAAGCCCTGGGCCATGACGGGCTGGCGCCTGGGCTGGCTCGCAGCCGCGGCCCCCGTCGTTGCCGAGATCGCCAAGGCCCACCAATACTTAGTGTCGAGCGCCGTCTCCTTCGAAATGGACGCAGCAACCCGAGCCCTCACCGTCGACCCCACCCCCATGCTCAAAGTCTACCGAGCCCGCCGCAAACGAGTTCTCGCGGCCCTCAACAACATGGGCCTCGACGTCGTAGAACCCGCAGGAGCCTTCTACGCCTTCCCGAGCATCAAAAAGTTCGGCCTATCAAGCGAGGATTTCTGCATCAAAGCCATCAAAGAAGCCAACGTAGCCCTAGTCCCCGGAAACTGCTTCGGCACCGAAAACCACATCCGCCTAAGCTACTGCGTCTCCGACCAAGATCTGGACGAAGGCCTAAATCGCCTGTCCAACTTCGTTTCAACCTTGTAGCCATCAGGGACGCAACACATCAGCCCGCCGACATAAGGGTTATGCGTGGGGCGCGTCGCTCAACGGGCACGAGGATTCGCAACAAAGTTACCGTAGCTCCGGTCCGAGGGGGCGGGTCGAGATTTTCGTAGATTCCGCACGAGCCGAAGAGCACTAAATGTGCTCTTCGTGCGAGCCCAGGACTTGACCGAGCGAAAATCTCGACC
>CAKVON010000027.1 GCA_934792625.1 uncultured Atopobiaceae bacterium
TCGAAAGGTCGGCATCGTCCTTGTTGAGCTCAACGTACTTGCGCTGGTTGCGGCCAATGGTGAGCGTTCCGTGCTGGACAAAACGATGGATCGACACGGCAGCCTCGTGACCCGCGGCAATGGCGTCGATAGCGAACTTGGGACCGGTATAGACGTCGCCGCCCACAAAGATATCGGGCTCTGCAGTCTGATACGTCTGTGGATCGGCAACGGCGCCCCGACCGCGGCCAAGCTCGACGGCGGAACCCTCAAGCAGGTTGCCCCACTCGATGCTCTGACCAATGGCGAAGACAACCTGATCGCACTCGATGGTCACAAGGTCGTTCTCGTCATACTCGGGAGCAAAACGGCCGTCATCGTCAAACACACGTGTGCAGCGTTTGAACACGATGCCGCGCACCACGCCGGCCTCGTCGGAGAGAACCTCCTTGGGGCCCCAGCCGCAGCGGATGTCCACGCCGTCCTCGCGGGCCTCGGCAACTTCCTCGTCACTTGCGGGCATCTCCTCGGAAGACTCGAGGCACAGCATCGTGACCTCGGGAGCCTGAGTGCGAGCCGCCACGCGCGCGGCATCGATAGCCACGTTGCCGCCGCCCACAACCACGGTACGGCCCATCGCAGGAGCGGCGCCTGCCGTCTGATCGGTGTACTTGGCCAAGAAGTCGACAGCGGTCCAAACGCCCTTCGCATCCTGTCCGTCAACGCCGGGCAGACGGCCACCTTGGCAGCCGATGGCAACGTAAAAGGCAGCGAAGCCCTGCTCGCGCAGCTCAGCGAGCGTCACGTCGCGACCCACCTCTACGCCATAGCGGAACTCGGCACCCATCTCGCGGATGACCTCGACCTCCGCCTCGATGACGTCTTTTTCCAGCTTGAAGGAGGGAATGCCGTAGGTGAGCATACCGCCGGGGCGCGGCATCTTCTCGAACACGACCGGCTTGTAGCCCTTCTCGGCCAGATAGAACGCGCACGAAAGGCCCGCGGGGCCAGCGCCGATGATGGCGACCTTCTGGTCAAAGCCGCCCGCGCGCGTGGGCGTGACCACCGGCGGGATATAGCGCGTCGCGGCGTCCAGATCGCGCTGGGCGATGAACTTCTTCACTTCGTCGATGGCAATAGCGGCGTCAACCCTGCCGCGCGTGCACGCGTCCTCGCAGCGGCGGTTGCAAATGCGACCGCACACGGCGGGCAGCGGGTTCTCGCGCTTGATGAGCGCAAGCGCCTCATCATAGCGGCCCTGCGCCGCGAGCTTAAGGTAACCCTGGACGGCGATGTGCGCCGGGCAGGCGGTCTTGCAGGGCGCGGTACCGGCCTCATGCGTCTCGACGCGATTGTCGTTGCGGTAGTTGGGAGACCATTTCTCCGGCCCCCACTTCACGGCATCGGGCAGCTCTTGGCGCGGATACTCGGGGACCTTGCCCGTCGTCTTGCTGCAAAGCTTCTGGCCCAACTTGACGGCGCCCGCGGGGCACACCTCCACGCAGCGGCCGCATGCCACGCATTTATCGGCCTCCGTGTGCGCAACATAGGCGGAACGCGACAGGTTGGGCGTGTTGAACAGCTGCGAGGTACGCAACGCGTAGCACACGTTCACGTTGCAGTTGCAGATGGCGAAGATCTTGTTCTCGCCATCGATATTGGTGATCTGGTGCACAAAGCCGTTGTCCTCGGCCGCACGCAGAATGTCGTAGACTTCCTCGCGCGTGATGTAGTGGCCGCGGTCGGTCTCGACCACGTAGTCGGCCATGTCACCCACAGCGATGCACCAATCGCGCGGGTCGTCGCCGCAGCCCTCGCCCAAAACTTTGCGGCTCGCGCGGCAACTGCAGGTAGATGCAGCGTACTTGCCGTCGTACTTGTCCAGCCAGTGCTCGATGTGCTCGATAGGCACCGAGGTGCTCGCGGCATCGATGGCCTGCTCAACGGGGATAACGTGCATGCCAATGCCCGCGCCTCCGGGCGGAACCATCGGCGTCGCCTTTGACAGCGGGCCCTTGGAGGCCTGCTCGAAGAACTTGGCGAACACCGGATGCTCGTCCAGCTGGCTTACGCGCATGTTGAGGAACTCGGCCGAGCCGGGCACGAGCATGGGAAGCACCCACTGCTTGGTGCGCGTGGGGTTCTCCCAGTTGTACTCAAGCAAGCCGGTGTAGCTCATGTCGTCGAGCATCTTTTCAATCTCGGCCTCAGGCATGCCCGTCAGCTTGACCATCTCGGCCAGAGTGTAGGGCCGGCGCATCTTCATCTTAAGCAGGACATCTGCCTGCTCGTCGGTTGCCGCCTCGGCAAACGACCAGTACTCGTAGCCCAGCAGCTCGTCGCGATGGAGCAGGCGGTTCGTGCAGTGCTCGCAGAGCTTCACAATCTTCTCGCGCGGATGCTCGGGCAACGGCGGAACGAACTCCGCGCCGATATCGGACTCGGTGTAGCTAATCCCCGGTCCATTGAGAATCATGGCGTCCCCCTCCCTTGCCGCGCGGCGATTGCGCGAGCTGCGGTCACTCTTTATGCAAGCCGAACGTGCCCTTACACGTTCAACCCGCGAAGTTGACATACTGTCAAAAACAGTATTGACGAACCGTCAACAATATTCAAGACTAGGAGGTGAATCACCGGGCCGAAGCATCAGAAAGGCGGCGAGCGGATGACTACCCGCAGCGTGACATCGGACCAAGCACACGATGCCGCCCCGCAACACATTGAAACCCAGCCGGACGAATGCGCCCCTACGGTCGATGCCCCCAAGCGCCTCCCCGGAGATGAACGTCGCCGCAGGATCCTTAAGGCAGTGCGCGTCGTCAGCGCCGAGCGCGGGGTATCCCATCTTTCGGTATCCGCCGTATCCAAGCAAGCAGGCTGCACGCGCTCGCTTTTCTACCATTATTTTTCCGATATGGACGCCGCCGTCGAGGCCGTTATGGACGAGGCTATCGAGGGCTTCATCACCGAGCTCGAACGTTGGAACGCCAGCCGCATCGTAGGCGACATCGAAGGCGCGCTCGACACCGTAGCCCCGTTGTTCAAACGCTTGGTGGTAGATGGGCATGAGCTGCCCACCACGCTCACCTCGGGCAGCGGCGCCCTCTACGGCGGCTTTTTACACCATGCGGTCGAGCGCGTAGCGCACTACCTGTGTGAGACGACCGTCGCCGACTTCATCGCCCATCATGACCTGCGCATCGACCATGTTTACGAGACGTTCTACACGCTTGTCATGGGCTTGCTCATGTATATCCGCACGCATCCGGATGTGCCCGATGAGACCGTGAAGGACATCATCGCTTCGACGCTGCACATCGAGGGATACACCGCCAAGTACCCGGAGCGCCGACCGTCTAAGTAGGATGCCGGCAGCCGTAACTGTTTATTTGCGCCCGTCGTGAACTAGAGGGAGAGACGGGCTTTAAGGAAAGGAGAGGGACATGTTATTTGATGTTTGGGGGAGCAACACCGGTGCCCATTGGCTCGGCTGGGTCATGGTCTTTGTCGGCCTCATTGTGCTGAATGAGATCGGCCGCCGTACCAAGGTCGGCGCTGCCATCATCTTTGGCGTGGCACCCCTTGCCATGACCATCTACTGTGCCGCCATCGCCATGGGCGTAGCCAACGGCCAAGAGTGGGCGCTCACCAACCCCACGCATGTGTACCAGAACAGCTGGTTCCATTACGCCAAGGTTTATGCGGCGCTCGCCGGATGCTGGGGCTTTATTGCCATCAAGTACCAGTGGGGCAAGATCGGCAAGGCCAAGTGGTTCCGTGCATGGCCGTTTGTCATTGTGGCCATCAACATCATGATTGCCGTCGTATCCGACTTTGAGAGCGCGTATCACTTCTTTGCCCTGGGCGAGACCACCTGGGTCACCTCCGAAGGCGCCACGCAGCTCGCTGGATGGAACAACGTGTTCAACGGTATCGCCGGCATCATCAATATCTTCTGCATGACCGGTTGGTGGAGCGTCTACGCGAGCGAGGACAAGACCGATATGCTGTGGCCCGACATGACCTGGGTCTACATCATCGCATACGACATCTGGAACTTCTGCTACACCTACAACTGCCTGCCCACGCACTCTTGGTTCTGCGGCTTTGCCCTGCTGCTCGCCCCCACCGTGGCTGCCTTCATTTGGAACAAGGGCGGCTGGATCCAGAACCGCGCTTTCACGCTGGCCATCTGGTGCATGTTTGCGCAGGTGTTTCCCTTCTTCCAGGAGGAGTCCATCTTTGTGACGCACTCCACGCTCGACCCCGCCGCGGCACTTGTGGTTTCGATTCTGGCTCTCGTGGCCAACATCGCCGCGATTCTCTACATCGCCTACCGTGCCAAGAAGCTTGGCCGCAACCCCTACAAGCAGGATGTCTTTGAGGGCACCCGCGACTGGGAGATCGCGACCGCACGCCGCGCCAAGGTCGATTACGCCCATATGGACTAGCGCCGACTCGCGCTTATTGGCCCGTCGCGCCTAAAAAAGACGGTTATGGGTAGGTTGGCAGTGAATTGCTGAGCAGCCTTGAAGAAAGCCCAGGAAAGCGAATGAACTGCGTCCCAAAACTTGGACGGCTTAAATAAGAACTACGCCGCAAGGGGCCGGCTCCGGAACTCCTCCGGGGT